>JALZHI010000001.1 GCA_030913985.1 Chloroflexota bacterium | reverse complement strand
CCGCCCGCCACCCACAGGGCTTTGGTGGTCCGATCAATGGCCGTGGCAAGACCCCTTCCACACCCCTCAGACTGCCAGTAGAGGCCCAGGAAGCACCCGCACGCCGCTTCCACGCTCCCGCGTTGCCCTGGTCGGGGCGATTGATCGCGGCGGTCGGTCTGCTGATGCTGGTGACTGTGGGGCTGCGACTGATAGCCCTCCCCGCTACGGCGCTCGACAGCCCACTTGGTGTACAGGCTACGCACGTCGCCTATGCCAAGGTCCTGGCCGGACAACTCCCTGCGGCCACCGAGCAAGGTGGCTTCCTGCTCGGCTCGCCGCCCTGGAACGGGGTGGCCCCGACCAATCCGCTTGCTGGGTTGCCGGTCTTCAACTGGTTCTCTGCCCTGGGGGCGCACCTGGGAGTGCCAGTGGAGTGGGTCGGGCGCGCGCTGTCGGCGGTATTTTCGGCAGTTGCCGCGCTCGCTCTGTTCGCCGTGGTCCGGCGCACGGCAGGCTCCCTTGCCGCGGTGTATGCCACGCTATTCTTTGCCGTAACGCCGCTGAGCGTTACCCTAGGCCAGCAGTTTTCTCCAGCGACAATGATCCTTGCGGTGCAGGGGCTGGCGATGCTTACTCTGCTGAGCTGGCGAGACACTGTGTCACATGCTCAACCGCAGGGTTCAACGGGTAGGTTCCTGGCCGCCCTCACAGTTGGCGGAATTGCGGCGCTGGTTGATCCCGGCAGTCTGTTCCTGGCGCTGCCCGCCGCTTACCTGGTGCTCTCCGTGGACGGAGAAAGATTGCAGGTCGGGCTACAAGGTCGAAACCCGCGCGCGGCTGTAGCTACCTGGGGTGACGCCTGGCACAGGTCCGCACACAGGGGGAAAGTGGTCGCTTACGTGGCGACCTTGCTTGTTGCCGCCGGGGCGTGGTGGCTCTATTCCTCCAAGGTGGACGTGCTGGTCCTGGGTGTGGGCGATGGCGCGGGAGGCCCGTCAGGTTTGATTGCTAACCTGTTCAACTATGGCACCTACGTGCAGCTAACGGGCATGACCATCGGGCGGGTGCTCTCGGTAGTAGGTCTGCTGCTGCTAGTAGCGGGGATGCTGAACGGGGCGCGCCAGGGAACGAGGGGCATCTTCAACGTATGGCTGGCGGCGGGGCTTCTACACGCCCTGCTGGATGCTGGGCGGCTGGCGCGGCATGACGACGTGCTTCTGCCGGTCCTACTGCCCGCATGTGCGCTAGTGGGTATCGGCGCGTCTTGGGCGGGGACGTTGCCCGCGCGGGTGTGGCGGGCCATCACCGAACAGCAGCGCGACCCGGTATCCGACTATGCAGTGTCGCCTCACACCGCCTGGTTGCTGGACCTGCCGGAGACCCCCGCTGAAGCACCCGCCGCACGTCCGCAAGCACGCCCGGCCCTCGGCAGGAGTGTGGCCGCACGCACGCAGAAGGCTGGGGAGCGAGCCAGGAGGGCATCACTCATGGGCGTGGGGCACCTGGCCGTACTGGGCGCAATCGGCCTAGTGGCGCTATCGGGTTGGCAGGTCGCCTGGGCCTCCACTGAAGTAAGCACGGAGGCGATGGAGCTTGGGGCAGCGGGGACGGAGATCGCTTCCATCACCCCACCCGGTTCGCAAATCGTGATTGTTGGTCCGCACGCCCCTGAGCTATTTTACGCAAGCGGGCGCACCGGGTGGGCTTTGGACGAGGAGAGTTTCAGCATCCTGGAGATTGCCCGGTTGCAACGGGCCGGTGCCTCCTACCTGCTCAGCGCGGACCAAACATGGTTGGGCCAGCACCCCGACTACGTTGGACTGCTCGCCAACTACAGCGTCAAACAGCTTGCAAGGCGGTACATACTGTTCGATTTGAACACCAAGCCGAGCGCCAACGACCGGCTGTACTTCCTCGAAAGCGGGCATACGCTGGGTGGCGCATTCCGGCGGTACTGGGAGATGCACGGGGGCGTGCAGAAGCTGGGGTACCCCATCTCGGAGGAGGTCAGCGAGCAGAACCCGCTCGACGGCCAAGTGCGCACAGTGCAATACTTTGAGCGGGCAGTGCTGGAACATCACCCCGAGTTCGCAGGCACCCAGGACGAAGTCATGCTTGCGGCTGTTGGCCTGTGGGTCACGAAGGACCGCTACTTCCAGCAAGTAGCTCCGTTTGAATCGACGTCTGACAGAGCGTACTTCCCGCAGACCGGGCACAGCGTCAAGGAGGCTTTCCTCCGGTTCTGGCACCAGCAAGGTGGGTTGGCGGCTTTCGGCTACCCTATCTCAGAGGAGCTACCCGAGATCAGCCCGGCTGACGGCAAGGTCTATACGGTCCAATACTTCGAGCGGGCGCGGTTCGAGTGGCACCCCGCCGATGCAGGCACTCCCAACGAGGTGCAGCTTGGGCTGATTGGCAAGCAGGCCCTGGAAATGCGCGGAAAGTGATGTGCCTTAGTCTGAGGCACTCCGCGCTCCATGAACGGTGGCGGGCCGCGACCCTTATGGGACCGCAGTAATAGAGATCCACGCAATGTCGATGCTGACGGTCTCACCTTCAGGTCCGCGCACGGGGTCGAGGCGAAGCCCGTGCTCAAGCGCCTCTAACTTGCTCACAGGTACGTAAATCCAATAGATACGCCACTGCCTAGAGGGTTCTAAGGCGTAGGTTATACTCCTCTTCTCAAGCCACTCGCCGGGCTGTCTTGTCGCCCAGAATAGCTGCCCGGACCGACCTTCTCTATTCTCCGCAAGGCGCGCGTGGATGCCTACTCGAACAAAACTGTTGCCCTCTAGACTTAGCGGCAGAGTCGGTAGTGTGAGATATGAATCGTCATTGCTGGGCTTGAATGTAGCGTAAGTCCCACTGGACCCAGGTGACGCCTGTTCTTGCGAGCACGTGAACGTGGAATTTGTGGGTTGCCAGCCACCCGGCATCTCAGGGCATCTTGCGTAGTCCCATGTGTGTGCGTCACCCGCCGGAGGTGGCATACCGCCGGCTGTTGCCCCGCGTATGTCTTTTACGTGGTAGAGTTGCCGCTGAGGATCCATAGTTAGCTCGACATTGTACACACCATTCCTGTTCGCCAGGAAAGGTGCCCCAAGCAGGGTATGGTCCAGCTCATCTACGGTAGCGACCGCTATCTGCCGCCGTCCAAATATTCTCACAGCTTCCTCCAGCCCGTTCCAGAAAACGAAAGCCCCCTTGTACTCGAGCGGTAGGTTCTTGATGTTGACCTGCGCCGGAGGGTATGGAACCGGAACGATTTCCCTCGACATTTCGTAGACGAGGCGCTCTGCCTGTCGAGAGGCTTGCTGCCAGGGTTCCAACTGCTTCCAGGTAGCCGGAATGGAGACAAGTATCCCCAGTCCCACCAGACCTGCTAAGGCTCCCCTGGCCCGCCGGTGGTCCATAGCGGCGGATATAAGCGCGGCCATAGAGACCATGAACCCCATCAAGCTGAAGTAGAATATCCGGTTGCCTCGCGTTGCGTCACTCGTCAGGAGTATGAGATTGAGCACGGGCACAAGAAACACAAGCCACCAGACCAGAGCGAGTAGGTGTAAGTGCCAATGCCTTCGACCGAAAACAAACAGCCCAATCAACACTAACATCGAGCTTGCAGAGCCTACGACCTGCACCAGGGTCGCATCAAACACCTGCCGATTGAGCGGCATTATCATGAATCGTGCGGCACTTGTGAGGGCATCCCAAAAGAAGAGATGGTAGTCGCTGCGTGCTGATTCGTAGCCCCCTAAACTACCCCTGCCCAGCAGCCTGACTATGACGAATACCAGCGAAGGCACAGCAAACGGGGCGGACCACAGGACTATCCGCTTGAGCAGCGCCATTCGTTCGGGCCTACTGCCGGGCCATGCCTTTGTCTCACCTTCCTTTGCGCTCATCTCCGTAGCCAGCGCCACGAAGGGAATAATCGCTGGAAGGGGGAGCACAATCTCTTTCATGAAGACGCCGCACAGAGCGGCAAGCCAGCCCAGGAAATAGCTTGAGCGCCGTCTCGTGCGCCAGGCATGTGCAAATCCCAGGATGGCTGCTGTTGCACACACAGCAGCCCACAAGTCCCACTGCGCCGCGAGCCATACAACAGGTTCGGTGCACAGTGGGTACACGGCGAATAGCGCTCCTGAGATCCAACCCGTACGCTCGTTACTGGAAACGGTGGCTATAGCCTTGCCCAGTAATGCCGCTGTAAGCCCGTGCAAGACTAAACTAACCGCGTGGTAAGGGAGAGCATTTGTGCCAAACAGCGCGTAACCCAGGTTCCAGGTCAGAAACGTACTCAGCGGGCGATAGAACATACCATTAGCGGTGAGAAATGTCTCTAAGCCGGACACGTGCTCGTGCCATCGCAGGTGGCCGAAGTCGTCGGCCAGGAACCAGGTTGAGAGTACAGGCCAAAATGCCGTAACGCCAAGGAGGAAACACCCTACATACCGCAGCCTATACAGAATCTTCCAAATCATCGGAAACAAAGTACGTGCAGGACCATAGTGCAAAGGGGTTCCGTCGTATTGTAGTTTGGTGGCGGATTGATTCATGATAGCCTTCAGCCGCAAGGTACTGGCTGCTTCACTTGCCCTACGAACCGTGTTTTCTTTTCTAGAAGCGGTCGGGCTGTATACGAGGGTTCGGATGGCGACACTTTGCTCAGACGTTTGTGTCCCGCGAGTCGACCCGGCGTGTTGCTGCGATGAATTCAACGGGTGCATTATACAATTACCCGTTGCAGAACCTGAGGAAATAGTTGGTGACTTGCAGCGCGACACGGCGGGGGCTAACCGGCACCGTACACTCTGTTGTGTTATCCTCAGAACTAGCTGTCTGTGCGATCATGTCTGCGGCATTAGCAGCATTTTGCTAACAGCCTGATGAAATGCGAAAATAGAGCTGCGATTCTGCGGCGGCAGCGCATGTGCGCAGGACCTGTAACCTTTTAGGGTAGACTCTACTATCGGGTTACCTATCTGTCGCTTCCGAGGTCTGTCTGTGGCTACCACACTGGAAAGCAACCTGGCAGAACATCCACGCACTGAGGGGATCCAACAGGGCCTGACACTGGCGTCGTCGGTGCTTGGCGCGCTGCTTTACGCCGACCTGTTTGACGCCCCGCTTTCGCTGGCGGAAATACACCGTTACCAGATTGCCACTTCCTATCCGGCCTACGAGATAGCCGAGGCACTTCGCAGCGAACCTGGTCTTATTCGTCTTGTTTCGAGTGAGGGGGATAACTATTGCTTGAAGGGGCGCGACGCCCTGTTTGCCATCCGCAAAGAGCGGGCTGAAAGCTCTGCGAAGGTATGGAAGCGGGCGCGGCTTTACACACGGTGGCTTAAGCGGTTGCCCTTTGTGAGGATGGTGGCAGTCACCGGCGCGCTCGCCGTGGACAACCTGAGTGGCCGGCACGATATAGACTTGTTGGTGGTTTCGCGGCCAGGCAGAGTGTGGCTTTGCCGGAGAGGCTTGATTGCATGGGTGCGTTTTGGGCGGTTGCGCGGTGACGACCTGTGTCCCAACTATATACTCTCAGAGGGGAGCCTGGAACTGTCGCAACGTGACTTCTTTACGGCGCACGAGTTGGCTCAAATGGTGCCGCTGTTTGGGGGCCGTGTGTACGAACAGATGCTGGCAGCCAACAGATGGGCGCTCGCTTATCTTCCGTCCCTTAGCGCGCCCGCACCATTACCTGCCGAAGCGAACTGGAACGCTCAAAGGCTCGGCCCCGTTGAAAGGGTGTTGAGAAGGTCCACCTTCGATAAGTGGGAGCGGTGGGAATTGGAACGCTTGCGGAAGAAGTTACGATCCGACCTGGGACGCGACGCGGAGGTTGTGTTGACCCCCGACCAGTGCAAGGGGCACACGGGCCTGCACCGTGCGGCCGTGATGACGCGCTATCTTTCGTGCCTCCACGAGATGGGCCTTCAAGACGTTGCAGCGGTGCTTGATGCGGCCGGGTCGCGGTCGCCCAGCAGTTAGGAGAACAACTACGGAGTGAGTTTCCCGGTGAGCCAAACAGAAGAAGCGGACGAGGCATCGTTTTCCGGCAGAAGCGTCTCGGACGCCGGATTGCTGTCGGGTCCTAAGTTGAAACCGAGCCAGTTTGTCGCTCAGGTTGCCCGACTGGCAGATGCGGACTTGCAGGCGGCAGGACTGCATTTTCAGGTGCAGACGCGTGGTCGGCTGGTGAAGTTCTGGAGTGGGGATGACGCGTCCGTGCACTACGAAGTGTGGGTGCACGAGCGGGAGGCGCGGCTAGAGATCGGCTTCCACATGGAGGCGGACGCGGCCCTCAACACGGCGCTCTACCGAGAGTTCGACAAGTGCCTGCTCGACCTTCAGGTGCAGCTTGGCGCGGGGGTGTGGCTGGAACCCTGGGACAGGGGGTGGGTGCGGCTATACGAAACGCAGCCGCTGTGGCCGCTAGACAGAGGCAGGGTCTATGACACGGCGGAGCGAGTTGTGGCCTTTGCGAAGGCGGTTGAGCCGGTGTACCAATCGATCCTTGTCAAGCTCCAGGAGCAAGAGTTTTCCACATCCTGACAAAGTTATCCACATTGTGGAAAACCCCATTTGGCCGAAGTTGAACTGCTATACTCCGCCCACGCTTAGCTCCAGCAGCTAATGAGCGGAGTCTTCCCTTTGCTTCGAGGTCCAGGTATGGGTGCATATTCGCGGAGGCATTTGAGGTCGCGCACGGGCGCTGTCTGCCTGCTCCTGTTGCTTCTCCTGAGTTCTTTGGGACGGGTCGCCGGTGCCGCGCCCGCCCAACAGGAGGCGCTTGCCGAGCCGGAAATCGGCGCTCGGGCCGCGATTGTGGTGGAGTACCCCTCCGGTCGCATCCTCTACTCGCGCGCTATGCACGACCAACTGGCTCCCGCCAGCACCACCAAGATACTTACGGCCATATTGGCCCTCGAGTACGGCAAGCTGGACGAGGTCTTTACGGTGGTGGACGACGACCTTGTAGGCGAATCGAGCATGGGCCTCACCAGCGGCGAGCGGCAGACGTTGCTCGACCTCATCTACGGGATGATGCTTCCCTCGGGCAATGACGCTTCGATGGTGGTGGCGCGGGGCCTGGCGGGCAAAGTAGCCCCGGTAGAGGGCAGCCCGGACGACCCCATCGCTCGCTTCTCTACGTTGATGAACACGCGCGTCGAGCAACTGGGCCTTCGCAACAGCCACTTCGTCAACCCGCATGGCCTGGACATGGAAGGCCATTACTCCAGCGCATACGATCTCGCCAGCCTCTCGTGGTACGCGATGCACTTCCCTACCTTCAATGAAGTGGCGAAGCAGGTAAGCTATGAAGCGCCCGGACACTACATGCTCAATACCAACGAGATGCTGACGCGCTACGAAGGTGCCGACGGCATAAAGACGGGCTGGACGGATGAGGGCGGGCTGTGCCTGGTTACTTCGGCCACTCGCGACGGCCGCCGCCTTATCTCTGTTGTGCTGAACGCACCCCGGTGGTATGTCGATAGCGCGGCGTTGCTGGACTACGGCTTCGCGAAGCTGGCTGCCGCGCCGGTTGATACAGGTGCCGAAGTGCTGGATGTGACGAAGCGTGGCGTGGCCGACTGGATTTTGAACGGTGGGTCGTCGCCTTCCATGCTGCCTCCACAACTGGCTGGGGGTGGTGCGGCCCCGGCTGAGGAGTCTGAGGGGGCGGTAGTCGCTGCTCCTGCGCCGTTAGCAGAGGAAGTGGCTCCCCTTCAGAACGTACCGCTTATCGACTCCGGTAACTCTGCGACGAATAACGTGCCCTGGGCCTTCCTGTTGTCCGGCTTGGTAGGCATTGTCATATTCTATGCTCTGGCGCTTCGGCTCATGGCGCTGCGACCACGGAAGCTTTTCGCAGCCGTCGCCGGGCACCTACCAGGGCGTTCCACCGTTGCGTACGCTCCACCTCCGCCTCCCATACAGTTGTCCCGGAAGCGGAACGTTGAAAGGGCAGCAAGTGCGCCCACACAGGCCCCGCGTGCTACACATCGGACGCTGGGCACCGACCCGAACTTGCGGCGCAGGGAGCCCAACTTGCTGGTAAGCCCGGAGCAGCTTTACCACCAGCACCTGGCGAAGGCCGTAGCGCTGGCATGGGAGGGACGGCAGGGGTCGAGCATGGCGGAGTTTCTGCTGGCCCTGCGCATGAGTGGCAGCCTGGACGTTGCCGAAATAGTTGCAATGCACCAGCTCGGGCCGGATGGATTCCTGGCGCTGTCCAGGGCGCAGATAGCGGCGGGTCAAACCGAGGACGCTCACCGGACGCTCACCCACGGCATTCTCGTGCTGCCACAGGAGCGTATCCTGCGCATGGCTATAAAGCAACTGGAGTCGGCCTACTGCGCCTGATTTCCAGTCCTCGATTACGATCTCTGGGGCCACGCTGCTTATGCGGTGCGGCCTCTTGTTTTGTGCTCGTGTACGCACGGCCCACGCCCGAAAAAGGTCCACAAACCATCCTGAGACCTATTGACTAAATAGAACCCCCGTGCTATAATCTGTGTAGAACATTTGTTCAGCAGAGAGGAGAGGCCGATGCGCGACACGGCGTACATTCGCGCACTGAACAAGGCCCTTACTCGCATCAGCGTCACCGGGTCGAGCGACGGCTACATCGTCCGCAACGGAGACGAAGCGCCGGTCCGGGTGCGTCTCGGTCGTTACGGGTTGGAGTGCGAGTGCGGGCAGGTGAGGTGCGCACATATCGAGAGCCTCCGCATGTGCGGTTTCGTTGAGGAGGCTCAGGAGAAACCGAAGGCGGCATAAGAGTTTTGAGATGGTTTGAGATTTTGTGAGTTTGAGTAAAGGAGTAGATAGAGTGGAAGAGCGAGATAGAAGTGCCAAGTTGTCCCCGGAGATTTACGTTTACGCCACCAACAAGAACTTCCTCAACCTGTACGACGCGCTGCGCATCGAGAAAGTAAAGGTAGAGATAGCCGGTTACGACCAGGCTACCAACCGCCAGACCGGCCACGCCAGCGCCTGGCTCGATAAGGACGACGCCCGCCTCCTGACGCACCTTGTGTGCAACCGCCTGTTTGTCGCGGTTACGGGCGGCAAGTGGGAGAAGTACGGCGGCAGCCAGCGCGAAGACGGCCACATCGAGAGCCGCACGGTGCTGCTGGAGTGGGACGAAGGCGAAGGCGGCCGCTTCGCGCGCTTCCCCTACCGCCTCACCATCAGCAACGGCCCCGGCAAGAAGACGAATACCGGGGGTGTGGCCCCCGCCGGTGAGCCTACCGCCCGCCTGACCATGCGCATTCCCGAGCTGGACATGATAAAGCTCATGCTGGCACTCGGTTCTTACGTGCAGGCATACGAGACGGCGCATCACCACAGGCTTGTTGCCAACCGCCTGCACGAGCTGCGCGACAAGCTGGCCGAGCGCGCTAACCACCACGAGCAGCGGTCTATAGCCCCGGACCGCGTGGCTGAGAGACCGGCGGATAGGCCCGCCGCACGCGCGGCGACGGAAGTGCGCTCCCCTGCGGCTTCTACCAGGGACGGTGCCGCTTCGGGTGTGGCCCGCCCCGCGCTGCGCCCCGTGGCCGGGGGAAATAAGGAGCCTATTGACCTGACGCCCCGCACAAGCCGCACGGGAGCTACCAGGGCTGGGTAATCGCGGCCCGCACAAGCCGGACAATTGAAGAGTATCGCAGAGTTGTTAGAGTTGATATGAGGAGATGAAGAGATGGCGAGGAGTTTGAACAAAGTACTGTTGATTGGCCGCCTGGGTGCCGACCCGGAGATGCGCTACACCGGCAGTGGGATGCCCGTAACCACTTTCTCGCTGGCGACCAATCGCCAGTGGACCGACAAGGAAGGCAACGCCCAGGAAGAGACCGACTGGCACAACGTGGTGGCCTGGGACCGCCTGGCGCAGATTTGCAACGAGCACCTTGCAAAGGGCAGGCTCGTCTACATTGAGGGGCGGCTGCGCACGCGGTCGTACGAGGCGAACGGCCAGAAGCAATATCGCACCGAGATCGTGGCCTCGGACATGCTGATGCTGGACTCGGTGAACGGGGCGGAAGGCACGCGCGGAGCCGAGCCTGTGGGGAAGAGCGCCCCGGCTATGGTCGCAGCGGCCAGCGGGAGTCGTGGCAGGGGAAGGGCAGCCGAGCCACGCGAGATGGATGACGAGGACGAACTGCCCTTCTAACGCCTAACTATGGGCCAACCATCACAAGAAGCTACCGCCGTCCAGCCCTCAGGTGCGCTTGAGACGCTGGACGGCGTCGTAGATAAGATCACCTACGTAAACGAAGAGAACGGCTACACGATTGGCCGCCTGAAGGTGCCCCGGCAGAAGCAGTTGGTAACGATTGCGGGGCACCTTCCCGCCGTTAACGTGGGCGAAGGTCTACGCGTGGAAGGGCACTGGGTACAGCACCCGCAGTACGGTCGCCAGTTCCAGGTGGCGCGCTATCAGACGGCGGCCCCCGGCACTCCCGCCGCGCTCAAGAAGTACCTCAGTTCGGGCCTGCTCAAGGGTGTTGGGCCGGTACTTGCCGAGCACATAGTCAACACCTTCGGCCTCGACACTGTGGAGGTGCTGGACAACGCGCCCCACCGGCTCGGTGAGGTACCGGGGCTTGGACATCGCAAGGCGCAGCAGATAGCTGAGGCATGGGCCGAGCGCCGCACGCTTAAGGACCTGATGGTCTTTCTGCAAGGGCAGGGAGTGCCTATCGCGCTGGCCGCCAGGATACTTCGCAAGTACGGCACCGCTGCCGAGACTGTGGTGCGCGAGCAGCCCTATCGTCTGCCTGCCGAGGTGTACGGCGTCACGTTCCAGGTGGCTGACACCCTGGGCGTGCAGGCTGGCATAGCCTCCAACTCGCTGCAACGCATAGGCGCTGGCGTGTCCCAGGTGCTCCGGGAAGCCGCCTCGTCCGGCCACGTTTATCTGCCACTCGATGACCTGCTGATAGGCGCTTCGCAGCTACTCGCTCTCTCGACCGACACGATCCGGGCTAATCTCCCCGAGCTTCGGCAGGCAGGTTTCCTGGCGTTAGCCAATCTTGATGAAGATGGGAGTACGGAGCCACACGACCGCGCCTACTTGACGGAGATGCACAGCGCCGAGGTGTCGGTCGCGGCGGCGCTGGCAAGGATCTGCGTGGCAGGCGAAGACCGGCTCTCTGCCTTCCAGCGAGTTGATTGGGACTCGGCCTGGCGCTTTCTGTCCACGCTTGAGACGGTGCATCTCACCGAGCAGCAGCAGGAGGCGATACGAGCCACGCTGTCGCAAAGGGTGGTGGTGGTTACGGGCGGGCCGGGAACGGGCAAGACAACGACCCTGAGAGGCATTGTGCGGCTCCTGAAGGCGAAGGGGCGGACTGTCGCGCTGGCGGCACCCACGGGGAGGGCCGCCAAGCGATTGACCGAGGCTACGGGGGTGGGTGCAAGCACGATCCACCGCCTACTCGAACTGAAGCCGGGAGGCAGCTACCAGGTACGCGCGCCCATTGAGGCCGACCTGGTAGTGGTGGACGAAGCCTCAATGATGGACCTGCCGCTAGCGGACGCGCTCCTCAACGCGGTGCCTGTGGGCGCGCACCTGCTGCTGGTGGGCGACGCGGACCAACTGCCGCCAGTGGGTGCCGGTTCTGTGTTCAAGGACATTATAGTCAGCGGAACGGTGCCGGTAATTACGTTGGAGACGATTTTCCGTCAGCCGGAGGGCAGCGCCATCATCTCCAACGCTCACCGCATCAACGCGGGGCGTGTACCACGCACGGGCAAGGGCATCATGGACTTCTTCTTCCTGCCCCAGCCCGACCCCACCGCCTGCGCGCAACTGGTTGTAGACCTGGCAACGCGCCGCCTGCCCCAGCACTTCAAGCTCGACCCCGTGGACGACATACAGGTGCTGGCTCCAATCTACGGCGGGGTGTGCGGGGTGGATGCGCTGAACGTCAACCTCCAGGCCGTGCTCAACCCGCCCGCAGCCACGAAGGAGGAGCGCCGCTTCGGGGGCCGCATCTACCGCGTAGGCGACAAAGTGATGCAGGTGGTGAACGACTACGAAAAGCAGGTGTCCAACGGCGAGCTTGGGCGCATCTTGCGCATCGACCTCGAAGAAGAGCGGGTGGTGGTCAGCTTTGACGCGGAGTGGACGGTGGAGTATACGTTCCAGGAGCTTGACGAGTTGACGCACGCCTACGCCATCTCCGTGCACAAGGCGCAGGGCAGCGAGTACCCCGCTGTAATCATGCCGGTGCTGCCGCAACAGGGCAGGATGTTGCAGCGCAACCTCATGTACACGGCTGTGAGTCGTGCCCGGAACCTAGTCGTTTTGGCGGGTTCGCCCGAGGCTGTAAAGCGGGCCGTGCAAAATACTACGTCCACGCTCCGCTATTCCGGCCTCACCCAGCGTATCAAAGAAGCATCATTGTAGACCCTCAATTTTCTTACGTAGAAATACGTAAAAGATGCTCCTCTTAGTAGTATAAATGGGTCATTACCATTGACTCATAACTTGCGCCTCCCGTATATACGATTAGCCACTTCCCGGCGCGAAGGAACTGTGGCGCTCTATTTATGCGAGGAGGAAGGTCAATAATGCAGGGAATATTAGGTGTATTTGGCGCGGCGGGCAGGTCGCGTTTTGCCGCCACTATAGCCGTGGTGCTAGTCATGTGCGGCATGTTTGCCGCTGCTGCCTCACCCGCAAACGCGCAGGCTTCAAGGGCGGACCGTCTGGCGCAGTATCGCGCGTGGATGGTCGAGGCGAAGGCAATGTACCCGTATCCGCAGACCATCGACAAGATGTACCGGGTGATGATGTGCGAGTCGAGCGGCAACCCCAACGCGGTCGGCCCGCAGGGCCTCTATCTTGGCCTGTTCCAGTATCACAGGGGCACCTGGGGCGGTAGGTGGAACCCATACCGTACCAACAACATTTACGACGCGAAGTCGCAGATTTTCGCCACCGCCAAAGCCTGGAGCATAGGCATGCAGAGCCATTGGAGCTGCTACTACATAACAGCCGGGCGGTAACTGAGATGGATATAAAGAGAGGCAGCCGTTTCGGCTGCCTCTCTTGCTTTGTCGCTCGCCATCTACGCCATCGGTCCATTCCTTGACAACATGCAGAGCCATTAGATACAATGCGATGTTGCTTCGCGTACCATGCGCGGCCAACGTTCCCCATTCCCGAAACCAATATTCGGGCCGAATAATGCCTGAAAGTGAGGACATCTCTGCATGATAGAGGTGGAAAACCTGACTAAAGATTACGGCAGCTTCCAAGCCCTACGTGACATAACCTTCAGCGTCGAACGAGGCGAAATCCTCGGTTTTCTCGGTCCCAACGGCGCGGGCAAGACCACCACGATGCGCATCATCACCGGCTTCATCCCCGCTACGTCGGGTAGCGTGCGGGTGGCGGGGTTCGACGTGGCGGACAAGTCACTGGAGGCCAGGAAGCACCTCGGGTACCTTCCCGAGACCGTGCCCCTTTATACCGAACTAACACCCACCGAGTACCTCGACTTCCGCGCCCGGATTACGGGTACCCATAGCGCGCGAGAGCGCAAAGCCCGCATCGGTGAGGTGATGGACCGGCTCAACATCACCGACGTGGCGCACAAGCAGATTGGCGCGCTGTCTCGTGGCTACAGGCAGCGCGTGGGCCTCGCCCAGGCGATGTTGCACAACCCCGACGTGCTGATACTGGACGAGCCGACCGTGGGCCTCGACCCGGTGCAGATAACGGGCGTGCGCGAGCTAATCCGCGAGCTTGGACGGGACCACACCGTCATCCTAAGCACGCACATACTGGCTGAAGTGAGCATGGTCTGCGACCGGGTGGTTATCATCAATCGTGGGCGGCTTGTGGCGCTGGACACACCCGTGCACCTGGCGGCTACGGCCAACGAGGCGCAGACGGTCCACCTGGAAGTGGTGGGCGCGCCTGGCAGCGTGCTGGCGGCCCTCCGCAATGTGCCTTCTGTAGAGAGCGCCGGTCTACTTAGCACAAGCCAGGACGGTGCCACCGACACTGCCCCTGAAGCGCTGCCCGCCGGTACCTACAACTACCAGGTTGAGGGCGCGCCGGGCGTGGACGTGAGGGCGGACTTGGCGTCCGCCATAGTCGGCTCCGGCAACCAGCTACTTGAGCTGAAGGTATACCGACCCAGCCTGGAAGACATCTTCATCAGGGTCATCTCGCAGGACGAGCAGGCCGCTGCCGACGAAGAATACGGTGACGAGGAAGGCTACTCGGATGATGGCGACGACGGTGTAGCTGAGGACTCAGGCGCGGGGGATGTAGATGATGCGGAGGTCGCCGCCGAACCGAAGGCGAGCGTGGTCACCCGCAGGAGGGTAAGAGGATGAGAAACGCCCTCTACGTGGCCGGTAAGGAGTTGCGCTCCTACTTTGTGTCGCCCATCGCGTACATCATTGTGGCGTTTTGGCTGGTAATTACGGGCCTCTTCTTCACAGCTAGCGCCACCTCAGGCGATGCGAGCATGCGCAGCGTGTTTGGAGTGATCCCGATCCTGCTGCTGCTAGTCTCGCCCGCGCTGACTATGCGGCTGCTGGCTGAAGAGTCCCGCACCGGCACGCTAGAACTGCTACTCACCGCGCCCGTCAAGGACTGGTCAGTGGTAATAGGCAAGTTCCTGGGAGCATTGGGGCTGTATGCGGCGATGATGTTCCTCACCATTCTTTACCCGCTGATACTGGTCCTGTTCCGGGGCAACCCCGATTGGGGGCCGATCTTCAGCGGGTACATTGGCCTGCTGCTACTGGGTATGGCCTTTCTGTCGGTGGGGCTGTTTGCCTCGTCGCTAACGTCCAACCAGATACTGTCGGCGGTGATCGCGCTGGCAATCCTGCTGGTGCTGTTCATCATCACCGTGCTGACCAGCAACGTTGCGCCCAATGTCGCGGCGGTGCTCGCCAAGCTTTCGATTGGTGACCGCTACGACCCGTTCGTGCGCGGCATCGTGGACCTGACGGATGTCATCTATTTCCTCACGTTCACGGGGGCCGTGCTCTTCATCACTATCCAAATAGTCGAAGCCAGGAGGTACAGGGCATGAATAAGTCCGGACGTGCCCTCATCGCCACTCTTGCCGGTTTCGCGGCGCTCGGCTTCGGGGGTATCGCTCTCTTCTACTGGGCTGCCTTCCAGGGCCTGACGCTAGACTTCGGCACAATGGACCTGACGCTGCGAATCTTGATCATCGCGGCCATAGTCAGTTTCGCCATCTTTGTGCTGGCCGCGCCTGAATCGGTGGGCGAAGCCGCAGGCAAACGCAGCACCCGCCTCACCACCAACGCGCTGGTCGCCTCAATCGCGGCTATCGGCATCGCGGTGGTTATCAACGTCCTCTCGGAGAACGTCGCCACGGTAAGAGCCGACTGGACGGCGGGCGGCGACTTCTCGCTGTCGCCCCAGACGCAGAGCGTGCTCGACAGCCTCAACGAGCGGCCCGGCAACGTACAGGCTGTCGCCTTCATACGCCGAGACAATGGGGCTTCGCGGCAACAGGCCGAGGACTTGCTTCGCGAGTACAGCACCCGCAACCGCAAGCTAACCTACGAGATTATCGACCCCTTCGCGCAGCCCGCGCGGGCGGTGGGCTTTGGTATCACGCGAGAGGGTGTGGTCGTGTTCACCGACGGTGAGAAGCGCGAGATAGCCGACAGCATCACGGAGCGCGACTTCACCAGCGCGATTGTGCGCCTGGGGCAAAACAGGGTCAATACGGTGGCTTTCCTCACGGGACACGGCGAGCGCGACATCAACGCCTTCGACGCAGGTGCTTACTCGACCGCGCGGGAGTCGCTTGAGCAAAACAACTACAGGACGATTTCCTGGAGCCTGGTGACATCTCCGACGTTAACAGTGTCGAACGTTACCGTGCTGGTCATAGCCGAGCCTCAGCAGGCGATTACGCCGCAGGAGATGCAGACGATCCAGGGCTACCTCGACGCGGGCGGACACCTGTTGGTGATAATGGACCCGGCTATGTCGCCGGAGGCACAGAAGCCCTTGCACGATCTGCTCACGCCCTACGGACTGGAGCCGGTGCAGGGTGTGGCGCTCGACCAGGCCATACAGCTGGACCCTTCCGACGCCAGTATCCTCGGCCCTGACACGTACCCGTCCACCGACATCACGAGCGACCTTGAGCGAAACCAGCTACGGACAGCCTTCCTCGCCTCGCTGGGCTTTCGGGAGGGCACGCCAAAGGCAGGCTTCCAAGTCAGGCCTATTGTGCGCACGGTTAGCACCCCACCCCTTAGCTGGCTTGAGACGACCCTCAGCGGCACGACGCAGCCCGGCTACGATGAGGGCGCGGACCTGCCCGGCCCCGTCACCCTGGCGGCCCTCGTGGAGGCTGCGGACCCGGCGACGGGCACAGTTACCGGTACCACCAACGTTGGCACGCGTATCGTGGCGTTCGGTGACGGCGACTTTGCCAGCAACAACATCTTGCAACAGCAAATCCCGATCTACAACGTTGACCTGTTTGGCAATACGATCTCTTACCTGGCAGGGGCTAACGAACTTGTGTCAATCAGGCCCAAAGACCCCTCGACGCCGCGCACGGTGGCGCTGGACGCGGGACAGCGGAACCTGGTGCTCATCGGCACGGTGCTTGGTCTGCCGCTGCTGGTGGCCTTGGCGGGTGTGATGATGTGGTGGAGGCGAAGGTAATATGGAACGCTATCGCACAACCATCATCATGCTGGTGCTGCTGGTCGTTCTTGGCGGGCTGGCCGTGGCGCTGGGAGGCAACAGGGGGACCACAACTCCGGGCGAGCCTACACCGGAGCCCGTGACTTACGTCTGGGAGGACCAGAACCCGGTAATTGGCCTGGAGGCGGTAAGCGGCACCCAGAGGCTGCTAATCACGAAGGACGTCACGACCACCATCTGGTCGATCAGGGAGCCGATCTCCGACACAGCCGAGCCGTTCGCGGTTGGCGGACTCGCGGACCAGCTACAGAGTCTACAGGCCTCGGGCACGATAACGGAGGCAGGCGACCTAGCTCAGTTCGGCCTAGCACAGCCCGACATCACAGCCACCATTACCTACAGCGATGCCGCAGGCACCAAGCGCACGCTGCTCGTGGGCGACCCGACTATTGACGGTTCCGCCTACTACGTAAAGACCCCCGACAGCACGGAAGTCTACCTGGTGAGCAACGCGGTCATTCAGCCGCTGCAATCGTGGTTCAGCAACCCGCCCAAGGCCTTGCCAACTGCCACACCGCTCCTGCCCACGTTAGCGCCTACCCAGGAGGTAACGGCCACTGGTACTATTACCGGCACGGTGCTTCCGGCAGGTACTACGGCACCTTCCGGGACCGGCACTCCGCAGTCCGGGGGCACGCCTTCTCCCGCCGTGCAAGCCACAGGTACGATCTCAGGCACAGGGACGATAACGCCGCAGGAACCGGGGGCGGTCAATGCCACCACGCCTGAGACCACTCCCCTGCTGGCAACCGCGACACCACCCGGAGCGGCGGCAAGTCCGACACCCTAACGGCGAACAACCAATAGCAGGAATCAAGAAAGGGACGGTGTGCAACCGTCCCTTTCTTCGTATAGCCACCGCTACTGCTTGTTGTGGCCGTTGCTCTCTTCGTAACGCTGGTAGGTACGCACCATCCTCTTGGGCAGCCGCCCGTCGATGAGGGTGCCCGTGCCGGTGTGCTCCTCTGTGTTGATGATACCGCGCTCGTGGAAGCGCGAGACGAGCTCGCTCTCGTTGTAGGGTATGAGCACCCGCATCGCCACGAGGGTGTCGCTCAGCGTCTGCTGTATGCGCTCAAGTAGCTCGTTGAGGCCCCAACCTCGCCGCGCGGACACAGGCACGAAGTTCGGCCCCAGTTCCATCTCGCCGGAGATGCGCGCGCTGATGTTCGCAACGTCCAGTCCCGGCTCGCCTGCCCCGTCCGTGCCATCTGAGCCGCCGTTAACCGAGCCGTTGCTGGCAAGCTCCGGGAAGAGTCGGTCGATCTTGTTGAGGGCGGTGATCATCGGCTTGTCCTTTATGCCCAGCTCGCCTAGCACGCGATCTACCGTTGCCGCCTGCTCCTCCGCGTTGGGGTGCGTGAGGTCTACGACGTGCAGCAGGACATCCGCGTCCTGTATCTCCTCCAGCGTGGCCCTGAAGGCCGCCACAAGTTGCGTGGGCAGGCGCTGGATAAAACCCACCGTGTCGGTAAGCAACGCCTCCTGCCCTTCGGGCAGCTTTACCAGGCGGGTCGTCGGGTCGAGGGTCGCGAAGAGCACGTTCGCGGCGTACACCTCCGACTTGCTCAGGGCGTTGAGGAGGGTGGACTTGCCGGCGTTCGTGTAGCCGACCAGGGCCACAACAGGGAGGCCCTCTCGGCGGCGCTTCTGTCTGTAAAGCTCGCGGTGTGAGTGGACCTCCTTCAATTCCTCGCGCAGCTTGGCGATGCGCTCCGATGAACGGCGGCGGTCCACCTCAAGCTGGGTCTCACCGGGACCGCGCAGGCCCACGCCACCGGCTGCCTGCCGGGAAAGGTGGGTCCACATGCGGGTGAGCCTCGGCAGCCGGTATTCAAGCTGGGCGAGTTCCACCTGGAGTCGGCCCTCGCGCGTCTGTGCGTGTCGGGCAAATATGTCAAGGATGAGGCCGGTGCGGTCGAGTAGCTTGGCCGCCAGCACCTCCTCAAGGTTGCGCTGCTGTGTGGGAGTCAGCTCTTCGTCAAAGAGCACCACGTCGGCTCCAAGCTGCTCCCTGAGCGCCTTGATTTCCTCTACCTTGCCCTTGCCCACCAGTGTTGCCGGGTTGGGATCATTTAGCTTCTGTGTGAGGCGTCCAAGCACCTCCACACCCGCCGTGGCCGCAAGCTGCTCTAGCTCGTCCAGCGAGTCCTGCACGCTCAGTGTCTGCTTGCCGGTATCGACTCCGACAAGGATTGCTTTCTCCACGGGCCTGCCCGTGTCTGTCATTCGAGTAGAGATAACTTTCTCCTCCTGTGTAGTTGCTGCGTATCCAACGACTTTATACCAGTCTCTCAGAACTGTAGCTTCGGCAACCTGCCGACTGCCTCATCAATATCCGCGTCGGGCACCGTGAGCGATACGCGGAACCAACCTTCGCCTTGCTTGCCGTAGCTAGCGCCGGAAGTGACCGCAACGCCAAGTTGGGTGAGCATCAGTTCGGTGAACTGCGCCGATGTGTAGCCCTTCGGCACCGGGGCCCAGAGGTAGAGGCTGGCCTTGGGCGGCTCGATCTGAATGCCGATGCCGCTCAGGCCCTTGCAGAGTTTGTCGCGGCGGTCGCGGTATATTTCGTTCCGCTGAGGGATCCAGGACTGGTCTCCCGTGAGCGCCGCGATGGCGGCGTCCTGTACGGCACCGTAGATGCCCGAATCAATGTTGGTCTTGATGCGACCTAAGGCCCCAATGATGTCGGCGTTGCCCACTACCATGCCGATCCTCAGCCCGGCCATCGAGTACGTCTTGCTCATCGAATTAAACTCGACAGCGACATCTTTCGCCCCCGGTACTTCCAGGATGGAAGGTGCCCTGTATCCGTCGAATGTAATCTCGCTGTAGGGGTTGTCGTGCGCGATTATGACGTCGTGCCGCCTGGCCCAAGCAACTACCCGCTCGAAGAACTCAAGGTCGGCGGTGGCTCCTGTGGGGTTGTTCGGGTAGTTCAGCCAGACCACGTTGACGCGGTCGCTCAAGCTTTCGTCCAACGCGTCCAGGTCCGGGAGCCAGCCGTTCTCCGCGTGGAGCGGCAGAGGGCAAATCACCCCATCCGCCATTATCGTGCCAAACCTGTACACCGGGTAGGCCGGGTCGGGTACCAACGCCGCGTCTCCGGGGTCAACGAAGGCCAGGGCGACGTTCGCGATGCCCTCCTTCGAGCCGATGAGAGGCAGGACCTCGGTGCGCGGCTCCAACTCAACCTCGAAACGCGAGTGGTACCAATCAGCAATGGCCTCACGCAGCTTCATCTTGCCGTAGTAGTCGGGATAGCGCGAGTTTTCTGGCCGGCGCGCCGCCTCACAGAGTTCATCCAGCAGGTAGCCGGGCGTCGGCACGTCCGGGTCGCCCATCGACAGGTTGATGACCTCGATGCCTGAGGAGCGCAGGTCGGCTATCTTCTTTGCCATCCCCGCGAAGACGTACGGGGGCAGGTTATCCAGGCGTTTAGCGAATTTCATGGTCCACATCCTTGTGGTTGGTGCCCTGAAGGCTTCTGTTAATTATACCCCACGGGAGGTGCCCTTACAAAACTGCGGGAAGCTGGTTCGGGCTTAGTTGCCTCCTTCTGCCTCGTAGACAGCGGCCAAGAACGACTGTATAACTCGCTGCGCCTCGGGCAGGGGGTCCGCTTCAGTGACGTCAATTTGCACAGCAGTCTTGGCCCGCCGGAACCAGTTGCCCTGGTGGCGTGAGAAGGCATGGGTGTCCCACTTCATCCGCTGTACGGCCTGCTCCAACGTCGCTCGACCCATGAGGTACTCGCCAATTTGCCGGTAGCCTATGCCGCTCATCGACGGTAGGTCGAACCCATAGCCACGCGCGTGCAAGCCTGCCACCTCCTCCACCAGGCCCCTTTCTATCTGCCTGTCAACCCTCAAATCGATCCGCCGGTAGAGTTCGCGCGTCTCACAACGTAGCACGATGGACAGTATGCGGTAAGGCGGCGGAACCTTGTCCTGCTGCGCGCTGATAGGCCGCCCGGTGCGCTCAATCACCTCCAGGGCGCGCACGATGCGCCGAGTGTTGGAGGGCAGAATTCCTGCCGCTGCACTGGGGTCCAGTTGTTCCAGGCGATGGTGAAGCTGTCCGGGACCGTGTGCCGTCGCTTCAGCCTCCAGTCGCGCCCTCAGTTCCAGGTCCGGCTCAACTTCGGGTATGGTCCACCCCTCCAGTACGGCGTTCACGTAAAGTGGAGTCCCGCCTGCCAGGATGGGGAGTTTGCCCCGGCTCAGCACGTCGTTGATAGTTGTGTAGGCTTGGCGCTGGAAGAGGGCGAGCGTATAAGGCTCGTCCGGGTACACAAGGTCGATCATGTGGTGCGGCACCCGCGCCTGCTCTTCAACGGACGGCTTTTCGGTGCCGATTTCCATCAGCCGGTATACCTGGCGCGAGTCGGCGGTCACGATTTCCGCTCCTAATTCTTCAGCCAGTGCCAGGGCCAGTGCGCTTTTCCCTGAAGCCGTGGGGCCGGTGATTGCCAGTAGAGGCGGGAGGTGTTCGGTCATGCCTCCATTATAGGGCCTGTTGGCAGTGGCCGGGAGCGAGGTGGGCTGCCTGGTTGTTGTGAAGGAGGTCCGTACGCCTGCTTGCGGCGTGAGCCTCCCCTTTGCTACAATGGCAACTGGCTAGGAAAAGGAGACCTCAGAGCGTGCAGATTGTAGGCAGCATTATAAAGGGCCTTATTGGTCTGACCATGATTGTGGTGGTGCTTGGCGCGGGCGTGGGCATTTACATGTTCGTCGGCAACACCTTGCAGGCTGGTGGCGGCGGCGAACAGGAGTCCGTGCCTGTGGCGTTCGTTATTGCGCCCGGCGAAAGCGTGAACGAGATCGCTTCCAACCTGGAGGCGCAGGACATTATTGACAGCGCCTTCTGGTTCGGGCTGCAACTCAGGAGCAGCGGCAAGGACATTCTTATCAAGGCAGGTACCTTCCAGCTTCGCACCAACATGGACAACAGCGAAGTAATAGAGGTGCTCACCGCCCCGATAGCCGACGAGCCGGGCGTGCGCTTCACAGTGATTGAAGGGTTGAGGGTGGAGGAGATAGCGGAGAAGCTTGGCGCGGAGGGCCTGGTGACGCCTACCACGTTCCTGGACGCCACACGGTCGCCGGAAGGCATCGCAAAGTACGGCGGCACGTTCTTTCAGGAGGCGGGTGCGCCCGCGGGGGCTACCCTCGAAGGCTATCTCTTCCCGGATACCTACGAGATCAAGCAGAACCCCGGCGATAACACGGACGCGGTTGTCAAGATCATGATCGACACCATGCAGCAGCGTATCACCCCTGAGATGCGCGAGAAGTTGGCCGCCCAGGGACGCACCGTGCACCAGATGCTGACTATCGCCTCAATCACCCAGAGGGAAGGCGTGGTGAAGGAGGAACTTAGCACCATCGCGGCGGTCTACTGGAACCGTGTGAAGGAGGGCATGCTTTTGAACGCGGACCCTACCACACAGTATGCCGTGGGCGAGCCAGGTAATTGGTGGCCTGTGTTGTCGCTCGACCAGCTCAGGGTGGAACATGCATACAACACTTACGTGATAGTGGGACTTCCGCCGGGGCCGATTGCCGCGCCTGGGCTGGCCGCGATTGAAGCCAGTGTGAACCCGGAGACGGTCGACTACCTCTACTTCGTGGCGAAGAACGACGGCACAAACACGCACGCGTTTGCCCGCACCCTCGAAGAACACGAGCGTAATCGCGTCCTCTACGGCAATAGATAAGCAGAGACAGTCAGATGTGAAGCCAAACCCGGAGCACGCGTGCTCCGGGTTCTTCTTGTCCGCGTCAGCGGAGCACATGCCCGGCCTTCTGAAGCCGTGTTTACCCTCTCGGCCCTAACGCAGGAAGAAACCTTCCGCCACGGGGTCTTCGCGGTCCACAACCCACTGGCAGAAGCCTACTATGTAGCCCTGCCCCGCCACCTCAGGGATGACCGCCGGAAACTCCCCAACGGTAGTCTCTTCCACGACCCTGCCGGTGAAGCGGGTGCCGATGATGCTTTCATTGACGAAGATCTGCCCAAGCGCCAATCTCCCCCTGGCATGCAGTTGCGCCACGCGTCCGGCTGTGCCCGTGCCTGTAGGCGAACGATCTACCTCGCGGTCGGCAAAGACGCACACGTTCGCCTGGTCGGCACCTGGCGCGGAAGGTGGGCCGGAGATGATTGTGCCATAGATGCCTTGCAACTGCGGCTCTAGAGGGTGCACAACAGAGATGGCGGCCTCGACCGCGTGCTTTACCTCGTCACCAAGCTGAATGAGGTCGCGGTAGTGGGCCGGTCTAACAGCGAGGCCCGCTTGTTCTGCCTCAAGATAAGCGTAGAAAGCCCCTCCAAACGCCACGTCAACCGTCAACGTGCCGAAGCCGGGGGTCTGAACGGTCAGGTCGCGCCGGTACAGGAAGGAAGGGACGTTCAGGAAGCGGGTGCGGCCGGTTTTCTGCCCGTCCCACTCCACGAACGCCTCCACAAACCCGGCGGGAGTGTCCATGCCCATGCGTGTTTCGGGAGAGGTGGCGGGCACCATGCCGGTTGACACAGCAGCTGCGGCCAGGGCTATCACTCCATGCCCGCACATCGTGCTGTATCCCTCGTTGTGCATGAAGATGACCCCGAGGTCGGCCTGGGGCGTCACCGGCGGAGTTACATAGCAACCGTACATATCGGCGTGGCCCCGGGGCTCGTGCATCAGGGCGCGCCTCACGTGATCCAGGTTCTCCTGCACCCAGCGACGCCGCTCCAGGATGGTGGCTCCTGAGATGAAGGGGATGCCGGAGGTTACGATGCGTAACGGCTCCCCTGCTGTGTGGCATTCTATTGTGGAGTAGACGCGGTCAAATTGCATATAGTTCAGGCTCCAGATAAATGGCAACAGATATGTTGCCCTAGCTCAGTCGCTGCTTCGGCCCGTGGTGTCGCGCGCCCCAGTGCCTACGCCAGTGAATGCGGCTCGACAACGCAGAACTCGTTGCCCTCAGGGTCGAGCATGATCGTATGGTCGCCTGGGAACACTCTAGCGATGCGCGCTCCCAGCTGTTCGAGCCGCGCTACCTCGGCATCCATCGAATCGCTTGGCTTGAGATCGAGATGCACGCGGTTCTTGACGATCTTTGCCTCAGGCACGGGATCTATCGCCAGGGCTGGTCCCACACCAAGCGGATCGCGCAGCTTGATCCAGGTGCCATCCTGCGCGGCGACCTCGTACCCCAGCGCCCCCATCCAAAACTTCGCCACCGGCTCGGAATCAACGCAATCGATTACGATGACAGCGATACTTGCTGACATACGTTCCTCCTGTTCATCATGCGCTCGCAAATTGTGCGAAGTGAGGCTGCATATTCCGATTTCTAGTTGGTAGCGTCGAGGTTTCAATGCTACGTCACTTCGCATGGCCCCCATCAGCGCACATTATACCGGATGGGTTGAGAGGTCCCGCAGGGCACGCACAAGTAACATGCGACCTGACCGCGGGCTTGTACTAACCAGGACAACAAGAAGGCCTGCTTGTTAGGCAGGCCTTCTTGTTCGAGGAGGGAGGAAGGTAGTTGGCTTAGTTGGGTTGGACCTTACGAGTCCTTCGGGCGGGAGGCGAGAGTGACCTGAACGTCCTTCTCATCGCTTGCGCCTTCTTCGAGTATCGTAAGCGTCACGGTGTCTCCGACTTTGTGCTGCATAAGCAGCTCCATGAGGGTGTTGTCCTCGTTGAGTTCTACGCCCTCGAACTTTGTGATTATGCTACCGGGCGTGATACCGGCTTTTTCGGCTGGGCTTCCGGGCGAGACCTGAGAGATTAACACCCCGTAGTCGCGAGGTAGGTTTTCCTGCCCGGCCAGCCTCTCATTGATCATCTGGTAGGTGATGCCTATGAAAGGTCGTGACACGCTGCCGTTAGTGATGATTTGGTCCGCGACCTGTTTGGCGGTGTTTGAAGGGATAGCGAACCCAAGCCCTTCCGCAATGTCGCCTGTCAGCCCGCTGTTGCGAACCACGGCCACGTTGATGCCGATAACGTTACCTTCGATGTCGAGCAGCGGGCCGCCCGAATTGCCGTGGTTGATGGCGGCGTCGGTCTGGATCAGGTCGCGCAACGCGGTGGAGTCGGCGTCCTTGATGTCCCGGTGTACCTGGCTCACCACACCGGCGGTGACGCTGTTCTGGTAGTCACCTAGCGCGGAACCAATCGCCACTACGGGCTGGCCCGGTTCCAGGCTGTCACTGTCGCCCCAACTTGCGAAGGCGGGTACCGTGGTGTCTACCTTGAGCACCGCCAGGTCGGAGAAGGGGTCGGTGCCTACCAGGGTGGCGGGCGCTTTCTCGCCATCCGAGAAGATAACTTCCAGGCTGCGCTGGTTCTCTACAACGTGGTTATTCGTAACTATATAGCCCCTGCTGTCGATTATTACTCCCGAGCCGCTGGCCTGTGGTACCGCCCCAAACGCACCCTGCTGAGAGTTCACATCGAGGTAGTTCACCACCGTCACCACAGCGGGTCCAGCCTTGCGAGCGGCAGCCCTGGCATCGAGCACACCCCCCTGCACCGGCACCTGTGGCTCAGGGGCGAGCACGGCGTTGTCGGTCGGGGCGGGTGCGTTGGCCTGGTTGCTGGCGGGCTTGACCTGCGCGGTGGGAGCATCGCCGGAGGCCGTGGACTGGTCTGCCATGCGCAGGTTGGAGGCGATCCCGCTTACCGACAGCCCTCCCAGCACCAACAGCAGCACCAGCAGCACCGAAGCCAGCACAGCTCTTGCAACGCGTCCGATCATCGTTTCACACTCCGTCTGTTCAAGATGATTTAGTCTGCCTTGCGGCAAGTGGTCCTGATGTGGACCGTTCCAGTTCCTCATTCCACTTTGTATAGGTCAGGCCTCTCCTGGTCGTGTGACCTGCCCGACGAGCCAGACAACTGAATGTCTCTGACTCGTGGGCGGAGAGGCCCGTTTGAATACGGATCGGCGGGAGCACACTTTACGACGACCGCGGCTAGGTCCCATTCCCTAATTGTTTATCTCGATACCAGTGCCCTTACTGGTATGTGCGCTCCCGCGATGTATTCATTATGGCAGCTATCCATTAACGAAACCTTAGAGGAATGTTAGAGACAGATTAGAATCGTCCGGCAATAGAAAAGGAGGCAATCACGCCTCCTTTCCGAACCATCACCGGTGGTGATTACCGGTCGCACAGCCACTCAAGGCCGGGTTGGGGCGCAGGCTTACTCGTTGACGTTGACGTTCGTCGTGCCGGTGCCCGGGGCGGGCACATTGATCGAGACCTGAGCGCCACCCGCAGTGTCCGCTCCCGTCGTAGGTGCGACGTTGATATTGTTGGTCTGCGGGGCGGCAGGCTGCACTTCGGTGGTAGTGGTCGTGCTGGTGGTGGTAGCGGTTTCTACTGGTACTACAGGGACCGCCGGGACCGCCTCGGTAGAGGTGGTAGTGGTCCGCTCCGTTCGTGTGATCTGGTTAGACATGGTGTTCCATCCTTTCGCAATTTGCCTTGTACGTCGGGCGCGTGGCGCTCCACGTGCCCATGCCTACCGACAGTAATGCAAAAGGCATGCCATTGTGCCCGTTTAGAATACCCCTGCCCCTGGCTCTACGTCTCGCTCCGGCGAGAGCAGGATAACCCCACCTTGCCGGGCAACGCCGGTGTCGGGCACACCGAGCACCAACACCTCTGAAGAAAACCCGGCTATGCGGCGCGGAGGGAAGTTGACCACCGCGACCACCATTCTGCCCACCAACTCCTCAGGCTTGTAGTGCGCGGTAAGCTGTGCGCTCGACTGCTTGACACCAAGCGGCCCGAAGTCTATTCGCAGTTTGTAGGAGGGCTTGCGCGCCTCTGGAAACGGGTCGACTGACGTTACGCGACCCGCGCGGATGTCCAACTGGTCGAACAAGTCGATGGTGACTGTGTCGGCGGCACGGTCGAGCGCGTCTTCCATGGCGAGGCTCCTACGGGCTAAGGTTGGGGTTGTCTGCCGTGCCGAGGGGCAGGTAGGTCTTGGTTTCGCTGGGCAATATGCGGCCAAAAAACCCGTTCTTGAATATCTCGGCGGCGGGCTTAGGTGTGCCGTCGAGCCGGTAGAGGCCGAAGTGCTCCTCGAAGTTCGCTACCTCCGCCGTGCTGCGCGGGGTGAAGTCCATGAGCGTCCACTGCACCACGCCCGCCAAGTCTAGCTTGCGCGCATCACTCAGCATCTGCGTGTAGAAATAGTTCTGTGTAGCAATATCGAACCGCGCGCCTTCGGGTGCGGGCTTATCGCCCGGAGAGCTGGGCCAGCCCATTTCTTCTAGTATCACCGGCTTGTTGGTACGCGCACGCAGGGCTTCCACCTGCCCGGTCAGCCCGTGGGCGTCGTAGCAGTGCAGCGACACGAAATCTATAAAGTCGAGCACGCTGCGGCCGCGCTTGTCCTTCAGCCAGAAGTTGCGGTAGTCACCCATGCCGACCGTGATGGGGTGCTTCTTGTCGAAGTGGCGCACGTTCGCCGCCATGCGGTCCAGCCACTCGATCACCCGGTCGGGGTCGCCACCCTTCCAGCGGTCGTAGTGGTCGGGTTCGTTGCGCAAGTCCCACGCGAGCACCCGGTCGTCGTTGGCGAAGGGCTGGACGACACCCTCCAGGTATGCGATGTTGGGCCGCTCCTCGCGGGAGCCTTGTCGCGGTTGCTCGTCGTACCACTCAAACAGCGTGAAGATGACCTTCATGCCCAGGACGGACGCGATCTGTAGCAGTTGCGTCATCTGTCGCTGTGTCCACATGCTGACCTCGCGCATCTCCTGGTCGCCGTCCCACATGACCTCCATCGTGTCGCCGTGGTCGAACGGCAGGCCGACGCGGATTACGTTCACGCCCAGGGCCCGCGCGCGCTTCAACTCCTCGTACACCATGGGGCCGTCCCAATGCGCCCAGGTGCCCGAAAAGGGAGCGTTACTTTGCCAGTAGTTGGTGCCCTTCAGCTTGATAGGCGCGCCCGCATAGACGAACTGGTTGCCTTCAATCGTAACAAACGAGCCGGAGGGCAGGGGCGGCGTCGGTGTGGGAGCCGGGCTCCTCTGGCCGACGCTGTCGCCAGCGGGCGCGGCGCGGGTGCCGTAGCGCCACTCATAGTAATGCTGGCCCACGTTGCCCATCTGGACCTGCCACCCCGCGGGCATCTCAGCAATATAGGTGAGCGTGCGGCGCTGGAATAACTGCACGAGCGCGGCATATTGCTTACCGTCTACCGTCAGTTTGGCCCAGTACGGCTCCGAGATCGGATAGCCCATCAGGTAGACCCAGTCGAACAGCCGCTCCGAGCGCAGCTTGCCGTCGGGCGTGCTGACCTGTCCTTGCTGGTTCAGGTAGCTCCAGAATACGCTGGCAATGTTGTGGCCCGTCTGAGGGATGTAGGTGGCGTAGGTCTGGGGCGAGCGCGCCAGGGAAGGGTCCCACCGGGGCATTGTGTCGTCAATGGTCGCGCCGGTGCGGTCCGGTGCTTTGGAGGCCACCGCTGGCGCGAAGTCGGCGTATGTGGGGTTAGTCGGTACGTTGACGTCTCCCGCCACGAAGATGTTTGCAGGCTCCAGGTCCTCGAACCGCGAAGCGCCGACCTGGATGTGCCCGGTGACCATCTCGTTCACCAGCAGGCCCGTAGTGACGCGCCAGGGGGAAGCAGGGTCCCGCTCCGCCTCGTTCAACTCCATGCGCGCTTTATCGTAGTACTGGACGGTGCGGTTGCCGCCACTCGCCTCGGCAAATTGCTCGTCAACCGTGCTGCCCGGAGCAGGCCCCCACAGCCAGGAGCGGGCTACCTGTCCGGCGGCCACGGGGCCGTCGGCGCGCTGCCACACGGCGGCGAACTCGGGGAACGCAAACCCAGCGGGAGCACTCTCGGCAGAGTTGAACGCAGCGTGCGCCGGTACCGAGCCGGAGCGCAGGCCTATGGAAAGCAGCATGATAGCCACGACGAACAGGGGCGTGCGCCGCAGACGTGACAAAGTAGACCTGGACATTAGTTTCCTTTCCGTTCTTCCGCAGCCGTAAACGAGGACGCGCAGTCCTGGGGGGCCGTTAAGTATACCAATAGTCGGGGCAGCATCGACCGAAAAACGAAGAAAATGGGGCAAAAGTACTACATATGACAGTGGGTACAACGGTCAGCGCTGGATTGGGGTCGCAAGACTTGCCCGTCTAAAGGGCTTGTGCAGAACGAGGGCCAAAGCCTAGCTATGCTATAATGTGGCGACTTTGAGCCTTCAGGGGAACGACCACACTTGCACTGTCCACGTTGTAACACCGAAAACAGCCTTGATGCGCGCTTCTGCCGCATGTGTGGCTTCGCTCTCACTCAGCAGGGCACCCCATCCACTGTTCCACCGGGCCAATACCCCGCGCCTCCCCCCCTCCAGGGCACCCAGCAAGGTCAGCCTCCGCCCCAACCCCACTACCCCACGCAGGAAGCCCCCCGGCAGTACTCGGCACCCAGCGTCCTTCAGGCTTTGCGCGTGGGCAGGCCCGCGAAGGGGCAATTCTGGTTTGGGCTTGCGCTGCTCCTGGTGGTGCTTGTGTGTTGCCCTTGCAGCCTGGGCGTGCTCATCTTCGGCTCTGACGCGGTCGCTGACCCTGGCGGCTTTGTCTCCCAGATCCTGCTAATTGGGCTGTGCCTTTTCGCAGTTGGGGCCGTGCTGGGCATCATCCTGATGGTTGTGGGTCGCCCCAGGCGCATGCAGTAGGTGCGGTGCTGACGATGGGTACGTCAACCGTTGGTGCTTCCTCCAACGAGCAAGCAGGTCTACGGAGGGTGATGCCCGGCTTGACCCGTGCCCGGCTGGCGCTGTGCATAGCCTTCATACTCCTTTCGCCTGCCCTCCTACTTGCACGGTGGCAACTATCGCCTCCCCAGCCCGTGTACCTCGACCTGGGAAACCCCGCAACATCAGCTAGCCACTTCTACGGGGTGGAACGTGCTGCGGACCGCGGTTTCCGCTGGAGCCGCGAGATGTCGGCTGTATCGCTACCCGCCCTGGCATCAAGCGTTAACATCAGCCTCACGCTCGATCCCGCCCGGCCCGCAGGCATGCCCCTGCCCACTGCCTGGCTGCGTATTGGCGACTCGGAAATCGCATCCTTTGAGACAAGCCCCGGCTGGCAGACGTACTCAGCGAACACGGGGCCTGGCTTCTCCCCGGACGTGCGGCTGGTGCTTGAGAGCGGTACTTTCTACCCCGGCGCTGGCGATAGGCGGCTGCTCGGTGTGGCCGTGTCTGAAATCGCTATCAGTGTGGCACCGAACCGTTTTGGCCTCAGCTTTCCGCCGCTGTTATGGCTGCTGTTGGCTGCGGTTACGCCCGCGCTGTGCCTTGGTCTGGTATCGATGTTCAGCAGGTCGGTGAGGATGCGGCTCTTATGGGGTGTGGTGTCAGCCGCGGCGGCCCTTCCGCTAATCTTTTGTGTCTTTGCACCTACTTCATTAGCTCTGCCGCTCTACTCATGGCTTGTAGCATCTGCTGCCGCTATTTTCCTCCTCCTCGTTGCGAAATCTCTCCTAAACGGTGAGTCCTTCACGCTACCCCGGCTTCAACGCCTTGTGCGCAGCCGTTGGGAACTGCCCATTGTCGGCGGTGCCACAGGCTTGCTGGCGGTTGGGGCAACCTGGCCGCTCGTCACGCGACTGACTGACTCCCTTCCGGGCTGGCCCGCTGATAACTTTGCGTTCCTGTACAAGCTGTGGTGGTTCCGCACGGCCTTGCTAGAGGAGCACCGCTCTCCATTCTTCGATCCCGGCAGCTACGCACCATTCGGCTTCGATCTTGGACAGGGCGAGCCTACGCTGGCGAACGCTATACCGGGCGTTCTGCTGGGAGCCATCACCAATGACGTGGTCGCCTATAACCTGCTGGCCCTCGCTTCCTTTGTAATATCAGGCATCGGTGCTTATCTGCTCGTAAAGGAACTGACAGGGAGCAGGTCGGCGGCAATGCTGTCGGCGCTGGCTTTCGCGTTCTGCCCCTACAGGATGTCGCAGTTCGCGGGGCACCTGCAACTGCTGGGCACCGGCTGGATCGCGTTGGCTTTCTACTTCCTGGAACGCCTGCTCAAGACCGGCAAGGCTCGCGATGGTGTTTTCCTGGGGCTGTCGTATGGGCTGGCGGCACTGTCTGCGTGGTACTACGCGTACATGGTGGGCCTGGCACTGGGGTTGTACCTGTTGCTCAGGGTAGCCCTAGGTGGATATAGAGGTGACTTGCGCCGCTTGGCTGGCGGTCTGGTTGCCGGGGCGGCGCTGTTCCTCCTTCTTGCAAGCCCGGTGGCGATACCGTCCCTTCAGCTTTGGGCGCAGGGCGGTCTCACGCACAGCGCGAAGGCGGCGGACGAACACTCGGCAGCACCGGCAGACTACTTGGTCCTGAATCCCCTACAGCCAATCTGGGGAGAAGCTGGTATGCGCGCCCACGCGGAGCAAAACGTCATCGAAAGCGCGCTCTACGTCGGCATTCCATTGGCAGGCGTCATCATCTCGGGCTGCGTGCTGCTATGGCGTCGGGTGCAACGACCCGAACGACGGCTGTGGGGCAGCTGGCTGGCGTTGGCAGCCGTGGCCTTCGTGCTGTCACTTGGGTTGACACTGCACGGTGCGAGCGGGCAGGTGAGGGTCGGGCAAACAGGAGTCATCCCTCTGCCGGGGCAGCTACTTTACGACTGGATGCCCCTATATTCTTCGATGCGGGCGTTTGCCAGGTTTGGCGTGATAGTAGCTTTGGCGCTAACGGTCGTGTTGGGGCTGCTGTGGGCTGCCTCTTTGCGTAATGGACCGCCTTTGGTGCGCCGGAACCCTATAATGGCAACATTGGTCCTAGCTCTGCTATTGCTGGCCGACTTTTGGACGGGGCCGTACGCCTGGGGCACGAGCCGGGTAGAGGCAAGAGGCACCGCGCGCTTTCTGGCAGAGCAGCCGCCCGGCTTGGTGATGCAAATGCCGCTGGACAGCTCGCAGTCCGGCCCCGCGCTGTACCGGCGCGTGCAAACGGGCAAGCCGATAGCCTACGGGTATGAAACCTTCGAGCCTCCAGCGTGGCGCGCTGAGCGAGACAATCTGCAAGAGTTCCCCGAGGCGGCCTCGCTCGACGTGCTGAGGAGGTGGGGCGTGCGATACGTCGTGGTCAGTGGCAAGCCTTATGGTGCAGACTGGCCCGGCGTGCTGGACTACCTGAAATCACTACCCCAGGTGCGGTTCCTTGCTGAGTTCCAGGACCGGAGCGTGTGGCAGGTGGACCCGCAAGTGCTGGACGCGCGGCCAGACATGGGTGAGTACGCCACACCCGACGACACTGCGGTGTTCGAACTGTTGCCCTGAGGCCGATCCCCGCACCCCATAGTCCGGGCATGGTGCTGGGTGAGAAGGAGTGTACCAGGATAGAACAAACGCTCACTTTCTGGTAATATTCAGGTATGGGCACCCCGCCGTTAATCCCACCACGTGAAAGAGCGCCCGGCTTCGACGAGCGACTGAAGGCGCTGCCCGGCACGCCTGGTGTTTACATAATGCACAATCGCGCCGACCAGATCATCTACGTCGGTAAGGCGGTGTCGCTCAAGAACCGGGTGCGGTCATATTTTGGCTCGCTGAAGGGGCAGGCACCCAAGGTGATGCGCATGGTGGACGAGGTGTACGATTTCGAGTACATCCTGACGGATACCGAGCTAGAGGCGCTCATCCTCGAAAACCAGCTTATTAAGAAGCACCGCCCCCGGTACAATATCCGCCTCAAGGACGACAAGACCTACCCCTACATCAAGGTGACCACCAACGAGGCATGGCCGCGCGTGTTGCCTACGCGACGTGTGTTGAACGACGGCGCGCAGTATTTTGGCCCATTCCCCGGAATGGGCACGGTGTACCAGACGCTCGACTTGCTCGACAAGCTCTTCCCATTCCGCACGTGCGACAAGGAAATCACCGGCAACGATGCCCGGCCATGCGTGCAGTATTTCATCCACCGCTGTCTAGGCCCCTGCGCCGGTCTAGCCGACAAGCCGGCCTATGACGATGCTATAAAGCAGGTGGTGCTTTTCCTTGAGCGCAAGCACGACATAGTCATACGCGGTTTGAAGCGGAACATGGAAGACGCGGCTGAAAACCTGGAGTTCGAGCGCGCGGCTGTGTTCCGCGACCGGATCAGGAACCTGGAGAAGTTGCTGGAAGAGCAGAAGGTCTTCAGTGCCACCAAGACCGACGAGGATGTGATTGCCTTTGCCCGTAACGACGGGGAAGCTTGCGTGCAGATTTTCTTCATACGGGGCGGCAAATTGCTGGGCCGGGAGCACTACATGCTGGAAGGCACCGCCGACTCGACTCCGGGGGAAATCCTGGAAAGCTTCATGACACAGTTCTACGATGACGCCTCCTACGTGCCCCCCAAGGTGCTGCTGCAAGACGACGTGTCGGACGCCGAGATTATAGAAGCCTGGTTGCGGGAGCGGCGGGGGCACAAGGTAACGCTGGCGGTGCCCAGGCGGGGCCAGAAGCGCGACATGGTAGAGATGGCTTCGCGCAACGCCGCCGAGACGCTGGAGCAATACCGCCTCAGGTGGCTAAGCGACGAGCAGAAGGGCACGGCGGCGCTTACCGAGCTTCAACAAGTTCTTAGACTGCCCGTGTGGCCCCAGCGTATCGAATGTTACGACGTAGCGCACCTCCAGGGAACTGACGTGGCAGGGGCTATGGTGGTGTTCGAGCAAGGGGTGCCAAAGAAGAAAGAATACCGCCGCTTCAACATCCGCACCACAGGCAACGACGACTTCGCCTCGATGCGTGAGATGCTGGCTCGGCGCTTCCGGCGTGCCTCGGCGGAACAGTCCTCAGGCGAAAGGCAAGTGGCCCTGGCACATGCCGAGGCCGGGGAGAGGGACGAGCCTGCACCCACCGCCGAGTACGAAGCGGTGGCGCGACTTGAGGCTGAAGCCGGAGAGGACCGCAACGAGCCGCAGCTTGGTGACACCCAGGCCGATCTCTCGCGGCGGGAGCGCGCCGCTGATAGCGGTAACGGGCATGCAGACGCGGGATGGGACAAGAGCGGCTGGGCGGTGCTCCCGGACCTGGTAGTGATCGACGGTGGCAAGGGGCAGCTAAACGTGGCCTACGAACTGCTTACCACCCTGGGGTTGAGGGACGTGCCTTTGATTTCGCTGGCGAAGCGCGAAGAAGAGGTATTTGTGCCCGGCAGGTCCGAGCCGGTAATCCTGAACGCCCGCTCCGAGGGCTTGAAATTGCTACAGCGCATCCGGGACGAGGCGCACCGCTTCTCGAATACTTATAACAAGAAGCTAGGCTCGAAGCGGGGTACCAGGAGCAAGCTCGATGAGGTGCCGCTGATTGGCCCGGTAAGAAAGAAGGCGTTGCTGCACAAGTTCGGCTCGGTAAAGGGCATACGCGAAGCCACGATTGAAGAACTTATGTCGGTCAAGGGCATGGACCGCGCGGCGGCCCTGAACCTCAAGGAGCACCTGTAGATGAAGGTTATTTCGGCTGGGCCGGCACCGGAGCTTGATGGCCGCACGCTTGAAGAGCGGTTCGACGCGGCCCTGCGCGAACGCCGTGACAGGGTGTATGAGTACCTGGACACGTGGCCCGGTTCGGCAAAGTTCAAGCCGCAGGACATCCATGACGCGCTCTTCACCTATTTGCAGCGCCGTGGCAAGGCGTTGAGGCCGCTCCTGGTGCTGCTGTGTTGCGGCGCGGTGGGGGGCAACGAGGACCAGGCCCTGCCAGCGGCTGCGGCGGTAGAGGTGTTCCACACCTGGACCCTGGTGCACGACGACATAATAGACCGCGATGACACCCGCAGGGGCCGCCCGACCGTACACGCCATGTACCGCGACCACGCGAGGTCCGAGCACGGCCATGACGAGCCGGATGCCGCGCATTATGGCACTTCGGTGGCTATCCTGGCAGGCGACCTGCAACAGGCCTGGACGTACGGTCTGCTTGCGGACCTGGCAAATAGGGGTGTGGCGTTGCCTCTCGTGCTGGAGCTTATTGACCGAATGGCGGGCCACCTCACGCCGGGGTTGCTGGAAGGCGAGATGCTGGACGTTCAATACTCGCTGATGCCTGCCGAAGAACTGGACGAAGAGCGCATACTGCACATGCTGACTATGAAAACCGGCACTCTGCTTGAGTATGCTGCCTGGTGCGGCGCGAAGATTGGCCTCGGGGGTGCACCCGACCCGCATGGCCTGCCCGCAAAGCTAGGGCGTTTTGCTTCGCTTTGTGGCACGGCGTTCCAGTTGCACGACGACCTGCTTGGGCTTACCGCCGACGAGTCCAGGCTGGGCAAGCCGGTCGGCTCTGACATACGCGAGGGCAAGCGCACGCTCATCGTCTACAAAGCGCTCAGCCGCGCCTCACAGGCCGAACGCCGGGTTCTGCTATCCACCCTGGGTAAGAGTGACGCCTCGCCCTCGGAGGTCGAGCAAGTCCTCGCAATCTTGCACTCAACCGGGGCTTGCGCTGAGGTGGCGGGCCTCGCTCGTGGGTTCGTGGACCAGGCGCTCACACTGCTGGACTCGGTACCTCACAATGAGTACCGGGAGTTACTCCGCTCCTGGGCGTTGTTCCTGCTCGCACGAGAGAGCTAGGTCAGCTATGCCGATCCAGAAAGCTTCAACCGAAACATGGCAGAAGGCCCGCGAGATAATTCAGCGCGGTGGCCTCGTCGCGTTCCCGACCGACACCGTGTACGGCCTCGGCTGCGACCCCTACAATGTGGCTGCCATCGAGCGGCTTTATGAAGCGAAGAGCCGGGACCACACTAAAGCCCTGCCCTTGCTGCTGTCGGGGGCGCACAGAGTTGGCGACGTGGCGCGGGTGTTCCCAGCGACGGCAGAGGTGCTGGCTAAGGAGTTCTGGCCGGGGGCGCTCACCCTGGTGGTGGCCCAGCAGCCTCACCTCCCGGAAGCTCTGGGTGGCGGCGACACTATAGCCATCAGGGTGCCCCGGCACGAGGAATTGCTGGCGTTTCTGGAGGCGTGCGGAGGCGCGTTGGCGGTCAGCAGCGCCAACTTATCGGGGCAGCCGGAAGCGCACGACGCTGAAGAGGCCGCCGCCTACCTTCTAGGCTCAGTGGACCTGATAGTGGACGGCGGTCGCAGCCTCGGCGGAGTCCCTTCGAGCGTGGTGGACTGCACGCTGCCAGTGCCTCGCCTGCTGCGCGAGGGAGCAATATCCGAGGAGCAGATACGCGCGGTCCTGGCGGAATGGGAAGCGGAGCGGGAGTAACACTTGCGCACCGAGCGTGTTTTCATTCTCAGCAGCTTGCTTACCATCGGGCTTGCCATTCTGGCGGCCCTCCAGCGGGGCGACCTTGCCACTCCTGGCGGTATAACGCAGGTCAACTGGGCGTTGGGTGCGGCGCTGGTCGTCGTAGCGTCGGGCGGTTCGATCTGGCTGCGCTCGCGGCCGCGCTTCCCCACCAAGACGTTGCTCGAACCGGAATACCTGCCCCTGTTGCCCATTCCCGTGCACGCGCTGCTTCCGGCACTGCTGCTCGCAGGTTATGCTATCTTCATGCAGCTTTTCACAGGAAGCTGGTTCGAGGTGGTCGTCATAGGGCTAGCGTGGGTCTCGTTTGTGGGGGTGTATTGGGCGCTGGCTCACAGCGCAGACACGGCGGACCGCTACTTTGGCCTGGCACAAACGGCTCTGAACGTCTGCGCACACCTGACCGCCTTCTTGCTGTACAGCACCATCTACGGGCTGAAGGTGCGCGCGCTATACTCGGCTACGGCGGTGGCCCTTGTCACCATGCTGCTGGTTTACGAGATGCTGGCGCGGGATGCGTCGTGGCACCGGGCGCTGGGCAGGCCCGTCGAAGGCCGCAGGAGCACCCAGGTGATATTGTCGGTCGCGGCTGGGCTGGTCCTGGGGCAGCTAACGTGGGGCCTCAACTACTGGGCGGCGCTCACCACGCTGGTTGGTGGGGCGTGCCTGCTGCTGGCGCTCTACGCCACCTACGGCATCGTGTCGGCGTACGTGGACCAGCGGCTGAACCGCAGCACCGTGTTGGAGTATGGAGGCGTGGGTGCGCTGGGTTTACTTGCGATCTTCGGCTCGGCGTTTTTGGGGCAATAGCTTTACTCAGGGGGTTAGAACTTTGGCTAACGAGCAGGGAGGCGACGACAGCTACCAGCAGTTACTGGAGCTTGAAGAGTTAGAGAGCCTGCAAGAGGAGATCCAGGAGACGGGCTTCGATCCAGAAACACAGTGGGCGGAGTTGCCCGCTGACTTACTGGAGCGCCTTGCCTCGTTCGGCATCAACAACTCCAGCGAGCTTGTGACCCGTATCGCCTATATGCACGGGGAGCTGGACGAGCAATAGGGCAACCGCAACGCAGTGGCGGGGCTGGTTCATGGTGCCTCTATCTTTTCTAGTAGTTCAAAGTCGCCGTTTACAAGCCGGTACATGGCAATGGCCCCTCCCTCTCTGTCGCCGCTTGGCTCAAAAGCCAATGGACGACCCACCGCAACCTCATATTCACCGTTAAGTACCTCCTGGAGTATCCTCTGCCGGTCTATACCCACGTTTGCGGCAGCCTCTAACACAGCTGCTGTCACGTCGTAGGCGTTAACCGCATACTGAGACGGAGGGACTCCAAAGCGCCCCTGGAACCTGGCCTCGAACTCCGTAAAGCGCGCCGACTCCCCCGGCAATGCCTCGCCATTGAAGGTTACGTACCAGCCTTCTAAGTGGTCCCGCGCTCCCTCCGAGAGCCGGTCGCTCAACAATAAATCCGTCGTGAAGACTCCGATTCTTGGCGTATGCCGGGCTATCTGCTCGGCAGCCGCCTGTGCTATTGAAAGGCTGCTGGGGGCGATGAAGACAACGTCCACTTGCTCAACCTGTCTCGTCCAATCAGGAGGGTATTCGGTGAGACCTACGGCATTCCCAGCTGTCATGCCGAGCCTCATGGCTTCGTCCTGGAAGGCTGCTGCCATGCCCTTGCTGTAATCGCTGTCGTCGAACAGCACTACCGCATTGGTGGCACCAAGCTCCTGCGCCTTCGCGGCAGCCACTCTAGCTTGCGCTGAGTCGGGGGGCATCAGTCGCACCGCGTGCCGCGAACCTGAAGGATAGTAGCGGCCAGGCTCACCCTGCGCCCAGCCACTTTGTGTCAGCCCCGGCCACGTCGCCACCGGCAGCGCTTGCAGTAGGCCGGCCTGGTTCAAGATTGGGAGGGACACCATCGCCGCGCCGGAAGTGTACGGCCCAATGTAGGCGAACACACTAGCATCATAAGCGGCACCATGAGCGTTGGAGGCTTCCACCTGGCTTGAGGGCTCGCCCGTCTCATCGTTTCCACCGTTCAACGCGATGTGCTGGATTGTCCAGCCCGGCAGCAACGCCCGCCTTTCCTCTATGGCGAGATCGATCCCGTTGCGTATGAGCCTGGCCTGCATGGCGCTCGGTCCCTTATACGGCAGAGAGGAGACGATGCGAAATGTCTGGTTGGTGGCTGGCGGTAAGGGAGTGGCTGGCTCTGCACCACAAGCGGACAGCAAAAAGGCTGCCGTTATGGCAGCCATGCTCACTCTGGCTAGCGTTGATCGTGACATATCAGTGAGTAAATGAATTCCCCTAGTCCTCGCCCAGGTAGGCTTTGCGCACCTTTTCGCTCTTGAGCAAGTTCTGCCCCGTGTCTTCGAGCACGATCTGCCCGGTCTCGATGACATATCCCCGATGGGCGACCTGGAGGGCCAGCAAGGCATTCTGTTCCACAAGGAGAATCGTGGAGCCGTTCTGGTTGAGGTCGCTGATGATGTTGAAGATGGTCTCCACGAGGATGGGCGAGAGTCCCATTGAAGGCTCGTCAAGCAGCAGAATTTGCGGGCGCGACATGAGTGCACGGCCTATGGCTAGCATCTGCTGCTCGCCACCGGAGAGAGTACCGCCGCGCTGCGTCATGCGCTCCTTCAGGCGGGGGAAAAGGGTGAGCACGCGGTCCAGGTCCTGTGCGACCCCGGCGCGGTCGTTCCTCGCGAACGCTCCCATTTCCAGGTTCTCCTGCACCGTCATCCGGCTGAAGATGCGCCTGCCCTCCGGCGAGTGGGCGATACCCAGTTTCACCAGTTGGTCGGGCGCTATGTTGTCGATGCGCTTGCCCTCGAGTTTGATGTTGCCCTTCCTGGGCCGGAGGATCCCCGAAATCGTCCTCAGCGTGGTAGTTTTGCCCGCGCCGTTGCTGCCGATGAGAGTCACAATCTCGCCACGGTTCACGGTAAGTGAGACGCCTTTGAGCGCCTGGATGTTGCCGTAGTATGTTTCTATGCCGTCAACTTCGAGTAAGGCCAATGAGCTAGCTCCTCACGCCTGAATGCTATCCGGTAATTGTAGCCGCGCGCCCCAGGTAAGCCTCGATGACCCTGGGGTTGGCGCGTACCTCGGCGGGGCTGCCCTCCGCGATCTTCTGCCCGTAGTCGAGCACCGTAATGCGTTCCGAAAGACCCATGACGACTTTCATGTCATGTTCTATCAAGAGGATGGAGAGGCTCAACCTCGTGCGCAGGTCGCGAATGAACTGGATCAGGTCGCTGGTCTCGAATGGGTTCATACCCGCCGTCGGCTCGTCCAGCAACAGCAGCTTTGGGTCGCTCCCCAGGGCGCGAGCGATCTCCAGCCTCCGTTGCGCGCCGTAGGGAAGGTTCTTGGCTAACTCCTCAGCAGCGTAACTAAGCCCGACGGTCCGCAGTATCTCCATCCCCTTCTCGCGGGCGCGGGTTTCCTCCTCACGCATCTTTGCCGTGCGCAGAACGCTGCTCAGCACGCTGGATCGGAGGCGGGAGTGCTGCCCCACGAGCACGTTTTCCAGGGCCGTCATGTTGGCGAAGAGCCGGATGTTCTGGAAGGTGCGGGCTATACCCAGGGCGGTGATATCCGAGGGCGATGCCCCGGTGATGTCGCGACCCTCAAAGATCATCCGGCCCGACGTGGGCTTGTAGAGGCCCGTGATAGTATTGAAGAAGGTCGTCTTGCCCGCGCCGTTGGGGCCTATGATGCTCACGATACCGCCGCGAGGTATGTCGAAGTCGACGTTGTTGACCGCGACAAGGCCGCCGAACCGCATGGTGATGCCCTGGGCTGAAAGAACGTACGCGCCTTCCGCCGACGAGCTTCTGGCCGGGGTGGCGGTGGCAGTGCCGGGTACTTCGATCAAGGCTGGCCCCCTCTCACATCGGTGTCGCTCTGCTTGGTCTCCCGCACGTCGTAAAGGTCCTGGCGCTCCTGGTCGCTGATCTTCTCCGACTCCGGGTGCAGTTCAAGCTTCCTGCGGCGACTCGCGATTAAACCCTCCGGCCGGAACAGCATGAACAGGACGAGGATGATGCCATAAATGAAGAACGTATAGTCGGTGAGACGCACGTTCTGGTTGAAGTTGATGAGGAAGTCCAGGTCGGTTGCTTTGCCCAGGTTGGAAATCCAGGTAGGGAACTGAATTAACACCACCGTCTGGAGCAGGTAAATGACCACCGCTCCCAGCATGACGCCCCACAGGTTGCCCATACCACCCAGGATTACCATGCACAGGATGAGCACCGATTGGCTGAAGTTGAACTGTTGCGGTGAGGCGAAACCGAGGTGGGAGCCGTAGAAGGTGCCGGCGAACCCTGAGAGGGCCGCCCCAAGCCCAAACGCCCACAGCTTGGCGGTGGTCGTGTTGATGCCCATAGTGGCCGCTGCCAGCTCGTCCTCGCGTATCGCCATCCAGGCGCGCCCCATGCGAGAGTCGCGCAGGCGATTGATGATGAATACCACGAGAGCAATGAGCAAGAGGCCCAGGTAGTAGAAGCTGATATTGTCGTTGTTAGCCCCGATGATTACAGGGCCGAGCGCGGGCTTGTCAACGCCCGCGATGCCGTTCGTGCCGCCCGTAAGTTGGTCCAGGTTGAGGATGAAGATGGGCACGATCTCGCCGAAGCCCAGAGTCACTATCGCAAGGTAATCACCCCGAAGACGCAACGTAGGCGCACCAAAAGCCACTCCGAACAGGGCCGTGATGATACCGGAGACGATCAACATGATCCAGAAGGGCACGTGAATGTCGAAAAGGGAGGACGCCAGGATGGCGTAACTGTAGGTGCCTATCGCGAAGAAGGCGGCGTAGCCCAGGTCCAGCAGGCCCGCGTACCCGACCACTATGTTGAGGCCCAGTGCGAGCAGCGTGAACGCGGCGGTGTCAGCGGCGGCGTTCAGGAAAGCCTGGTCGAACCTGATGGGCAGGCGGACAATGTCCGCCTCAGAGAGAAGCTGAGGCACGGGCAGCAGCAGCAAGAATACCGAGACCACCGCAGCCACAATCATAGAGCTGCGGCTGGCCTTCTTTGCTGCCGGGAACAGGCTCCCGCCGCCGGTGGTCTGTGGGGGGTTAGCTGTTCTTTGCATAGGAGCCTACACTTTCTCCGCGACACGCTGCCCCAGCAGCCCTGAGGGTCGAAACACAAGGATGAGAATGAGCACGGCAAAGACCACAGCCTGCGTCCACCGCGTCTCCAGGAAGGTGTCGCTCATAGCTTCCACCATGCCTATGACGAACCCGCCTAGCATAGCACCGGGTATGTTGCCGATACCGCCCAGCACTGCGGCGGTAAAGGCCTTCAAGCCGATGACGAAGCCGATGGTGAACTGCACGCCCTTGATGAACATGCCGTAAAGAATAGCCCCCGCCCCGGCGAGCGCGGCACCGATGAAGAAAGTGAGCGCGATGGTCCTGTTGATGTTGATGCCCATCAACTGGGCCGTGGTCTGGTCTTGGGCGGTGGCTCGCATCGCCTTGCCCAGCTTTGTGCGCTGCACGAAAAGCGTGAGCAATACCATGAACGTAATACTAATAGCGAGAATAATTACGGCCTTCCACCGGATCAGGAGGAACTGCTCGCCTATGGGTATGCGGATAAAGGTCTCAGGTATGATATCCGGGAACGTAATATTGCTCGGCCCCTTCCACACCTGGCCGACGTTCTGCAAGATATAAGACACGCCAAGCGCGGAGATCAGGGGGGCCAGCTTGGGCGCGTTTCTTAATGGTCTATATGCGAATCTTTCGATAGCCACGCCTATCAAGCCAGTCACAGCCATGGTGAATACGAAAGTCAGCAGGAGCACAACTATGAGGGCGATAGGGTCTTCCAGGGCCGAGTTCCTGCTGTCAATGCCGAAGACGGTCACAAAGGTCAGCGCGGTGAAGGCACCCAGCATAAAGATATCGCCGTGGGCGAAGTTGATTAGCTCGATGATGCCGTACACCATCGTGTAGCCAAGGGCGATGAGGGCGTAGACGGAGCCGCGCGAGATCCCGTTGATGATCTGCTGCAAGAACTCCGCGAGGGAAGGCAAGTCCATCTGCTCTCCAGACGCTCAGGTAGGTTGCGGGCCGTCTGGGAACTTTCCCAGACGGCCCTCCGCGTTCCGTAACAGCTAGAAATTACTCGTCGCCGAAGCGGATCTGGTCCACGAAGACCCAGGCCAATTCGCCTGCGTCGTTCTTGTCTGCCCTGTAGAAGCTTATCACCTTGTTGGTGGTGTCGCCGTTCTCATCGAAGCTGGTCGTGCCCAGCACGCCCTTGAAGTCCTTCGTGTTGCGGAGGGCTTCGCAGACGGCGTCGCGGGTCGGTTCTTCGGCGCGGGTGAGGGCATCGATAGCGATGCTGGCGACCTCATAGCCGGGGCCGGAGTACGCGCCCAGAGGCTCCTTGAAGCCGGCGGCGTTGTAGTCTTCGATGAACTGCTTGGCTTCGTCGAGCGTCTCGACGTTGACGGCGGCCACTGTGGAGTAGCTGCCAATCGCGTCTTCACCAGCGACGTTCAGGAACTCGGCGTCCTGGATACCGTCGCCGCCCATGAGGGGCACGTCCAGGCCCGCCGACTTCATGGCCTTGCGGGCCAGCGGAATGTTGTTCGAGGAAGTGCCACCGTAGTAGACGAGGTCGGGGCCTGCGGCGGCAACCTTGGTCATGATAGAGCTGAAGTCGGTGGTGCCCTTCGGCACACCGTCATGGCCGAGCACGGTGCCACCCAGTTCCTCAAAACGACGCTTAAAGTTGTCAGCGATACCCTTGCCGTAGGTCTCAGTGTCGTCGAGGACATAGACCTTGGTCAGCTTAAGCTCGGTGTAGGCGTAGTCGGCAGCCGCCGGACCCTGGATGTCGTCGGTGGCAGCCACGCGGAAGTAGGTGACCTCGCCGGTCGGACGGTAGTCCTTGGTCTTACCGTACTCAGGCTTGGTCAGGGTCTCGTTGGTGTTCGAGGGGCTGAGCTGGCAGAGGCCGGCTGTATTGAGCTTCGGCATCATGGCCTGGGCGTTAGAGCTGTTGAAGGGGCCGAGCACTACGAGCACTGCCGGGTCGGCAATGAACGAGTCGGCGTTCTTCGAGCTCTGGGCGGGGTCGTGAGAGGTACCACCGGGGGGCACGTCGTCCAGGAAGTACATCTCAAGTTTGTAGGTCTTGCCCGCGACGGTCACGCCGCCATTCTCGTTGGCCTGGCGGATGGCAAGCTCCATACCGTTGCGGGTGGGGAGACCGATGGTAGCGTCGCCACCCGACACGGGGAGGTCAACGCCTATCTTGATCGTGTCGCCCTCAAAGGTGCCGCCGGTTGTTGCGCCGGTAGTAGCGGTGGCGGTATCGGTGGTGCCGGTGGTGGCCGTAGCAACATCTGTGGCCGCACCTGTGGTGTTAGTCGGGACGGGAGTGGAGGCAGCAGGGCCGCCGCACGCCGACAAAATGATACTTCCAGCCAAAGATAGCGACGCTACCAACAAGCTGAGTTTACTGGATTTCCTTAGCATGAACTCTCCTCCGAAATCTATTTGCTAAAGTCTTTACCTCGCCGCAACGGCCAGCCCATAGTCATGACCGCATTGGGTTGCCCAAACCCCGGAGCTTGCAAGCGAGGAACTTGACCCCTGGTAGGCCGATCACCTCCCCTCTTAAGTTGGTGGAAGATCGAGGGCGGAGATGGTTCGCGCACCCCGTCCAAAACCTAGAGGATGGATACTCCAACACCCAGCCACGTATGGGATGGTACAGCGGGGTAGGAAGTAGGCGCATTATAGAGTACCCAACTTTCCGCTGTCAAGAGTTTATGCCCATTGCTACTGGAGAGCGTAGGACTGGGAGGCGCTACTCGCCCGATGGAGCGCCTCTCAGTCCCAACTTAACGTACCTCGGTGAGTCTCTGCCTTGCCGCGTCCACCCAGCCTTCGGCGCCCGCTGGGGCGTTGTCGATCACCTTCTGGTAGGATGCGATGGCGTTCTCGCGGTCGCCCTTCAACTGGTAGGCCTGGCCCATGTGGTAGTACGCCTCCACAAAGCGGGGGTCGCGCTCAACCGTCGCCTGGAACTCGCGGATTGCGTCGTCCATGCGCTTACGGTCGAGGTAGGCGATGCCCACCTTGTTGTGCCCGGCAGGGTTGTTGGGGTCTATGTCCCTTGCATCTTCCCAGGCCTTGAGCGCTTTGTCCGGCTCGCCGCCCAGTTGGTAAGCGTCGCCAAGCATGTGACGTAGTGCCACGTTCGACGGGTCCTGCTGCACCAGCGTCTCAAGCTCGCGGGCGGCATCGAGCGGGAAGTTGTGCTGCCGGTACCAATCCACCAGCTTGAAGCGATTTTCGCGGTTCAGCGGGTCCTGCGCCACCAGCTCTATCAGCGCCCGCAACTCGGGGTCGTCGGTGGGTGGGGTGGGCATGGGCGTGGCTGTGGGAGTGGGTATCGGGGTGATGGAGATGCCCGGTATGCCTGAGTTTGCGACAGGCGCGCCCACGAGGGTCTTGACTTCCCTCGCAGGGTCGCGCACCACCTCATAGATGATGACACCGGGGATGCCTTCCGGCTGCTGGGTGCTGAAGACCTCCCGCAGTATGTTCACGTCAGGGTCGGCGAGTTGCTCGAACTTGCGCATGCCCGTCGCGCCGGCCATTGCCTGCTCGAACTGTCCGAGGTAGATATAGTCGATGTCGTACTTGCTCAGTATGGTGAGTGCGACTTGCACGTCGGGCGTGCTGAAGAACGTAGCCATGTCGCTACGCCGGTCGCCCACGAGCCAGCCGTAACGCTGTTCTTCCTGGTGCAGACCGCCAACGACCATCGACAGCCCGGTGCTCGAAGCTGCGCGCATGCCGTAGGCCCGGTAGTATTCTACGGGCAACTCTGCCAGCACCTTCGCGCCTTTGACGTTGCGATTGAGCCAGTTAATGGCTTCGTAGTCGTATTTGAGGTTCACCTGGATAGGCGGCATGTCGTTGCTATAAAGCGCGCTAAATACGGCTGAAGTCATGAACGCCAGCCCGTTCAGGGTTCCGGCCGGTGGAGTCACATCGAACCGCTTCACAAGACGGTCGGGAGTTCCCAGGAAGGTAAAGGCCAGCGACGCCATCAGGAGGAGTGCAAAAGCACCCAGCCAGACCAGCCTTCCAACTGTCCAGCGGATAGCCGGACCTTCCTGGTTCTGTTCTCTCGCCTCCGTGGCATCTAGTGGTGCGGGTTCACTTACCCGCTCCGCAGCACCAGAAGCCTGCTCAACATCCACGACGTCAATGGTATCCGTCGCATGCTCCATAGACCAGACGAGCCAGTTCTCGGATTCCGTACCTTTGTTGCCGTCCGGGCCCTGGGTCAGGCTACTTGAGGAGCTGTTCGCGTAGCTATGGTAAGAGACTGGCTCCGCCGCGCTCTGTGTCCTCCATGAGGTATCCGTCTCTTCTGGCAGTCCAGTGCGGTCTCTCCCCGTACTCTGGGCACGCTCTCGCAAACCATAGAACATATAGTAGATGGCTGATGCGCCAGCCAGCGCCCAAAGCACCCACACGTGCATGTAGAACTTGAAGACCGTGTTCATGCGAAACTTGTCGCTACGGCTGAGGTGGTCCGCCAGGTAAACGAGTTCCACCCCTGTGGCGACCGCCAGCGCGCCCAGCATGAGTAGGCCGCAGAATAGGTTCCCGGCGGTGCGGGAGGTGGAAAGGGTAGTGGCCGCTATTCCGCCAATGAGCGCGACCAGGAGGGCCAGCAACCACTGTCCGGTGACCATTTGCAGGACCACCAGCCCGGCAGTGAGACCGAGGAGGGCCAGCCCGGCCCAAAGTGGAATCAGCCCTGGTTCAACTGCCTCAACGCGAGCAGTGGAAGCCTGCCCAGGTACCGTTACTTCGCGCATCCCCAGTTCCGCGTCGTCCCCCGACTCTCTCGCACCGAGTATCGGTGCAGCCGTCACCGCACCAAGGGTAACACGGCGTCTCACCTTCAAAGTCTTGTCTGCTTCCGCGCTCGCGGCACTCAGCCAACCGCCTGTGGCGGGCTTGTTGCCGTTGCCGTCAGTAGACGTTGTGACCGCACCATCACCCGGAGCATCAGCAGGGCCGTTCGAGGGCTGCACATCTCCAGGCGCGGTCGGACCGTCAAGACCGTGGGTGGACTCCTGCTCGTCAATAGCGCCTTCACCGGGGCCGCGCATGAACGGTACGTTCTCGGCGGGAAGTGCTGCACCCTTCGGTACGGCCAGCGCGGGTACAAGCCCGGAACCCTGCCGTTCACGGCTGCCGCTTCCGAACAGCGTAAATGCCTGCTGAGGCGATAAGTCTCTGGACGGACGCTCCGTCGCGCTGGGCATCAGCGCCATTAGACTGTCTACTGCCGCCGTCCAGGGGAAGTGCCACAGCCGGTAGACCAGGTAAGAAGCCGTGATGAATACGAACAGGCCCCATACAATCAGGAACTCGCCCACCGTAGTCCTGTGCATGAACTCTGCGGTGTCCGCGATCCGGCCGCCGTCCACGAGGGCGTTGATGGCGGTGTAGAAGGCTTTGAAGTTGAGGAAGAAGGGCAGATAGGCAAGGAGCGCGAGCGCGGCCAAAATTCCGACGGACGCCAGGGCAATTCCGTACATACCTGCCTGTTCCCTGAACGTCAGGTGACTGCGCAACGTGTTGTCAGGGGCACTGGCAGCGCCCAGCTCCGAGGAGCTCCGAGGCCGCCCCAGCAGCAAGAGGGCGACGACCGCTCCACCCCCCGCGAGGCCCAGGTACGTTGGGAAGTCCCAAGAGTTTATGACGAGCAACGCACCGAGGTTAAGGGCGAAGAGAGCGAAAGTAAGCACGCCCGCCGCGCCGCTACCCCACAGCCAGCCCAACGTGCTTGCCACCCGAAGACGCGCGGCTTGCCACCACGAAAGCGCCCCGGTGCCATGCGCCAGGAGAAGGGGCTTTCGGTAAGCTCCAGCGAACACCAGGTTCAGGATGAAGAGCACCGCCATGACCGTGAAAGGCATATCGATCAGGTGAGGGTGCAAATCTGCGAAGAGGAAGGTCCAATAGGGGAACTCGTTGATCGTGTCGTTGATGATACGGCTGGCGTCCCAGTAGTTGAAGCTGGGGTAGTAGTTGTACATAGATTGTTCGCCAAAGCCGAGCCTGCTACCCAGGTTCGCGATGCTCCGCCCGACGTCCGGGAAGGTTATCATCATCCACTGGATGAGGCCGTGCATGTTCCCGATGACGAGCATGAGGAAACCGGCCAGCCCGCCAAATACAAGCCCCGACTGAGATACCTGGCTCGTGCTTCCGCGCCGCCTCTGGCTCCAGGCGACCAGGTTGTAGACAACGCTCATGCCCGCCGTGAACGTGAGCGCGTAGAACAACGGTACCGCGAGGTTGAAGGCAATCGCCGGGTGGATGCCCAGCAGCTTTACCAGGCAGGCGATTACAAAGTAGCCGTAATAGTAATAGTTGATGAAGCCACCCGCAAAGAAGGGGTCGAGTGGCGGCATCCACGGGCTGCGAAGCACCGAGTTCAGGAAGCCAATTTCCATCGGCTTCTCACCGCCCTGGAACGTATGCCAGAGGTCCGGGTTCGCGATGCGCAATGCCAACATACCCGCGAACGCGAGTAAGAACACTCCCTCGTACGCGAGCACCAAGTTGCGTTTCGTTCTGAAGAATTCTCTAATCTCGCCACCAGCGCCCAGCCGCCAACAGAGGGCGGACAGCGCCAAGACCAAGCCGATCATCAACAGGACTCCCCAGATCGTGAAGGGGATCACTCTAGCGCTGGCTGCGATCCACATGCCCCAGGAGACCATCAGCAGGGCGGCTAGCTTGGCGACTGCGTAGCCCCGGTCAGGCACGTTGCGGAACACCGTAAACACCACCGGCAGCGCCAGCAGCCCGAGGGCCTCCACAAGCAACAGCCACAGCGCTACCGCGAACCACTGTGTCTGCTCCTGGCCGAGCGGATTCCAGGCGTAGTCGTCAAGCTGCGGTAGAGTATTTACGGGCTGCGTGTAGCTCAGCCCCTTGTCGTCCTCGACTTTGCCGTTCGAGGCATCGATGGACATCAGGGGCCGGTTGAGCGCCGTGCTGAACAGCATGCGGTACTGCTCGTCCGTCAGTTCGCTCACCTTCTTGAAGACATCCACGCGCGGGTGGTCATAGACGGTAAAGCTTTCGTCGGCGGGCTGGTCGTTGATTTTGACGCCAAGGAGTTCCGGCGTTACCTGCGTGGTGTTGGCGCTCACAAAGCCCAGCTTCTCGGCAAAGAGCAACTCGTAATACTTGCTTTCCACGGGGTATTGCCAGGGCAGCCTCGGAATGGAGCCATACAGTCGATTGCTGCTAATGATGATGTAGTCGGCCCGGCGCAGCCAGGTCTTGAGGCGCTCAAGTGCCTGGTCGGGCTGCGCGAAGACATACAACTCCATCTCGAAAGCGTTGGGGTAGCCGCTGCGGTCCTGCCCGTTGCGCGGGGGCAGTGAAATAGGCAGGCCGTAGTCCCAGTGCTCGGTCGCCAATGTGGCCTCTCTCGGCACGTTGTCGTGAATCCACTCAGAAGCCTGCACCCTGGAGTGTGGGTGGCTGTAGACGTTCATAAAGGCCACAGCCCACAGGAACGCCCAACCGATACTCAGCGCGACCACGGCGGGGAAGACGCCGCGCTGTAGGCTAACCAGGCGGGAGGCGCGCCGCGACTGATCCGCACCAGCGTTCGCCACGAACCGTTTGCGCGACCATATAACTCCGCGCACGAGGAAAGCCGCCCCCAGGATGCAGAAGATGGGGACCAGCGGCAGCATATACCGCATCCACTTGCTAAGCAGGGTGGCAATCGTCAGGAAGTAGGGGATGCCCGCTGAGAGCAGCAGAATCTCGGCGGGGCGGCGGCGTAGCGCGTTCCAGAAGGCGACGAGGGCACCTATCACACACATCAAGCCCGGTACCAAACCAATTCCCCAGAAGACCATCTGTTCAAGCTGGTAAACGACCGGCATTGTGCCTATGTACTGCCGCGTGAACGGCACGGGACTCAGGCCCGACTGTACGGCCTGCTCGTTCCTGATTCTCCTGGACCACGGGTTCGACTCGATGAGGGCGTCCAGGCCGCCCCTGGCGAGCGCAGTGAAGTCAAAGCTCCAGAGGACGTAAGGCTCACCGACCGCGAACGCCAGTAATGAGAAGACCCCGGCCAGCAGAACGTATTTCGCCCCACCGAGCAGGTGGCCCCAGAAACTACGCTCTCGTTCCTCGGCGGACGCGGGCGAGACACCCACAGGGTCACCGAATTCCGCGCCGAGCTTACGCGTCCGCTTGCGGTAGGCCGCGCGGAGAGCCACCGCTGCCACGATTATGAGCGCGATTGGCAGCACGGAAATCTTACATGCGACGGCGAGGCCCAGGCAGGCCCCGGCCCCTACAGCCGCCCACCAGCGCGGCCGCTGCATGAGCACCACGCTGAAATAGATGGCTCCCATGATGAACGTTACCAGGAAGCTCTCAACGATGAAGAAGTGCGCGATTTGGATGGCAGTCACGGCGAACCCATAAAGGGCCGCTGCGATGAGGGCCGTGCCATTAGAATAGAGTCTGCGGGCAACCAGGAAGACCAGCAGCACGGTAATGAGGTCGAAAATGGAAGCCAGCGAGCGCCCGATGAGGGCGATGCCTTCTACGCTCCTCACCCAGTAGCCGTCCGGTTGCGTGGTCGTCGGTGGGAGGACCGTGTCAAGAAGCCAGCCGGTAGCACGTTCCAGGTAGATCGGGAAGGCACCCCAGGGGTACTCTCGGAGTTCGTCGTTCCGGGTGTTGAGAGTGCTTACGTGCCAGTCGAAGAGGTCCTCGGTCCTGGACGGCCAGTTGATCTTTGGCGTCGTATAGTTGAGAATCGACATCTCGTCGGGATTCTGCCAGGTGCCCTGGTCGAACATGCGTCCGTAGAAGCGGAAGAAGGTCGCGCACGCCATGATCAGCACCAGGAGCAACAAAACGCGGTGACGCCGCCAGAACGGCTCGCGTTCTGGCCCTGCTGCTTCCAGGGGCTGATCTACCGGCAGGGGGGTAACATGCTGTGAAGACAATACGTAGCTCCTAGCTGCGCTCGAACACAAAAGAATAAGAACAACACGGAATACTGGAAGCAACCCTAATATGAGAAGGGGCCGAATCCCCACCTCTACACCCGATTTTAACACACTGCAATTCCCTGGGGCAAGACCCCGCCGGTCAGGCGCGTGTAGCACAGTGGCTTATCCGGTGGCAGTGCGGTTTGACAAGCCAGTCGTCCCACGAGAATAATAGCCCTTGTACGCTAGTGACGAGAGCGAGATTACATGCTTGATTATAAGTACTGCCCGGTTTGCGCGACAGCACTCCAGGAACTTCACCTTCCCACGGAGGACCGGCCCCGGCTCGTGTGCGTCGGCTGCGGGCACATATTCTACATCAACCCTAAAGTGGTGAGCGGCACCCTCCCCGTCGAGGAAGGGCGGGTGTGGCTGTTGAGACGCGGTATAGAGCCGAGAGTAGGCTACTGGACGCACCCTGCGGGCTACCAGGAGTGGGATGAGACCACCGAGGAGGCGGCGGTGCGCGAGACACGAGAAGAAATCGGCTGCGAAGTAGCAATTGATGGTTTGCTTGGCGTCTATTCTCGTGCCACCGCACCCGTGGTGAACGTCATCTACCTGGCTTCCCTGGCGGACCGAGAGCAGCGGCCCCGCCTCACGACCGAAGCGATTGAGGTACAGGCGTTTGCCCCTGAAGAAATCCCGTGGAGCGATCTGGCCTTCATCAGCACCGAACGCGCACTGCGTGACTGGATAGCGTTGGTCCGCCGCGCGTGACGAACCGGCTATATTTCGCCGTCCGGCTGGTAGGCGCGGCCTTCGTCCTCGCCACCGGGAGATGGGTAGTAAAGATCGTCGCCGGTATCCGGCTCTGGGCTGTAGGGTGTTTCCGCGTGAGGCATGGCGTAGTTGATATGGGGAAGCTCTACCGCCTCGCGAGACCCGTTCGAGCCAACCTCGGCAGCAGCCGTTTGGGCCGCCAGGTGCTCCGCGATGCGTGGCGGCATATCACCTCCTGCCACAAACTCGGCCTTCTCCTCCTCCGTCATCATCTCCAGGACGGGGTGAATCTGTTCGGGGTTCCCATTCCTGCGGCCTGGTGGGGTGTTGAACGTGGTCGTGGTCGTGGTCGCCACATTGTTAAGTTCCGTGGAGATGTCCCGCCAGACGCTCCTGGCAGGCTCGACGGCACGGCGGACTTCGGCGATGCCCTTACCAACTGAACGGGCGGCTTCGGGCAGGCGCTCAGGGCCGAGCACAATCAACGCGACGAGCGCGATCAGCAATATCTCCCCGAACCCCATGCCGAATATTTCCACCGTATCTCCTGGGCTGGTTGCGGCCCGTAAGTGCGCTAGTTAGCACCTGATGTCGTTTGGCCGGCACTCGGCTTGACAGGCGACGTAACCTCAGCCGACACCCAGCGATAATACTCGCTATTTGCCTCCGCGGGCACAATTCTCAAGACGCAGGGCACGTCATAGCTGTGTATCTGTTCGACAAGCGCCGCGGCGTCTTCGGCGCGTGAGGCCACCGTCTTGCAGACCAGCACCATTTCCTGCTCCTCTGCCATCTCACCGTTCCACACGTACAAGGACCGTGAAGCGTAGATGTTAGCGCACGCTATCAGCCGCTCCGACAGCAACCGTGATGCAATGCCCGTAGCCTCTGCTTCGCTGCTACACGGGACGTAAAGAATGACAAGCGGGTTGTCTCTCTGCGAAAGTTCTTCCAAGCCCACACACCATTATAACTAGGTACGCTAGGGGTCACAATGGGACTACCCCGCACGTGCCGCTCGCAATCCACACGCTGGTTAGTTGCCGTTTGAACTAGCAAGTACCCTGCGCTGTACTTTATAATGGAGATGCGTACCTCTACAACTACGTGTCGCCGCCTGAACCTCGAGAAGTGAGGACGCCTTGCTAGTCCTGTCGAAACGGCCCCAGGTAAGTCTCAAGGCTGATACCGGGAGCCTGACAATCGAAAAAGCGCTTCGTGCCGCCAGGCAAAGGATACTCTGGCGACGCGCTCTGCGCATGGCGGCGGTCTCACTCCCTCTCCTTGTACTTGCTATCGCGGCTTATGTTGCCGTGGTGCGGTTTACGCTCGCAAACCTCCCCACTTGGCCTGTGCTCCTCGCGTTCGTCTCATGGGTGCTAATAGTTGCACTATGGAGCCGCGCCCAGCCCGTCACCAGCGCCGAGGCTGCCCGCTTCGTGGACCAGTCGCTTGGGCTTGACGAACGAGTATCCACGTCAGTCGAGCTGATAAATTCCGCTAGGCTGGTGCGCTCACAAGCACCGCCAACGGGAGTGCATTACGCGTTGCTTGCGGACACCGCCGCAGTACTCGATGAACGGCTGGACAGCCTGCCTGCCCCATTCCGCTTTCGCTGGACGCGGGTCAACGCCGTGGCGGTGGCGGTGGCGATGGTTGCGCTGCTGGGCGCTGTCGCTGTGCCGGCGCAGGCCGAGTTTGCTCGAGGAGAGCGGAGCGCGTTAGCGAAGGCGGTCCAGGACCAGTTGGCGCAGGTCCAGGTCCTGCGGGCTGAAGTTGAGGCCAACGACCAACTTTCGACGGAGCTGAAGGCTTCTATCCTACAGGAACTTGCCTCGCTGGAAACCACCCTGAAGAACACCTCGCTCGACCAGGCGTCGGCTATAGCCACCATGGCTGACGCCGAGCAGCGATTGCGCGGCCTGCTTGAGACGCCTTCTGCCGACTTCGACGGGTTGGTTGCCGCCGCTCGGTTGGTCTGGAACGCCGCCCTACAGAACCTGGAGTGGGAGGCCGACCAGTCGATTTATACCACCGACCTGGGGCGGGCCTCGGAAGCGTCTTTGTTTTTGAGCGAAAATATGGGCCGCATGACCTCGAACGCGGAGCGGCGCGTGGCTTTCAGCCTGGAGCGGGCCTCAACCCAGGCTTCCGGGCGGGAACCGGAACTGGGTGCCGACCTCGCGGAAGCCTCCACAGCAGTGCGCACACGCGATTACACTCCCGCGGTCCGCGCGCTCGTAGCCGCCTCAGAGAAGTTCGCCGCAGCCAATAGCCAGCGGGAAAACTCCGTTGCCCTGGAAAATGTGCTGTCGCAGCTTAACAAAGGCCGCGAGCAACTGGCGCAGGCGGGGCGGCCTCAGACCAAGAAGGCACAGGTGGGGTTCCGCCGCCGTGGCCCGGCAGCAGCTAACGCGAATGCTACACCCGACCTCGGAAACTTTGACCCCGATGCTGAAGTCGCACAAGGCGGGACGGCTGCAAGCCCGGACAGCGAGAAAGTCGGTGGGCTTGGTCCGCTCGTCGGAGAGAACAACGTAGCCGCATACGGGGGTTCGCAATCGACGGGCGGGTCGGGGGGCCAGCCGGCGCAGACTGACGGTCAGGATGGCACTACTTCTCCAGGTAGCGGGCCGGGTGGCGGCACCAACGGGCAGGAGGGCGGCCAGTCGGAAGGCAGCGAGCAATCCTCAGGTGGCGGTGCAGCCGGGGGAGCGACCTCCGACTCCGGGGAACAAGGGACGCTGGGCGGCTCGGTGAACGGGCCGGTGGGCGGCGTGGGAGGAGCAATCAGCCACGTGCCCAACCCCTCGGGACAAGGCAACGCCACGGAGGACAAGCGCACGCAGGCGCCCGGCCAGGAAGAAAGCGGTACGGGTGGAGAACAGGTCTACGTACCGGGCGTCTCTGAGGGCGACAGCGCCGGAGGAGAGACGCCGCCTGAGGCACCGGACGCAAACTCAGACGAGCCTAACACAAATGGAGTGGGCGGTCGAATAGGCGAGGGTGATAGCGGCGGGGCCGATGTCTCCTCAGGCACCGGGGAGGGTGGCGCGGTCCGCGTGCAGACACCCTACCGGGAAGTGCTGGCCGAATACGCGCGGCAGGCAACGGAAGCTATCGACCGCGCTTATGTACCCCCCGACGCAAAAGAATATGTGAAGAACTACTTCTCCGAACTGGGCAAGTAATTTACCGGGCATGTGAGGTGGGGCAGGTGTTCCAGGCCCTGCCTCTGTACCAGAGATTCCCAAGGAGCACCGAGTGGCACTGACTGAGAGAGAGACAAGTGCTGTTGGCACGGGCAACGTGACTCATCCGCGACGCGACTTGAGCCCGGAGGCCTTTAGAGAGCGGGCGCTGGCGATTGAGCAGGAAGTCGGCAAGGTAATAGTAGGGCAACGCAACCTCATACACCAGGTGCTTGTGGCGCTTATCGCTGGCGGCAATGTGCTGCTGGAGGGCGTGCCGGGTCTCGGCAAGACGGTGCTGGTGAGGACTCTGGCCGACGTGATAGATTGCCAGTTCAGCCGCGTCCAGTTCACGCCCGACCTGATGCCTGCCGACATTATAGGCACGAACATCCTCAACGAGGACGAGCACGGCCGCCGCAGCTTTGAGTTCCAGCCCGGCCCGGTGTTTGCCAACCTGCTGCTCGCCGACGAAATCAACCGCGCTACCCCGAAGACGCAGTCGGCGCTCCTGGAATCGATGCAGGAAGGCACTGTGTCGGTGGCGCGCACGATTTACGAACTGCCCAAACCTTTCTTCGTGCTCGCAACGCAGAATCCCCTGGAAATGGAGGGCACGTATCCGCTGCCGGAGGCGCAACTCGACCGCTTCTTCTTCAAGCTGGAAGTTGGCTTCCCGACCGCCGCAGAGTTGATAGCGATATCGGACCGCACGACTTCAGGGATTGATCCTCACGTGGGTAGGGTGGCGGACGCGCAGGACATCCTGGCTATGCAGCAGCTAGCACGCCAGACGCCGATTGCCACGCACGTGACCGCATATGCCGTACGCATCTTGAGGGCGACGCACCCAGACAACCCTGAGACGGCAGCCCTTGTGAAGCGGTACGTCCGCTACGGCGGCTCGCCCAGGGCGCTCCAGGCTATGATCCTTGCGGGCAAGATAATGGCGCTGCTGGACGGGCGCTATAACGTGGCCTTCCGCGACATCAGGACGGCGGCACTCCCCGCCCTGCGGCACAGGCTCATCTTGAACTTTGACGGCGAAGCGGAAGGTATCTCCCCGGACGCGATTGTCGCGGGCGTGCTCGAAGAGACGCCAGAGGAGATGAAGTAACCTCATGCCTGCTAACGCCGCTACTACGCCGCCTCATGAGTCCTGCACTGGCAGGTCCAACGGGGAAGTGCGCTAGGCGGTGGGTACGATGGGGCTACTGCAACCGCTGGCGCTGCTTGCGCTGCCGCTGGCCGGGTTCATAGTCGCGCTTTATCTGCTGCGATTCAGACGGCCCAGCGCGCCGGTTGGCAGCCTTCACCTCTGGGACAATCTCACACGCGACCGGGAGGCCAACTCGCTCTGGCAGCGATTACAACTCACCGGTCTCATGCTGTTGCAGTTGCTGGTGATGCTGGCGCTTATTCTCGCGCTGGCGCGCCCCTGGGTGCCCTCCGAAACGGCTGCGGGGCAGAACGCGATCATCCTTGTGGACACGTCGGCCAGTATGGGCGCTATGGATGGCGGCGAGGGCACCCGGAAAAGCAGGCTCGAGGCGGCGCTTGAGAAGGCACGCAGCCTGGTGGACGACCTGCCGCAGGGAGCGACAGCCGCCATTATTACCTCTGACGAACATGCTGCCGTTCGCGTGCCCCCTACGGATGATAAGTCGCGGCTGCGCGATGGTCTGTCCGGGCTTAGGCCCCAACCAACTGGCACTAACATATCTGAGGCCATGCAATTGGCTTCCGTTCTGGCACAGAGGCAATCGAACGCGGTGATATGGGTGTTGTCCGACGGGGTATTCCCGGCTACGGGTGGGAGCGACGAAGAACTCCCGGCGGAGGTGCGCTTGTTCCCCGTGGGGCGGGGCGCTTCAAACCAGGCCATCACCGCTATCTCGGTTGACCAGCGTGGGGGTAGCCTGGGGCTGTATGTGCAACTCACCAACGCCGATAACCTGACCGTGACCCGCAGGCTGGACGTGCTGGTGGACGATGCTCCGTGGAACGCGCGCACGGTGTCGCTGGGGCCTTTAGAGACTCAGGAACTCATAGTAGACGATCTGCCGATCGACGGCCGCGTGGTGGCGGCGCACCTGGCTGGCCTCGACGACCTTGAGATAGACGACACAGCCTGGACGGTTAACAGGGCGAGCGTGCCCGCTAACGTGCTTCTGGTGACGAACGGCAACAAATTCTTGGAACTCTCCCTGGCCCTCTTGCCGAACGTTACGCTTTACAAGGTGGCACCGGCCGAGTACGACCCTGGCGCTACCCTGGAGGGCATACCATTCGACCTGACGGTGTTGGACGCGGGGGTTGTCTCGACTACCTTGTCCAGACTGCCCGACGGCAACATGCTTATCTTTGAGCCGCAAGCCTCAACGTCAATCTTCAGCATCGGGGAGCAGATAATAGCCCCGGTACCTTCGTTCTCGGCCCTGGAGTCTGGTGGCCTCTCCGGCGATGCTGAGCCTTCAGGCCGGGACCCGCTGTTGCGCTTCGTGGACCTCTCTAACCTGCACGTTTCCCAGGCGGCCCAGGTCAACGTGCCGCCGTGGGGTCATGTCGTACTGGGGAGCGACAAGGGGCCGCTTATCATGGCGGGTCAGCAGGGAGGTCGCAAGGTGAGCATAGTTGCCTTTGACCTACAGCAGAGCGACCTACCCTTGCAGACGGCCTTTCCGCTGCTCATGCGCAACCTTGTAACGTACCTGCTGCCCGACCCTACCGGAGGAGTGCCCGTAGCGGTTACGCCACGCTCAATTGTCACAGTGGATGCGGTGGAGCAGGCAGTAAACAAGTTACTGGTGGAAGACCCTTCCGGCAGGGAGTGGACCTACGACCTGCCGCCGGAACGGAGGCGAGTGGCCTTCCCTGAGACACGGCAGCCTGGAGTGTATTACATCACGCAATACGCGGGCGAGGAGATACTTGCCCAGGAAGCGTTTGCCGTCAACCTGGTCTCCCGCGATGAGTCGGCTATTCGCCCCAACCCTCAACCAGGGTTGCCCATGGGCGTGCGTACCAACGCTGGTGCCACGACGCAGCAGGCAAATCCATTCCGGCGCGAGTTTTGGCCGCCGGTTACCCTGGCAGGCTTCGCTGTCTTGTTAGCTGAGTGGTTCGTCGCGCAAAGGCTCACAATTCGGCGGGCGTTTCTTGAGTGGCGCAACCGCCGTGCGCTTCGTAAGCTGAGCAGTTCGTAGAGGGGAAAGAATGGAGCTACCGTTCAGCATCACCGAGCCGCGCGCTCTAATACTCCTCCTCGCGGTGCCGCCTGTCGTGTGGCTCGGAGTTCTGACAGCGCGCGCTCGTTACAGGGATCGCGCCCGCATCGCCGCCAGCACCGTCATACGCGCCCTCATCCTGACGTTCATCACGCTGGCAATCGCGGGCACCCAGTTCATCGCTTCGGGGGGTCCGCTGAACGTTGTTTTTTTGGTAGACCGCTCGGCCAGCGTGTCGGAGGCAAGCAAACAGGCATCCTTTGACTTCGTGCGACATGCCATCGAGGCGATGGGGCCGGACGACCGGGCCGCAGTCGTGCTGTTCGGAGAGAATGCCATACTGGACCGGGTGCTGAGTGCGGATACGGCGTGGACTGCTACGGGCCAGGAGCCTTCAGCTCTTGCAACTGACATCGCTGACGCTATTCAAGTGGGCACCGCCCTGTTTCCCGAAGGCGGGGCGAAGCGGCTTGTCCTCCTGAGCGACGGCGTCGAAACGGTGGGGGAGGCCCGGAGCATAGCCGCGGGGGAGGCGCTATCCGGCATCCAGTTGTCGGTGGTGCCCCTTGGAGGTACCGCGCAGAACGAAGTGGCCGTCGACCGGGTTGTAAGCCCCAACAGCGTACCTTCGGGCCAGCAGATCCCAGTGCGTGTACTTGTAAGGAGCAACAGCGACAGGGCAGCTAGCGTCACGTTGTACGATGGCGAAACACCGGTTGCCAAGCAGGATGCGGCGTTGAAAGCGGGCGACAATGTCCTTACCTTCACCACAGAAGCCCGCGAGCAGGGTTTTCACGTGCTCAAGGCGCGCGTCGACTCCGTGGACGACCGTTTCAGCGAAAACAATGAGGCCCTTTCCTTCACCATCGTGAAGCGGCCCCCTGCGGTCCTCATTGTCAGCGGCACCGATGCGGACAGCCTCCCGCTTCAGAATGCTCTGGAGGCGAGCGCCATAGACGTGGACGTAGTCGCGCCTGTTGGCCTCCCTCGCGAGACCAGGAACATCGGAAAGTACGATGCTATAGTCCTTGCCAACGTCTCGGCTAGCTCGCTGGAAATCGAGGGGCAGCAGGTGTTGCAGAGCTACGTGCGAGACATGGGGCGCGGCCTCATTATGATAGGCGGCGACCTCAGCTATGGGGCGGGTGGGTACACGCGCTCCCCCATCGAAGAGGTGCTGCCGGTGCGCATGGACGTGCGCACGTCCGAGGAGCGGGCCTCCCTCGCGATGACCTTCGTGCTGGACAAGAGTGGCAGCATGGGCCGCTGCCACTGTGGGGGCAACCAGGAGTTCAACCCGAACATGCGCACCGAGTTCGGCGAGAGCAAGATCGAGTTGGTGAAGCAGGCTATCACCAAAGCCACGTCGCTGCTCAATTCCGGCGACCAGGTGGGCGTGGTTACCTTCGATGAACAACCAACCTGGCTGGCGCGCCTGCAGCCAATCGCGGAGCTCGGCGAGCAGCGACTCGAACAGCTGCTACAGCCGGTGGAGGCGCAGGGTAACACCGACATGTTCGCGGCCCTGTCGCAGTCGGTGGACTCACTTGAGGCAAGTAACGCACAGCTAAAGCATATTGTTGTCCTGGGCGACGGTTGGAGCAAGCACTCGGACTACGATCCGCTGTTGGAGCGTATGTCCGCCAGCAATATCACGCTTTCCACCGTTGGGGTGGGCGACGGCGCGGACGAGCTGATGCACGACCTGGCGACCAGGGGAGGCGGCCGCTTCTACGAAGCTAAGGACGTTACCACGGTGCCCGACGTTCTGCTGAAAGAAACGATTCGCCTCGCAGGTTCTTACTACGTTGAGGAGGCATTCACCCCGGCGGTGGCGCGCGCCAGCCCCATCCTGAATGGGATCGATACGGGGGCCATGCCGCCCCTGCTCGGCTACAACGCCAGCACCATCAAACCGGAGGCCGACCTGATACTCCGCTCACCTCGCGGCGACCCGCTCCTCGCGCAGTGGCAGTATGGCCTTGGGCGCGCGGTGGCCTGGACCCCCGACGCCAAAGGGCAGTGGGCGGCTGACTGGGTAGAGTGGCCGCAGTTCGGCAAGTTCATGGGCCAGATGGTTGGTTGGACGCTTCCAAGGCAAGACAGCATAGGCCTGGAGGCTACGTTTGCAGCCCGATCCGACGCAGGGGGACGTGCGCAGGAAGTCGCCGTGCGGGTGGACACTGTCACGGTCACCGGCGCACCCCGCAACTTTCTGCCGACGAGCCTGGTAATTACCGACACCGCGGGCATCTCTACAACGGTTGAGGTTTCGCCACGTTCGCCGGGCGTTTACGATGGGGTAGCTCACGGGCTAAGTCCAGGGGCATATGCTGCCACGGTGGAACAAGTGAACGCCGAAACCGGGGAGCTAGTGGAGCGCTTGGAAACGGGCTTTATAGTGCCTTACCCAAGCGAATACCGCCTGTCCGGCGAGTCGGCTGCCGGCGCGCAGGCGTTGATGGCTGACCTGGCGCAGCTAGGAGGTGGGAAGGTACTTGAGATTACGCAGCCCGCTTCAGCGTTTACTCACGACATATCCCCTGAGCCACGGCGCTTACCGATGTGGCCGTGGCTGATACTGGCGTCGATACTGCTCTTCCCGCTGGACGTAGCGGTACGGCGCGTGAGCCTCACTCCCCGCGAGTTGTGGCGCATGTTGAGGGGGCGAGCACCAGAAAATGCCTAACGAGACGCGTACAATCGATCTCAACGCGGATGTGGGCGAGAGCTTCGGCGCGTGGCCGATGGGGCATGACCGTGAAATCATGCCTTTCATCACGTCCGCGAACGTGGCCTGTGGCGGGCACGCGGGTGACCCCAATGTCATGGCTGCCACGGTCCGACTTGCGGCAAGCCACGGCGTCAGCGTAGGCGCGCACCCTGGCTACCCCGACCTGGCGGGCTTTGGCAGACGTGCTATGGCATTCAGCCCCGAAGAGGTCCGGCACTTCGTACTCTACCAAGTAGGGGCGCTGTGGGCCATCGGACGCGCCTGCGGGATTGAACTGCGTCACGTCAAGCCCCACGGCGCGCTCTACAATATGGCCGCCCGCGACCGTGCCACAGCTGAGGCTATAGCCGGGGCCGTGCGCGACTTCTCACGTGAGTTGCCCCTGATGTGCCTGGCGGGGTCGCTCGCGGAAGAGGTGTCGCGCGACATCGGCCTCCCCACGCTGGCAGAAGGCTTTGCGGACCGCGCCTATGAACCGGGGGGCGTACTACGCGACCGAAAGCTGCCCGGAAGCGTGCACCACGATGCGGCGACCGTGGCAGAACAAGTGGTCGGCCTCGCAGGGGGTGAACTGCGCACAGTCGACGGCAGCACCTTGAGAGTGCAAGTGGACACAATCTGCCTGCACAGCGACACCCCGGCAGCCGCTTTGTTCGCCCAGGTAGCACGGCAGGCGCTTGAAGAGGCCGGCTTCCGAGTGGCAGCGCCAAAGTACAGCTAAGGTGAACGCCGGGCGTGCGGTGACCATAGACCGGATCGGTGAGTGCGCGCTACTCGTGACGCTCGGAACAGGCATATCCCCGACGTTGAGCGAGGCGGTACACGCGCTTGCCGACAATCTCCGGCAGCTAGGGATTGCAGGCGTCCTGGAGATCGTGCCGGCATATGCGAGCGTGCTGGTGACGTTTGATGATTCGGTGGCTGAGGCTGAAGAAGTCGCAGGGTACGTGCGCCAGGCTCTGGCTCTGGGCGGCCCAAACTGGATCACCTCGCCTCGAAACCATAGCATCCCGGTTGTGTATGGTGGCGAGCACGGTCCTGATCTCGAAAGTCTCTCCGCCGCTCTTGGGCTGAGTCCGGCAGAATTGGTCCGCAGGCATTCTAGCGGGACATATCGGGTCTACTTTCTTGGCTTCATGCCAGGTTTCGCATACCTGGGCGGCCTCGACCCTACTATTGCGGCACCTCGCCTTGCAAGCCCCAGAGTGCGCGTTCCTTTAGGATCAGTCGGAATAGCTGGCGAGCAAACGGGCGTGTATCCTATATCAAGCCCCGGCGGCTGGCAACTCATAGGCCGCACAGGCGTTAGCCTGTGGGATGTCCACAGGAACCCACCGGCACTCCTCGCTCCCCGCGATCAGGTCCAATTTGTCGTGTCAGCCGATCTCATCTTGACCGACTCCACCACTGCCTACGCCGGAGAACAGCACGAGCCTGGCTCCCTTGCAGCATTCACAGTGGAGTCACCCGGCGCACTAACCCTTGTTCAAGACCTGGGACGCCCCGGCTACAGTCATTTCGGACTAAGCTCCGGTGGGGCGATGGACCCTCTTGCGCTGGAGGCAGCGAACCTACTGGTCGGCAACGCGCCTGGCGCCGCGGCCCTTGAGATAACGTGGTCTGGACCAACATTGAGAGCGCATGCCACAACGGTCGTTGGCCTCGCTGGAAGTGACCTTGGGTGCCAGGTGGATGGAGTGCCGGTGCCTTGTGGTATCAGTTGGCTGGTACGCGCCGGTAGCGAACTGCGCTTCCTCGCGAGGCGGGGAAGCACTGGGGCACGGTGCTACGTATCTGTCATGGGTGGTTTCAGCGTGCCGCCGGTGCTGGGTTCGCGCTCCACATACCTACCGGGCGGCTTTGGTGGCTATGGCGGGCGGCAACTTCGAGCGGGAGATACCTTGTTTCGCGGGGCTACCACGCAGTCGCCAGCCGAGGTCGCGGGGAAAGTGGCTTCCGTCTTGCCCTCTACAGCGCAGCCGACCACCAGCCTGAGATACGTGCCATACCTGGGCACAGGTTGCGTAAGCGCAAAGCTGAGGGAACAGGCGCATTCCGTCACCTATGAGGTGGGTGCCGCAAGTGACAGGATGGGTGTTAGACTGCTGCCTGAGAAGGAGGGGGTGATAGCCTGGAGCGGTGGGGAGCTAACGTCATTCGGCGTGCCTCGTGGGGCGATCCAGCTACCACCAAGCGGCACGCCGGTAGTGCTCGGTGCAGACCACCAAACTACGGGCGGCTATCCGGTGCTTGGCGTCGTCGCGAGGGCTGACTGGCCGCTACTGGCACAGTTGACGCCCGGCTCGAAAGTCCGATTGCAGCCGGTCACGCTGGAGGAAGCCAGGGCCGCACGGTCCGCCAAGTTATTCAGGCAGCCCATTTAGACGCGGGTGCCACGAGGCGACCCCTAGGCTTTAGTGTAAGGCCCGGTGCTGATGCGGTGGGCGCGGCCACCTGCGGTGAACTCAAGGTTGCGAAGGATGCCCACCTGCGCCCCGATGCCGATTTGCTTGTTGCCGACGGTGATACCTGCCGTTGTGGCGTCGGTAGCGGCACCCTCCGGTGTCAGGGCGCGCTCGCCCGGGTTGGCGTCAATGTCCTCGCCACCGGGTCCGGTGACCTGGTTCTGCCCGGACATTCCAGGGTCTTGTCCTCTTCGGTAATAAGAATCGCCCATGTTGCTCTCCTAAACTAGTCTTCGCTCCCGGTACTCACCGAACACGGCGCGAAGTGCGTCGCTGATCTCACCAAGCGTCACCAGGCCTTGCGCGCAGTCGATGATGAAGGGCATTAGGTTCTCTTGTGCCTGAGCGGCGTTTCGGAGCCGTTCGAGCTTGCTTGCGACGGTTGCCTCATCGCGTTCGGATTTGAGGGCGTGCAAGCCCTCCATCTGCCGTGCCTGTAACGTGGGGTCTACCCGGTGTATCTCTGTTGCCTCTGCGTCGTCTGAGTGGTAGCGGTTGACTCCGACGATTACTCGCTCGCCGCTATCGACCTCGTTTTGCCAGCGGTACGCCGCCTCCTGGATCTCCGACTGCTGGAAGCCTTCTTCAATAGCCCTCAGTGTCCCGCCCGATTCGGTGATGCGCCTCAGGTAGTCTCGTGCTCCTTCCTCAATCTTGTTAGTGAGCCATTCAATGTAGTACGAGCCTCCAAGCGGGTCAATGGTAGATGCTACGCCCGTTTCATGGGCGATAATCTGCTGCGTGCGTAGCGCGAGGCGGGCGGAGCGTTCGGTTGGGAGCGCCAGCGCCTCATCCAGCGAATTGGTGTGCAGAGACTGAGTGCCCCCGAACACCGCGGACAGGGCTTGCAGGGCCACACGCACCACGTTGTTGTCCGGCTGCTGGGCGGTGAGGCTGGAGCCTGCCGTCTGGGTGTGGAACCTCAGCATCATGCTCTGCGGGTTCTGCGCACCGAACTCATCTCGCATAATTCGTGCCCAAAGCCTGCGCGCGGCGCGGAACTTGGCTACCTCCTCCAGGAAGTCGCTGTGCGCGTTGAAGAAGAAGGCCAGGCGCGGAGCAAACGTGTCCACCGAGATGCCGCGACTCAGTACCTCCTGGACGTAGGCGCTGGCGTTCGCGAGGGTGAAGGCGACTTCTTGCACGGCAGTCGAGCCTGCCTCGCGGATGTGGTAGCCGCTGATAGAGATGGGGTTCCACTGGGGCAACTGCTCGGCGCAGAACGCAATAATGTCACCCGCGATGCGCATGGAGGGGGCCGCGGGATAGATGTAGGTGCCCCGCGCGATGTATTCCTTCAGCACATCGTTTTGGACGGTGCCACCCAGGACCCGATCGGAGATGCCCCTGTTGCGTGCCACGGCTACGTAGAAGGCCAGCAGGATAGAGGCGGTGGCGTTGATGGTCATGGATGTGCTGACCTTGTCCAGAGGTATGTCGGCAAGGAGCAATTCCATGTCGCGGATGGAGGAGATTGCCACGCCCACCTTGCCGACCTCGCCTTCAGCCAGGGGGTGGTCGCTGTCGTACCCCATCTGGGTAGGTAAGTCGAAGGCGACCGAGAGGCCGGTCTGCCCCTGTTCGAGAAGGTACTTGTAGCGGCGATTCGACTCTTCCGCCGTTCCGTAGCCCGCGTACTGGCGCATGGTCCAGAGTCTGCCCCGGTACATCGTCGGCTGCACGCCCCTGGTGAACGGGTATTGGCCTGGGAAGCCGAGGTCCTCTTCATATAGGTGGGCTGGTGCGTCCTCCGGCGTGTAGAGGCGGTCAACGGGGATGTCGGAGGCGGTCCGAAACTCAGGCTGGCGTTCGGGGAAGCGTTCCAGCGCCGGCTTGAGTACCTTGTCCTCCCACTTGGCCCTGTCAGCATGCTTTATCATCAGGGGACCTGCCTATTCCAGGGTGACCAGGGGACTGTCAGCCTCGACCACGTTCCCAGGCTGTACGTGCACCTGGGCCACTCTAGCATCGCGGGGGGCGGTGATCTCATTCTCCATCTTCATGGCTTCCAGCACTACAAGACGCGTGCCCACCTTCACCTCAGCCCCCGCCTCCACCAGCACGGCCTTCACCAACCCTGGCATGGGCGCACTAACTACCTTCGCACCACCCTGCGCTGCCTGCTTGGGCGCGACTTTCATAAGCCGCCACTCCCGCTCCGTATGCACTTTGACGTCGTAGCGGTGCCGCCAGATCATCACACGGAAGTGCTCGCCGCGCTTTTCCACGTACAATTGGTAGCTCTTACCGTCAACGAGTAGAGAGTATAGGCCTTCCCCGGTTTCTACGTTCGACTGGACCGGCACGAAGTCTACGGCAGCATCGCCTTCATCTCCGCCGTCACCGAGCGACCGCAGGTGAGTTACGCCACCGGACTGGGCGATCTCAAGACCCAGTTCCCGCTCGCCTAGCTCTACGTAATACTTCGCCATGACTTACCTGAGTCCCTGCCGGCGGCCAGCCAGACGCCAAGCATTGTCACCTGAACTTGGTGCCCGATGCTGTGCAGCACCGTTAGAGGCCGCCGAGCCCGCCAGCAGCTTCCGGTCGAGCACCAGTGCGGCCGCCATCGCAGCCACGTCTAGCAAGCGCTCGTCCTCTTCCTGCGGCTCAGGGGCGGTGTTCGCCAGCAGCCGGTCTACGAATTTTGTGTCGAGACGGCCCCGCTGGAAGTCGAGCGACTGCATGACCCGCAAATGGAACGGGATATTTGTTTGAATGCCGGCGATACGGTACTCTCGCAAGGCCCTGCGCATCCTCAAGATAGCGTGCGCCCGGCTCGGCGCCCAGACGATCAGTTTGGCGATCATAGGGTCGTAATAGACGGACACCTTGGCCCCCGCGTACACACTGCTGTCCACGCGCACACCCGCCCCGCCAGGCTCAGACACCGCTGCTATGGTGCCGAGCGATGGCGCGAAGTTGTTGAAGGGGTCTTCCGCGGCGATGCGGCACTCCATGGCGTGCCCGTTCAGGCGCACGTCTGACTGGGTTAGCCGCAAGGGGCGGCCCGAGGCGATGCGGAATTGTTCCAGCACGAGGTCCACGCCCGTCACCAGTTCGGTGACCGGGTGCTCTACCTGGAGCCTCGTGTTTACCTCAAGGAAGTAGAAGTTCTTGAATTTGTCGAGCAGGAACTCGACGGTACCGGCTGACGTATAGCCGACCGCCCGCGCCGCCGCCACCGCCACGCTGCCCATCCGCTCGCGCAGGTCGGCGTCCACAGCCACCGATGGCGATTCTTCGATCAGCTTCTGATACCGACGCTGCACGGAACATTCGCGTTCGCCCAGGTGGATGACATTGCCGTGGGTGTCTCCCAGCAGCTGTATTTCGACGTGCCGCACCAACTCGAGGTACTTTTCCAGGTAGACAGTACCGGAGCCAAAGGAAGACTGCGCCTCGCTTTGGGCGCTCCTGAGAGCCGCCTCGAGGTCGTCACGGCTGTGAACGATGCGCATGCCTTTACCGCCGCCACCCGCCGAGGCCTTTATGAGCACGGGGTAGCCTATAAGCTCGGCCGCCGCCAGCGCACTTTCAACGTCGTCGGTGGGGACGTCCGTCCCGGGGACCGTCGGCACTCCTGCGGCTTGTGCGGTCCTTCTGGCCTCCAGCTTGTCTCCCAGCATTCTCATAGCGTTCGGTGAAGGCCCAATCCAGGTAAGTCCCTCATCCAGCACGGCCTGGGCGAAGTTGGCGTTCTCTGCCAGGAAGCCATAGCCGGGGTGCACGGCGTCCGCCCCCGACTTGCGCGCTACCTCCAGCAGTTTGTCAATCCTAAGATACGACTCGACCGAGGGTGCAGGCCCAATGGGGTACGCCTCGTCGGCGGCACGAACGTGGAGGGCCGTACGGTCGGCTTCGGAGAACACGGCCACCGACTCCATGCCCACCTCGGCGCAGGCACGCACTACACGCAGGGCTATCTCCCCGCGGTTGGCTATTAGGACCTTCTTGATCTTACGCACTCATATGCTCCAGTAACGTTGGCTACCCTCTGAAACGTGTCAAGCAGCGCACTGCGCGAGGTAGGCCTGTAAGTAGCGGCTGGCGGGCGGCTTGTTCAGCACAGTTGTGATAAATCGTGATGCCTCGACCACCTTCTCAAGGTCCACCCCGGTTTCTATGCCGAGGCCGTTGAGCATGTAGAGCAAGTCTTCAGTTGCCAGGTTGCCGCAAGCGCCCGGTGCGTAGGGACACCCGCCTAGGCCAGCGGACGAGGAGTCGACGGTGGCTATCCCGAGTTCCAGCGAGGCAAGGACGTTTGCCAGCGCCGTGCCTCGCGTGTCATGGAAGTGCACGGCAAGACTCTCGGCGGGGATATCGCGCAGGAGGAGGCCCATGACGTCGTACACCTGGTTGGGGGTGCCTACGCCGATTGTGTCCCCGACTGACACCTGCCAAGCGCCCAGTTCCAGCAGCGACAATGCTACTTCCCGCACCTTTTCAGGAGCTACCTCACCTTCATACGGGCAGCCAAACGCTGTGCTGACGTAGCCACGAACTCGAGCATTGTTTTCGTGGGCAAGCTTTACGACCGGGCGGAAGTTCTCGATGGACTCCTCAATCGTGGCGTTGATGTTGGCCCTGGTAAAACTCTCCGAAGCCGCGGTGAACACCGCCACATCGGTGACTCCTGCCTCCAAAGCCCTCAACATGCCTTTCTCGTTTGGTACCAGCACCGGGTAGCGCACACCGGGCGTGCGGCTAATGTTCGCGAGCACTTCCGAGGCGTCAGCTAGTTGTGGTACAGCTCTTGGGCTGACGAAGGAGGTCGCCTCAACGTATGAGAAACCTGCGTTACTCAACATGGCTATATAGCGGACCTTGTCAGCAGTAGGGACGTGCGTCTTCTCGTTCTGCAGGCCGTCCCTGGGGCCGACTTCGTACACAGTGACGCGCAACGGCAATGAGGGCATGAGGCTCATTTCTCTAGCTCCACCAGTATGTCGCCCGCTGCCACCTGCGCGCCCTCGGGGAAAAGTACGGAGGCCACCTTGCCTGTGTGCGGCGCGCGCACTGTGAATTCCATCTTCATAGCCTCTATTATAACCAGGGGCTGCTCTTCGGTAACGCTGTCGCCTGCGGCAACCAGCACCTTCAGCACCTTGCCCGGCATGGGGCTTTCCAGGTTGTCTTCGTCGTTCAGGTGCAGGGCCTTGGTCAGCCGCTCGGTAGACAAGGCGGGAGCGCGGCGCACCCAGTATTCACGCCCCTCCCAGTAGAGATACGCTTCGTCCGTCGTGTCGGAGAAGCCGCACTCCAACATGAACAGCGGCCCGTCGTCACGTAGCCGCACCCGCACTGTTGCACCCACACCTGACACATCTAGCTGGCTCGTTGAGGGCTGGGGCAAGGCAATCACAGCTGGCCCCTCGAAGAGCGACTCATCGCCCTGAACTACCCTTGCGCGGTACCCATTCACGACTCCGTCTAGCGTGGACAACTCCACGCAATAGGCTCGTCCCTCGATTTCTACGGCGGCACGCATCGCCTGCCGCGCCTGCCGCCAACTGTTTGAGGCCCAGAGGCTGCCCGTCTCGTCAGACCGAGTAAGCATTAATAGTGCCCCTGCCGCAAGTACCACCTGTGTCGGCACGAGCGTGAAAGCGCCGGGCCGGTAGTAACGTTCGATGAAGCGGGTGGAGGTGTTGCCAAGCTCGAACTGCGGGTGCGAGAACAACCAGCGCAGGAAGTCGAGGTTGGTCTGCACGCCCTCAAGTCGCAGGCTGCCCAACATCTCCTGCATTCGCGTAAGGGCCTGGTGCCTCGACTCCCCGGAAGCTACGATCTTCGCGATCATCGGATCGTAGTAGGGGCTGATCTCGTCGCCTTCCGCGACCCCGGCGTCAACACGAATGCCGTAACCGTCGTACGGGGCGTTCAGCAGCGTTACCCTACCGGTGGCGGGGAGAAATCCCTTCTCGGGCGCTTCTGCGTAAAGCCGCGCTTCAATGGCGTGGCCTTCGTATTCGATTTCGTCCTGCGCCACCCACAGGCGCTCGCCGCCGGCGATACGAATCTGCGCTTCCACGAGGTCGAAGTTCAGCGCCTGCTCGGTGACCGGGTGCTCGACCTGGAGGCGCGTGTTCATCTCTAGAAAATAGAACTCACCATCCTGGAAGATGAACTCCACGGTGCCAGCGTTCGTGTAGCCCGCTCGTCGGGCCAACTTCAACGCAGCCCCGGTAATTTGCGCCCGTAGCGCCTCGCTGACGACGGGGGAGGGCGACTCCTCCACCACCTTCTGGTGCCTGCGCTGGATTGAGCATTCGCGCTCTCCCAGGTGAATGAGGTTGCCGTAGTGGTCGCCCAGCACCTGCACCTCTATGTGTCGAGGCTCGGTCAGATACCTCTCCAGCATTACACTACTGTCGTTGAAGGCCGCGAGCGCCTCGCGTTGGGCACCCTCCAGTTCCCGCAAGAAATCACCGGGCTTTTCGACTACGCGCATACCCTTGCCGCCGCCTCCCGCCGAGGCTTTAATCAGCACCGGGTAGCCGACACGTTCTGCTTCTGCCTCAAGTCGCCTAGGAGACTGGTCGTCGCCGTAATAACCTGGCACGACGGGTACGCCGGCCTGCTCCGCCAGCCGCTTGGCCTCGATCTTGGACCCCATGAGGGTGATTGCTTCGGGCGTGGGGCCGATCCAGGTCAGGCCGGCGTCCATCACAGCGCGGGCGAAGGCAGCATTTTCGGAGAGGAAGCCATAGCCTGGGTGTACCGCGTCACAGCCCGCCCGCTTCGCCACTTCGATTAGCTTGTCGCCCCGGAGGTAGCTTTCGAGGGCGGGCGCGGGGCCAATATGATAGGCTTCGTCGCAGGCGCGGACGTGGAGCGCCCGCTCGTCGGCGTCCGAGTAGACGGCCACTGACTTGATGTCGAGCGCTAGGCAGGCGCGGGCGATGCGCACGGCTATCTCGCCGCGGTTGGCGATCAGTATCTTGCGGAACACCATCAGCCCGCCCACTCCGGCTTCCTCTTTTCGAGGAAGGCACGCAGACCCTCTTGCCCGTCGGGACTTACACGAAGCGCGGCGATGGTCTGCACGGTCAGCTCCCTGGCTTGCTCGGGTGGCAGTGCGGGCACCGTGCCAACCAGCTCCTTTGCCTTCGCAATAGCCTTACCGGAGCTACTCTTGACTTCGCGCACCAGGCGTTCAACTTCTGAGTCGAGCGCCTCCTCGGCAACAACCACATGGGCGAGGCCAATCTGCTCTGCGCGGCGGCTGTCGAAGCGCTCGGCTGTGAAGAAGAGTGCGCGGGCGTGGCTGCGGCCAATCTTCGCCAGCACGTAGGGGGAGATAACCGCGGGCGCGATGCCCAGTTTGGCCTCCGAGAAAGCCCACACCGCGTCGTCGGCCGCCACCACGATGTCACACACCGCCGCGAGCCCCACGCCGCCCCCAAGCGCCGCACCGTGGATCCGGCAAACAACCGGGACAGGGCAGCGGTTGATTTGCTCGAACATGTCCGACATGTAGGTGGCATCGGAGACGTTTTGCTCGTGGGTGAATTCGAGACTGGCGCGCATCCAGTTGACGTCGGCCCCAGCGCAGAACGACTGGCCTGCACCCGACAATATGACGGCCCGAACCTCACCAAAGCTGCCGTTCCCTATTCCCTCGAAGGTGGCGCGAAGCTCCTCTATTAGCTGGGAGTTGAAGGCGTTGCGGACCTCGGGTCGGTTGAGCGTAACTCGTGCGACCCTTTCGCTGACCTCGACGTTGAGTAGCTGCGGTTGCTGCATTGTGTCACATCCTGAAGACGCCGAAATGCGTCTCCGGTATAGGTGCGTTCGTGGAGGCGGCGATGCCCAGCCCCAGGACCATACGGGTGTCCAACGGGTCGATGATGCCGTCGTCCCACAGGCGGGCGGTGGAATAGTATGGGTTACCCTCCTCCTCGTACTTGTCGAGGGTAGGCTGCATGAACTCGGCCTGCTCCTCCGGCGTCATGTCCTTGCCCTGGGCGCGGAGGTTGTCGCGGCGAACCGTGAGCAGCACGTTGGCGGCCTGCTGCCCTCCCATGACCGAGATGCGGGCGTTGGGCCACATCCAGAGCTGGCGAGGCTGGTAAGCTCGACCGCACATCGCGTAGTTGCCCGCACCGAACGAGCCGCCGATGATAACGGTGAACTTAGGCACCTGAGCGGTCGCGACGGCGGTCACCATCTTTGCGCCGTCTTTGGCGATGCCCCGGTTCTCGTATTCCTTGCCGACCATGAAGCCGGTGATGTTCTGTAGGAAGACCAGGGGTATACGGCGTTGCGCGCAAAGCTCGATGAAGTGAGCGCCCTTGAGCGCACTTTCCGAGAACAGGATGCCGTTGTTGGCGACAATACCCGCTGGGTAGCCCATGATTCTTGCGAAGCCGCACACCAGCGTCGAGCCGTACAGGGGCTTGAACTCGTGGAAGCGGGAGCCATCCACTATCCGGGCGATCACGTCTCTCACGTCGTATGGCCTGCGCGCGTCCTTCTGGACTATTCCGTAGATTTCGGCAGGGTCGTACAGGGGCGGCTCTGGACTGGTGACCTCCCAGGGTAGCTCTTTACGGCGGTTGAGGTTGGCTACTATGTCGCGCGTGATAGCCAGGGCGTGCTCGTCGTCCACCGCCAGATGGTCTGTCACGCCGCTGATACGGCTGTGGACCTCACCCCCGCCCAGTTCCTCGGCGGTGACCTCTTCGCCTGTGGCTGCCTTTACTAGAGGTGGGCCACCCAGGAAGATTGTGCCGGTACCCTTTACAATCACCGACTCGTCGGACATGGCTGGGACGTAGGCACCTCCCGCCGTGCACGAACCCATGACTACCGCTATCTGCGGTATTGCCTTGGCCGATAGGTTCGCCTGGTTGTAGAAGATACGTCCAAAGTGGTCGCGGTCGGGAAACACCTCGGCTTGGAGTGGCAGAAACGCGCCGCCCGAGTCTACCAGGTAGATGCAGGGCAGGTGATTTTCTTCGGCTATCTCCTGTGCGCGCAAGTGCTTCTTCACCGTCATAGGGTAATAGGTGCCGCCCTTCACGGTAGCGTCGTTGGCTACGATGACGCACTCCTGCCCCGACACCACTCCCATGCCCGTGACCACCCCAGCCGCCGGAGCATCTCCGTTATACATATCCCATGCAGCTAAGGCGGACAGCTCCATGAAGGCGGTTCCTGGGTCGAGGAGCAGTTCTATGCGGTCGCGGGCGAGGAGCTTGCCGCGGGACTGGTGACGAGCTATGGAATCGGGGCCACCGCCCAGGCGCACGCTACCCAGGCGCTCGCGCAACTGCGACACGAGGGCGGACATGTGGGCCAGGTTCTCCCTGTACTGGTCCGTGCCGGTGGAGACGTGGGACTTTATGACGGCCATGTGTAGGCGGTGAGGTTCCTCATAGGAAAGCTGACAGTGGCGGACCCCCGGTTGAGCACCCAGCCGGAGGTCCATTGGTCGCGATATGGTTGCGCGCCGACTAATCTAACCTGAACTCAGAGGTCGAAGAATTCGCGGTTCTTGGCGGTGTACTCCTGGTACTCCTCCGGCACGTCATCTTCGGGGTAGATGGCATTGACGGGGCACTCCGGTTCGCACGCGCCGCAGTCGATGCACTCGTCGGGGTTGATGAAGAGTTGGAGCACTTCAGCGTGTCCCGGCTCGTCCTTGCGCGGGTGAATGCAGTCCACCGGGCAAACGTCGACGCACGCGCCGTCCTTGACGTTGATGCACGGCTCGGTGATTACGTAGGTCATGTGGCTGGGATCCTCCTCTGAGTATTGCCCACACCTGGGCCAGGGAAAATTGCGTAGCTTCAGGCATCATTATACTCTGGCCCGCCTACCTGTCAAGACTCTGTGTACGCGGCTAGGTTGTGCCACATATCCCTGAGAGATCAAACCCGACAGAATTGGTCACAAACATGGTACGAATGCCGTATTGAGATTTCAAGCGATGAACCTTAGAATTGTCATAACGTACGACCGCAACCTTGGACCGCGCTATGCGTCGTATCAATATATCGGTGTCGTTCAGCCGCCGCAGATATCGGTCCCGTTGCGAATCGGGATCGAGCCTCCCCACCTAGAAGGAACGTAACCCCGTATCCAGGTCGCATATGAACACTCGCTTATGCAAACAATCTCTGCGCGCGCTCCGTACGCGCAACATCGCTTTTAGGGGCGGGGCAGTGCTCGCCTGGTTGCTCGTTGTGCCCTTCTCATTTGGTTCGGCGTCTGAAGCTGCCTTGCCTCAGCCGCAGCCCACGCCACATGTCGTCCCCCAGGCTACTTCAGTTCCGGCTGCGGAGCTACAAGATGCCTTTGACACGGCCGCAGCGCGTTGGGGTGTACCGGTGGAATTGCTGATGGCGCTAGGGTACGTCGAGTCGCACTGGGAGCACCGAGGAGGCGAGCCGTCCATCGACGGGGGCTACGGCATCATGCATCTGGTGGACGGTGAGGCTGGTACCCTCCCGCAGGCCGCCGAACTCACTGGCCTAACGGTTAGCGAACTGAAGGCCGATGCCAGGTCGAACATAGAGGGTGGTGCGGCGCTTCTGAGTTACATATCCCAAAAGCTAAAAACCACTACCAAGTCGCCAACCAAGTGGACGGGCTGGTTTGACGTCGTGGCTGAGTATTCTGGCGCTCAGAACCCCTGGGTACGGGACGAGTATGCCCGCGAGGTGTTCCGCGTTCTTGCTGGCGGCGCGACCGTGCATCTGCGTTCAGGTGAGACACTGGCGCTAGCCCCTAGCAATGGAGTCGAAGCCCCCGGCCGCAATGGGGCCGTACAAGCGCCCACCAGCGAAGACTACGCTGACGCCAACTGGGTGCCCGCTCATAGCAACAATTACACAGCGGGCAGGCCTTGGTCGCAGTCGAGCGGGCTATGTAGCTCAATCAAGTACTTTGTCATACATGACACAGAGGGTAGCTATAACTCCGCGATCAACTGGTTCCAGAACTCGAACTCAGGTGTCAGCGCGCACTACGTTATCCGCTCGTCCGACGGCCACATGACGCAGATGGTGCGCAACGCCGACACCGGCCATCACGCCGGTAGCTGGAAGTACAATATCTGTTCGATAGGCATTGAGCACGAAGGATATATGAACCAGAACGGTTGGTACACGGAGGCGATGTACCAGGCCTCGGCAAGGCTTGTCGCCACAATGTCGGACCGCTACGGGATCAAGAAGGACCGGAGCCGCGTCATAGCACATTCCGAGGTTCCGGGCGCTACCCACCAGGACCCCGGCCCCAGGTGGGACTGGGACTACTACATGGGCCTCGTGCGGGGCGACTCCCGACGCGCTGGGCTGGTAGACAACACCGATAGCGGCTTCTCGGCCTCTCCTTCACAGTTGGACGTGGAGCACGCCTGGTGGACGTACGGCAATGGTTACAACGGCTCAAGCACTCTGTCCACCAGGTCGGTAACAAGCCAGTCGGCATCTGAGAACTCCGGCACCTGGACCGCATACTTACCCAATACCGGCTACTACGACCTCTACGCGTTTGTTCCGTACGTGGATAACAACACACCCGACACCGATAACGCCCGCTATAACGTGTTCGCGTCGGACGGCACGAAGGTGGCTGCCGTGAGCCAGAAGGCCATAACCGACCGAGGTGTAGGCGGATGGGCGCACGTGGGCAAGTTCCACTTCAACGCCTGGGCGGAAGCGAAAGTCTACCTGGACGACTATACGGGCGAAAGCGGCCGCAACGTCTGGTACGACGCCCTGATGTGGATACCGGCCAGTGGCACGGCACCACCGCCACCACCGCCACCCGCCGCAACCTCCACTCCCTACGGGCCACCCGCGACAGCTACGAATACCCGCGTGCCCCCCAAGACTTCTACACCCGTGCCGACCTGGACCCCAGGACCCTGCAACATGCGCTTTTACGACCTGCCGGATACCAGTTGGGCCTACTCCTACATCTCGAACCTGTACTGCCGAAACGTCGTGTCGGGCTTCCCAGACGGCACGTTCCGCCCGAACGCGGGCATCACACGCGGCCAGTTCACAAAGATGCTCGTGCTGGGCTTCAATATGGGAGGGCAGGTGCCGAGCCAGGCTACCTTCAGCGACGTTCCGCTTGGCAGCACGTACTCCGCCTTTGTGGAAACAGCGGCCAAGGCGGGAATCGTAGGGGGCTACCCCGACGGCACTTTCCGGCCCAACGAGCCGGTAACTCGCGGGCAGGCCGTCAAGATGATTGTGGTCGCGGCCAATTGGGGGCAAGCGTATCCGCCCGTGGCAACGTTCGCGGACATACCGAGCAGCCATTGGGCCTTTGGCTACGTCGAATCAGCATATAGGGAAGGCATCATCAACGGCTACTCGGATGGCACCTTCCGGCCCCAGGTGGGCATGACCCGCGCGCAGGTGTCGAAGGTCCTCACGATCGCTACGCAGCCCTGGCTGCCCCGCAGCAAACCGGATGAGCGTCAGGTGGCTATAATTTCACCGACGGCCACACCGCCAGCGGGAAAATAGCTTGACAGCAACCAAAGAGGCCCTCCTGGCAGATGGACAGGAGGGCCTCTTTGGTTGCTGACGGTGAGCGTGTGCTGCGGTTGTTAATGCATGACTGGTACGTTATAATGCCATGACCTCGAAGAGCGACCACGACGTGTAATACGCCAGATGGAGGAATGCATGGACTCGACGGAGCGACATGGCAACGGAGCCACAGCGCCGGAAGGACTACCCGATTTGCAGCAAGGCGGCACCTCAACCGATGGCAGTGCCGGTGCGGACGTTTACGACATAACCATCATCGGTGCGGGGCCTACGGGCCTCTTCGCCGCCTTCTACGCAGGCATGCGCACCATGAGGACCAAGATCATCGACGCGCTGCCGGAGCCTGGCGGCCAGCTCATGGCCCTCTACCCCGAGAAGTACATCTACGACGCTCCTGGCTTCCCGCGTATAGTAGCCAAGGACCTGGTGAAGAACCTCGTTGAGCAGTGTATGCAGTGGAACCCCAGTATGGTGCTCGGCGAGCGCGTACTCAGGCTCGAACAGGCCGCAGAAGGTCATTGGGTGCTTACGACCGACAAGGGGACGCACCTCTCCAGAGCGATTATCATCGCCGCCGGGGTCGGCGCATTCGCACCCAACAAGCTGAACGCGCCCGGCGTGAACGAGCTTGAGGGGCAGGCTGTCTATTACTTCGTCAAAGAGAAGGCGGCTTTCCAGGGCAAAGACCTCCTCATCGTGGGCGGCGGCGACTCGGCAGTGGACTGGGCTTTGAACTTGCAGGACGTTGCTCGGTCGATTACCGTTATCCACCGCAGGAGCGAGTTCAGGGCTCACGAAAGCTCCGTCGCTGAGATGATGAACTCGAAGGCCACGGTGCTTACGCCCTACGAAGTCAAAGAGGTAGCGGGCGACGGCAGGCTGGAGCGGGTGACCATTTACAACAACAAGTCCAACGACGAGCAGACGCTGGACGTTGACGCCATATTGGTGAACATAGGCTTCAAAGCAGACATCGGCCCGATACGTGAGTGGGGCTTGAACCTCGACAAGCGTGGGGTCGTAGTTAATTACCGCATGGAGACTAATCTGCCCGGTGTCTATGCCGCCGGTGACATCGCCGCCGAAGAGGTGAAGATGAACCTGATCGCCACCGGATACGGGCAGGCAGCGATGGCGGTGAACGTCGCCAAGAACTATATCGACCCCAAGGCGAGCATCTTCCCAGGCCACAGCAGCGAGAAGATGTAGCCGCGAGAGGACAAGCAGTGAATCTAGAAATAACATCGCAATCCCTGGCATCTCTCGACACCGACCTGCTGGTTGTGGGCATTGCGCAGGACGAATCGCTCTCTCCGGCGGCGATGTCGCTCGACTTGGACTGGTCGGGCCTGCTGGGGCGGGTCCGAGAGGACGGCGCGTTCAAAGGCAAGACATATGAGCTTGAATGGGTCTACCCTACCCCTGGACCCGCGCGCAGAGCATTACTGATAGGCACGGGGAAGGTGTCAGCCTACGACGTACGGGTGGTGAGACGGTTGGCGGCTATCGCGGTGAGGCAAGCACGCGCCAAGAAAGCGGCACGGGTGGCAATCGCGCTGCCTGTCGCGGGGCGGGTTGACACTAACCTCCTGGTCCAGGCTATCGCTGACGGTGCTCTTACCGGGCTGGCAGACTCAGACCTCTACAAGGATCGTGAGAACAAAGGCGACGTCCAGACCTTGCAGATTGTGGTGACGGAGGTCGGAGACGCTGCGTCCGAGGCCCTAGAACGGGGCCGCAAAATAGCCACGGCGGTCAACTTCGGGCGCTGGCTCGGCGACGAACCCGCCAACATCATGACCCCGGTGCGCGCCGCCGAGGAAGCCCGGCGGTGGGCTGCCGAGTGCGGGCTGGAATGTCAGGTGCTTGGCGAGGACGAACTACGCGAGGCTGGTATGGGTTCGCTACTTAGCGTGGCCGACGGCAGCAAGCTCCCTCCGCAAGTGGTAGTGCTTACCTACAGTGGCGGCGGTGATGGCCCCGCGCTAGGACTGGTCGGCAAGGGAGTTACGTTCGATACCGGCGGCATCTCCATCAAGCCCGCTGCTGACATGCACTACATGAAATACGACATGTGCGGTGCGGCTGCTGTCATTTCGGCAATCGGTGGGATCGCTCAGCTTGGTTTGAAGACGAACGTCATCGCGGTGGCCGGGCTTGTGGAGAACATGCCGAGCGGCACCGCCACCCGTCCTGGGGACGTAGTGCGGGCCGCGAACGGCAAGACCATCGAGATCATCAACACGGACGCTGAGGGCCGCCTGGTGCTTGCCGACGCGCTGGACCTTGCCCGCAAGCGTGGCGCTGAACGCCTGGTGGACGTGGCGACTTTGACGGGTGCTATGAAGGTGGCCTTGGGTGACGTAGCGACCGGTGCGATGGGCAACAATGAGGACTGGACGGACCGGGTGCTTGCCGCCGCCAAGGCCACCGGAGAGCCGCTGTGGCCGATGCCCCTCTATCCGGAGTACACCGACAAGCTCAAGAGCAACATCGCGGACCTGATGAACACCGGGGGCCGCTTCGGTGGCGCGCTCACCGCGGGGGCCTTCCTCCAGCAGTTCGTGGGCGATACGCCCTGGGTACATCTTGACGTCGCGGGCACCGCCTACACTGAGAAAGACTATAGCTGGCAGATGAAGGGCGCGACGGGCGTGATGATCCGCACCCTCATAGAACTGGCGGGTAGCCAGGTAGAGTAGATGCGCTTTACTTCGAATCCTGTACTATAAGAGAGGCCGTGAGCAAACTCGCTCACGGCCTCTTTAGTTCCTCTTCTACCCCTCTGAGTCCGGGTGAAAGCTCCACTGTGCCGGTATGAGGACGAGGCCCATGCGCTCGGCTATATGTGGGGTGGGCTGAACGACAAAACTGCCCGCGTGGAACTGGTGGTCCAGCATGTCGGTCATCTCGCTACCAGTGACGGCTACCGTGACAAAGTAGCGGCCCGCTAGCAGCGGCAGGCGCTCAATGTGGTAGTCCACGTGCCCTGTGCCCTCGATAGCAGGTATTGGCAGCCCTGCGAAGCGAGTATTGGGGCCGTTGACGTGGGTGCCGCCCTCTGTGTAGATGGCGACTCCGAATATGGGGTCTTCCACACGGTCGCGGGCGTCGAAGTGCAAGCGTATGGTGAGCGGCTCATTGGTGCGGAACACCTGGGATGAGACTCCATGCCCGTCGAGGAAAGTTATGCCGGTGATCTTCACGTCAGCCCTCTCGGTGACAGGCGGCGCTGCCTCGTCAGCTTCGCTGGCTTCCGTTTGTGGCGGCATTTCCTCGTCGTCTTCGAGCGTGTCCTCAGACTCCATGTGAGAGGGGGCGGCGGGCATGGTTACGGGGCGGCTTTCCTGCTCGGCCTTGAGCCTTTCGCTATGCTTTTCGTTCTCGTAGGCGAGGTAGCGGTCCACGACCTCACCCGCAGGCCCATCGGCTATCATGCGCCCGTGGTCCAACCAGATAGCGCGGCTGCACAGCGAGCGTACCGCGTCTAGCGCGTGCGACACAAACACGATGGTGACGCCCCGCCTGCGCAGCATCGAGATATAATCGAGGCACTTGCGCTGGAACCCTTCGTCACCGACGGCCAGGACCTCGTCCGTAAGCAAGATGTCGGGGTCCACGTTGATGGCTACCGCGAAGCCGAGGCGCATTACCATGCCGGACGAGTAGTGCTTTATTGGCGTGTCTATGAACTCCCCGATCTCCGAGAAATCCACGATCTTGTCGTAGCGGGCTGCCATTTCCTTGCGGGAGAGTCCCAGCAGTGAACCGTTGAGGAAGATGTTCTCTCTGCCGGTCAGCTCAGGGTGAAAGCCGGTGCCAAGCTCCAGGAGCGCCGACACTTTGCCGCGCACCGAGACGCTGCCCGAAGTAGGCTCCAAGATGCGCGAGATTAGCTTGAGGGTGGTGGACTTGCCCGAGCCGTTCTCCCCGATGATGCCGACCGCTTCTCCCGCGTAGATGCTGAAGTTCACGTCCCGCAACGCCCAGAACTCCTCGTTCGCGGGCCTGGGCATGGCGACTCCGCGCCGGGACAGGGTGCGCAGACCGAACACGCTCACCAGCATGTCCTGGAAGGAGCGTGGGCGTTCGTGGTGCAAGATGAACCTCTTGCTTACCTTGCTGAACTTGATGACCTTGAGCGGCCTCTCGCTGGTCTGGGAGGGCTTTGACTGCGCCAGCGGCTGCGCAGGCGGGCGAGTGCCTTTGTGGCCGTTCAAGGCGCCGTCTTGCGGACTTAGTGCGCCGGCTATGGAAACATTATCCTGTTCGGGCTTCACAATCGCGCTTGACATGGCTATATCTCCTCGCCAAAGCTGCGACTAGTACGCATGAAGAAGATGTAGCCCGCAATCAAGATGATCGTGCATTCGGCCAGGGTGCGCAGCATGAAGAGGAGATCGGGGCTGCCCGCCTGGTTGTGGTAGAAGATGTCGCGGTAGTTGGTGATGATAGATGCCATGGGATTGAGATAGTACATGAGCGTGGGAAAGGCCGTCAGGCTCCTGGCGTCATAGATGATCGGGGTGAGGAAGAACCAGGCGTTAAGGCCGACTTCAACGAGCACGCTCGTGTCGCGGAAAAAAACGTTAAGGGCCGCGAGGAAGAAGCCCAACCCCACCAGAAACACCGCCTGTGTGAGTATCAGGAGCGGCAGCCAAAGCAGGTGGCCGTTGATACAAGCATGCTTGCAACTTGCGCTGAATACGTCGCCCGCCTCCGGCGAGCGGAATGCCAGCATGAAGATAAGCAAAGCAGGCAGGGACAACAGGTAGTTGATCATGTTCGACGCGACGATAGAAAAGGGCAGGAACTCGCGCGGGAAGTAGACCTTCTTTATCAGGTGCCCGTTGTTGACGATGCTGCCGAGCGTCCCGACTGTAGAGCTTGCGCACCAGTTCCAGGGCAGCAGGGCGCACAGGAAGAAGATATGATACATCGGGTACGCGTTATTGGGGCCGAGCAGCGTGGTGAAGACGAAGGTGAACACCGCCATGAGTAGCAGCGGGTTCAGGAGAGACCAGAAGAAGCCGAGGAAGGAGTGTTTATAGCGGACCTTGAGGTCCCGTACAACCAGGTTGTACAGCAGATCGCGGTAGAGGATGGACTGACGTGCTCTAGCTAACAATAGTCGGACCCAGGCGTGAAAAGTCTAGCATGCATTATTAACGTCCGCGTGGCCGCGCGGTTCTATCCCGGAATTATAAGAGGGGCACCAGGGGGTGTCAAGCGTTTTACCCAGTGCCACGTGGGCCCGGCATGTGAGATAATACCACTGCACGGTAGCATTGGGCTTACGAGGGATGCATGCACACACACGGCCTACAAGCCAAGAGCCATGACGAACGCAGCCGCGAGAAGAACTGGGCCGCTCTGTCGTCCATGCTGGTGGCGGTGCTCCTGACCGCCGCCAAGCTGGTGGCGGGCCTCATCTCCGGCAGTCTCGGGCTGCTCTCCGAGGCTTTGCACTCGGCCATGGATCTGGTGGGCACCGTACTCAGCTACGCGGCTGTGCGTATCTCCAGCAGGCCCGCTGATGCCACGCACCCCTACGGACACGCCAAGGTAGAGAGCCTGTCGGCGCTGGTGGCCGTGGGTATACTTTCCGTCACCGCACTGGGCATATTGCGGGAAGCCTTTGAGCGAATTGTCGGCAGCCACGTTGTGCCTCAACAGAACTGGCTCGGCATCGGCGTGCTGGTCGTGGCCGTGGCGGTTGACTACTCACGCTCGCGCTACTTGAGGCGGGTGGCTGCCGAGCATGGAAGCCCCGCGCTAGCCGCCGACGCCGCCCACTTTGCTACCGACCTGCTGGGTTCCCTGGCCGTGCTGTTCGGCCTGCTTATAGTGACGCTCGGCACGTATCTGCGGTGGCCCTCCGAGTTGCTGGGGCTGGTCGATGCCTCGGCTGGGGCACTGGTGGCGCTCATCATTCTGGTGGTAGCAGGCCAACTGGCCGTGCGGGCCGTACACGCCCTGACCGACCGGGTGCCTCCCGACTTGGTCGGTCAGGTGGTGGCGGCGGCAGAGGGCACGCCCAACATGATTGGCAAGCCTGCGGCCCGCGTGCGCTTTCTTGGCGACCGGCCCTACGCCGACGTCTCCATAAGTGTGGCGCGTGGCCTCTCTCTGGAACGCTCGCGTGAGGTGTCGGACGAGGTCGTTTCAAGGGTGCAAAAGGTACTTCCGCATGCCGATGTGGTGGTCCATACTCAGCCGGTAGCCTCTCAGTCGGAAAGTGCCGTGGAGGCCGCCACCGTGACGGCAGCCCGACTGGGGCTTGGCGTGCACCACGTAAGGGCCTTCGAGACACCTTCGGGCCTCCGGTTGGACATGCATATGGAAGTCCCTGCCACGTTATCGTTGCGGGAGGCGCACGAGCAAGCGGACCGTTTAGAAGCGGCCCTCACAACGGAACTACAGAGCGCCGAGGTGCAGGTCCATATCGAACCCCGGCACGAAGAACTATACCGGCTTTGGGAGGACGACGAGAGCCGTTCGGTCGCGTCCAGGCTAGCACAGGTCACACGCGAGATAGCAGGCGTTCACGACATTGAGGTGCTGAACTCGGACTTGGGACTCGTAGTCACACTGCATTACTACATGCCTGACAACTTACCCATCGCAACTGCCCACTCCAGAACCGCCCAGATAGAGCAGCGGGTCCGTGATGCCCTCCCCGGCATATACCGCATTACGGTCCATCCTGAGCCTGGAGTTTCTAGCATACATATCCCTTAAAACACAATCTCAACACCATGAACTTGACAGACAAGACCACAGCAAAATAGACTCACGAAGACGACCCCTATATTGCCCCTCCTAGTTAGGAATTCAGCAATGGCGAACAAGCAGAAGATTGACGTTGTGCCCGCAGGGGCACAGGGTAGGTTGGCGGCCGTACTTCTCGTGCTGACAATGAGCCTGTTGTGGGCCTATTGGAGTGCCCCACGAGGCTCCAGCGCGGCACCGGACGACGTGATGGACATGCGCGCCAACCAGGTCACTACCGCCGACCAGCACGAGCCTACGCTGGCCGTGAACCCCACCAACCCCAACAATGTGCTGGTGGCCGCAAAGGACTGGCGAACGGGACCGAAGCAGGTCTGGTACTACCGCTCCACAGACGGCGGGCGCACCTGGGCGGACGGTCACGTGGGCACGGGTGCCAGCGAGCTACCTAACGCCAGCGACCCGGTGCTGGCCTTCGCCGCCGATGGCACAGCCTATATCTCCTTCATCGGCTACAACCAGAACGACCTAACCGTCGGCGGCATCTACGTGGCGCGCTCGACCAACGGCGGGCAGTCGTGGGAGCAACCAAGGATAGTAGCAGGCCACGACGCCGTCAATTTCCACGACAAAGAATGGCTCACCGTGGACAGGAGCAACAACCCGGCTACACGCGGCACGATCTACGTTAGCTGGACGCTCTTCTCCAGTGTGAACCCGCGCAGCGAACGGGGTGACATTGTCGTCTCCCGGTCCACCGATGGCGGCCAGACTTTCTCCCCGCCAGTGAGGGTGAGCCTGCCCGCGCAGGACGAGACACAGGGATCGTTCCCCGCCATAGGTCCAAATGGCGAGTTGTACGTACTCTACTACAGTGATAGCCCGGCATCCGCCGGCGACCCTGGACGCGGACTCTACATTGCCAGGTCTACGGATAGGGGCGCAACCTTCTCCCAGGCGACCAGGGTGAGCACCGTTTCAAGGCCGCCAAGCCCCCTTCCGGGGAGTGAGTTCCGCGTCTTCGTGCTCCCCGCCCTGGCCGTGGACCCTGCCGACGGGGCGCTCTACGCTACCTGGAACGACTACCGTAACGACGACAGCGACGTGATGCTATCGCGCTCCACCGACGGAGGTGCGACGTGGACAGCGGCGCAACGCATCAACGACGATCCCATGCGGCCCCGGAAGGACCAGTTCTTTCCTACTGTCACCGTGGGCCGAGACAGCGCCGTGCATCTCCTCTGGCTGGACCGCCGGGACGACCCTACCAACAAGTCCTATCTGCCTTACTATGCCACCTCAAGAGACGGAGGTGCGACCTTCGCGCAGGAGCCGTTGAGCCGCACCCCCAGCAATCCCGCAATCGGCTTCCAGGGTACACTCATCGGTGACTATATAGCGATAGATACTTCCCCCGACGGCTCCAGGGTGTATGCAGCGTGGGTCGATCTGCGGAACGGCGACCAGGATATCTACTTCGCCGCGTTTGGAGCACAGGAGGGTCCAGAAGGCCCAGCCCCCGTGCCCACACGACCCGCGCCCGTCGCGGTGCCGTCACCCCAGCCCCTGACCGGCTTCTTCGATGCAGCCTTCTTGCGCAAGTGGCAGCGCACCGACCGCCCTGTCTTGCTCGGCAGGGCAAGCCGCCCGTGGGTGTGGGGGCCGGTGAGTTTCGCCGCCGCCAGCGAGCCTTACGCCCAGGGCCGCCGAGGCGTGCGAGACGTGCAGTATTTCGATAAGGCCCGCATGGAAATAAACAACCCTGCCGGAGACCCGACAAGTAGGTTCTTCGTCACGAACGGCCTCCTGGTCGTTGAGCTGCTAAGCGGAAGGGTCCAGACCGGCAACAACGAGTTCGGGGCCGCCCGACCACCCGCACAGGTTCCAGTAGCTGGAGATGCCGACAGCCCTGAAGCCCTAACCTACGCCTCCCTCGTGCCGGTAGCCTCGCTGAACGGCGACAAACGCGCCGCAGACAGGACGGGGCAGCAGGTGACGGCGGTGCTGGATAGGAGCGGCACCGTCAGAGAAGATCCGGCTCGCGCGGGTAGCATTCGCCTCGTGAGGTACGAGCCTGTGCTGGGGCATAACGTCCCCAATGTCTTCTGGGACTTCATGAACCAGAGAGGCCCGGTGCAAGTCTCAAGCCCTGGAGGGGCCACCAGCGCGGTCATGCAGACGATCCCCATCGCTGAAGACACAATCCTCGACTGGGAAGCAGACCTCGGCTACCCAATCACCGAGCCGTACTGGACCAACGTGAAGATTGGAGGCGCGAGTAAGTGGGTGCTGGTGCAGGCGTTCCAACGGCGGGTGCTCACCTATGTGGCCGACAATCCTCCAGGCTGGCAGGTCGAGATGGGGAACGTGGGTAGGCACTACTACGACTGGCGCTACAACCAGGTAGGCACCACCAGCCCTTAGCCTCTGTTCCATGTGATGAACGCATGGGGCGCAGCATCACGGAGTGCACCAGGTTGTTGAGAGTTGGTTAGTATAGAGAGGGACAAGGTACTTCTGTTGTACCTTGTCCCTCTTATAATCTTGCGAACCTTTGCTGATTTACGGGCTTACGCTCACCTGAGCACCCGTCACCGTAGCCAGGAGGTTCTGGCCGCCGTTGGTGAGTTGCATCAGGTTCGACGGGCCGGAGTGGAAGGCCAGGGCGGTTGCGCCACTGGCCGCGGGTGCAACTACCCGGAACCGAAGCTTCGCTAGCACAACCTGGCCCGACGGAGCCTCTCCCTGCAACATGCCTGCTGAGAACCCTGCCGCGCCACCCTTAGGGTCCACCCAGTTACCCATGACGGACGGGAGCGCCACCCCAGGCTCCATACCGGCCACAGGGCCGCCAGCGGCGCTCACCGGCGTCAACACAGCCGGGTCGAACTTCATTACGAACGCGGCCCCATCAATCGGCTGCGCCCCGGTGTCGGCCAGCACCGCCACATCCAGGTAGTCGCCCACCCGTACCTGGTCCGCAGAGGTCCAGATCGAAAGGCTGAGGTTGCGCGCCAGCGTCTCCGGCCTCAGCCAGGGGGCAAGCACCTGAGAAAGAGGTGGGGCCGCATCGGCGCTCTGCACCGTAAACTGTGTGTCAGCCGAAACGTCGCCGCAGCGGTCGAAGCCGGAGCGTAACAGGCTCACATCCGACATGCTCACCGCCCCGTCGCTGTTCAGGTCGGCAGCGGCATCGAACCCTGCCATGCCGCGATCCGTGCCCAGTCGAGCCTGTACGTACGAATAGTCATCTACCGTGACGCAGTTGTCGCCATTGACATCGCCCTCGACCTGCATCTTCATGTCCAGGTCCAGGCTCGCCCCGGAGGTGAGGGAGATGCTGGCGCGGGCGCTCTGGAGGCTGTGCTGCCCCTTTACGTGCACGTTGTATATGCCCGCCGGAAGACCTGAATACTGCGCCACGCCATTACGGTCCGTGGCACCCTTGAAGGAGGCTATAACAGCCGCGCTTCCGGGTGTGCTGAGCTGAAGGTTCAGGGGCTGCACCCAACTATCGTTCGGCGGTGCGCCCCGACCAAGCCACTGTACCCGCACGCGCAACTGTGCCGTGCCCTGCGCCTGTGACGGCTGTTGTGGTTGCGGTTGTTGTGGTGGCTGAGCCTGCGGAGGAGCGGCGGGCGCTGACGTGGAAGCAGGAGGGGTCGCCGCGCCGGGCTTCTTCATTTCAAAGCCAAGCTGGGCGGAAGCGTCGAGGTTATAGTATTGCAGGCGAATCTGGTGAGTGCCGGGAGACAGTTCGGCCGTATATCGCTCCTGCTGCGGCGTCGTCCAGTGCCAGCCGTTCACGGCCAGCATGTTGTCGATCCAGAGCCGCACGCCGCTGTCGGCGCTCACCGTGAACTCATAGGTACCGCCTGCCGTCTCTTCCTGCCTTGTGAACTGTACCGACCAATCTTGCTTACCTGCCCCCTGTGCATACGGCTTCTGCTGGTCCGCGGTCCACGCGAAGCTGGGCGACGACACGTCCTGCACCGAGGCAGGGTGACCGGGGAGGCCATGTGGTGGAGCCAACTGTGGCGAAGGTACCTGGTGCCCGGCGAAGTACTCAGCCTTCCAATTGGGGAAGCTCTGCGGCCAGGGCGCCGCCTCTATTTTGTCGCCCTTCAATTGCAGCGAGCCTCGAACGAAGCCCTGGCGGGTAGCCGTCCCACCATCAACCGTGTAGGGGTCGGAGGTGGGAGCGCCGAGCCATTCGGGACCGGGGGGCTGATGCGTGGCGTAGGCGGTGGCGAGCGCCCCAGATAGCAGGTGTGCGCGGCTCACCCCCATGTTCGGCACCTTGAGTACGTCGAACACGAGCCATGTGTTGCCCTTGCCATCTGCCCCACTGAAGGGCTGGGCTACTACGTTGTGCTCCGAAACGTACGGCAGCCACCATCTTACAGGGCCTGTTGCCTTGCCCAGGGCAGACGTGCCCCCGTTACGCTCGTATGCCTCACGAAACACCTGCGGGTAGTCCGAGCCTTGGCCTACCTCGAAATCAGCGGGTACCGGGGTTGGCGCCGGTTGCTTGGCAGCGGGAGGCGCGGGCGCTATGGGCGGACCTTGATAGCCACCACCGGGCGGGGCGGGGGTGACGACCGCGTCAGAATAGTAGAACTGGATCAGCCAACCCCACGTGCGGCCCTGGTCGGCGTGCCACGCGCTGCCCCACTGGGTCATATAGGGGCCGGGCCAGGGGCACTCGCCCGTAGGGTCCGCGTCGTAGGAACCCGCGCAGTACTGCGCCTGGAATAAGGCACCGCCTCGTGTCATGGCGTAGTCGAAAGTCGAGTCCACGGCCTCATCGGTAGTCGAATAGCTGAGGTTGGGATCGTAGACCTGGTCCTCGGTGTTGTCCTTCACGTCCGCACCCAGGGCGACTTGCTTGCCGCCACGTGCCACCCAGTACCAGGCGTAGGTCTTTACGGCCATCGCGCCAGCCTGCAGCGAGGACATCTTCCAGGTCGGTATCCACTCGGAAGGGAGCACGTGCTTTACATACTCGCGGAAAGGCACCACCTCCACCTGTCCCGTAGCGGTGCGATACACCCTGATGGTGGCGGGCGGCACGAGTGCCGAGTTGGCGGCAAATGCGTTGACCTGCGCGAAGGCCCTGTCGAGTCCCATTTGGTCAGACATAGTCGCACCAGGCTCGGATATGGATAGACCTCCAGCGATCTGCTTCTCCAGACTATCGCTGGAGGGCGAGGCAGCCGTGTGGATGGCGGGTGACTCGCCGGGGGCAGGCAGCTTGGCATGCAGGCGTAAAGCGGCCCCGCTAAAGTACCTGGCGTTGGAGATGGACCAGCTACCATATCCGGTGGCGCTGACCTGCACCGAAAGCGACAACCCCTCCTCGGTGGGGGTGGTGCCCGCTTGTTGCAGCACAGCCTTAGCAAACGAGAAGTAACCCTCAACGTCGGTGATAGTGGACGCCGAGCCGTTCAAAACCACCTGCGCGCCAGCGACGGGCACGGAGCCGGTTTTGTCTTTCACCCAACCTTCCACGGCGGGAGAACCCTCCCGAGGAGTGCTACTTTCCGCCACCGCAGGCATTGAAGGAAACACGTTCAGAGGGATCGCCTGGAGCGCGGCTCCGGACAAAAAGCAAAAAGCAAGTGCGACACGTGCGGTCTTGTTCGCCAGGAATCGTCGCAAGAAGAGCATTGGCCCCCCATTGTTGAGCAGTGTGGTAGGGTCGTGAAATGAAATGCTGTGATTGAAAAGAGGCGCACCATACGCATGGCGCGGCCGTACCAGAACGATAGTAACCGAACAAGGCACGCACGCACAATAGGCAATTTGTACTTATGTCATGTGGGACGCGTGGCTCAGAAGCGGCTGAAGGGCAGGGGAGAGGGGGTAGGTCCTAATACCTCTGGTAGTCATTCATCTGATATACTGCCCGTTGTGTACAACGTGCGCCAGACAAGTCAGGTCACTAAAGATAATCATTCGGGCGTGAGTGAAGCGGTGGCTCAGGCGTTCACCCGCTATGCCCCGTACTACGATGCGGAGCAACACGGCAATGCTATCACCCGGTGGACCAGGGCAAGAAGCTTGCAAGTGCTGCGGCGTACCTTCCGGCCGGGCGACATGGTGCTGGAGATCGGCTGTGGCACCGGAGAAGAGGCCCTGTACCTGGCCGCCAGGGGAGTGGAAGTACTCGCCACAGACGCTGCCGAGGGTATGATAGAGGTCGTTCGTGCGAAGATTGCGGCCACGCAGGCTAGCAGGGACAGCGCAATACGAGTAATCCCCCGAGTTCTTGCCGCCCGCGAGATAGGTCGTCTCGTGGCGGAGTATGGACAGTCATCATTCGCGGGTGCGTATTCCAGCTTCGGGCCGCTGAATTGCGAACCGGACCTGCGGCCAATCGCCTCGGCGTTCGCTGAACTCATACAGCCGACGGGCAAGGTGGTAATCTCTCTATTGAATCGCTACTGCGCGTGGGAAACCATCTGGCACCTGGCGAAGTTGCAGCCTCGAGTTGCCTTCAGGCGCTGGGGAGGGTATGCGGAGGCTACGGTTCGGTCGGAGTGGGGCGAGCAGAGGATCCCGGTGTATTACTGGACGCCCGGTGCGGTGGAGCGTTTGTTCTCGCCATACTTCGTCACGACCCGCCGCACGGCCCTCACCTGGGCCTTGCCGCCACCATACCTGGAGCGGCTGGTGAAGGGCAGGCCCGGTTTGTTCCGGCTACTTGCCAGGTTAGAGCTCAGGCTGGCGCATTTCTGGCCCCTCAATTCTCTGGGCGATCATGTTGTCCTAGAAATGTCCCGAAAGTTGGGATGAACAGCATTCATCCTCTTGACGCGTCAACGTGGCACATATCATTGATATTGGCAAATTACGTAAGTAGCCAACTTAGGGTCGATTTGTGCGTACCTTGTACTTGGCTAACCACAAAGACAGGTATAAGTTGAGGCTTCAGAAACTCATGAGGGGCAAGCGGTCTCCACTCAGGAGGCTCGTCCGCCGCGCAGGCAAGTCTTGGCTCTCGTGGAGGTACCGCCACTTCTCCCCTGACACAGCTACGGCACGCCACGTGAGAGTGGCGGGACTGACGCTGCTACTGGAGCCGACGGTCTTCCACCCGAACCTGCATTTTACTAGCGGGTTTCTTGCGGAATACCTGAGGCAGGAGGGCGTGGTAGCGCAATCTGACCGGGTGCTGGACGTAGGCACCGGTAGCGGACTGCTTGCAATCAGCGCCGCGCTGGCGGGGGCCAGGCAGGTGATGGCGGTCGACTTGAACCCGGCGGCGGTGCTGGCCGCACGCATGAATGTTTCGCTGTACGGTCTCGCGGGCAAGGTGAGGGTAGTGCACGGCGACCTGTTCGATCCTGTGGCCGGAGAGCAGTTCGACCTGGTGGTGTGCAATCCCCCGTACTTGAGGGGCGAACCTTCCTCCCAGGGGACCTTAGCTTACATGGCCGGTGAGGACTTCCGGTGGCTGCGGCGCTTCTCACAGGAGGCGGCAAGTTATCTCACGGCCAGGGGTAGGTGCCTGCTCGTGCTTGCCGATAGCACCGATCTTAAGACTGTGTTGAAGATATTCAACAATGACGGCTGGAGCGTACGAGGCCTGGCTACGCGTGACATGCTAGTGGAGCACCTCTTCATTGTGGCGCTGCACCGGCCCCGGTAGGTGGCACTCTTCTTGCCGCTCATAGTGCCGAAACCCCCACATCGGAACCAATATATAACTGGAGGAAGCTTCTTGGATCCGCACGTCACCACCGGTTCTACTTTTCCCCGCGACTTTGTTTGGGGAGCGGCCACCGCAGCCTACCAGATAGAGGGCAGCCCAACCGCAGATGGCAAGGGTGAAAGCATCTGGGACCGTTTCTGCCGCATGCAGGGTACCATCGCCAACGGTGATACCGGTGACGTAGCGTGCGACCACTACAGGCTGTGGCGCGAGGACGTGGCCTTGATGAAGGAGCTAGGCCTGGACGCTTATCGCTTCTCAATCTCGTGGCCCAGGGTGTTGCCGGAGGGACGTGGCAAAGTGAACTCGCCGGGGCTTGACTTCTATGACCGCCTCACCGATGCATTATTGGAGGCGGGCATTGTGCCCTTCGTCACCCTCTACCACTGGGACCTGCCCCAGGCATTGCAGGACCGGGGCGGCTGGGGGGACCGGGACATTGCGCCGTATTTCGCCGCCTACACGACCGCTGTGGCCGAGAGATTGGGCGACCGTGTCAAGCACTGGATCACCCTCAACGAGCCGTGGGTAACGGCCTTTGTAGGGCACCTGTGGGGCGAGCACGCTCCTGGTATGCGCTCCCTCCGGCTCTCGTTCGCAGCGGCGCACAACACTCTCAGGGCGCATGGTATGGCAATGCAGGCGATCAGGGCCGCAGTGCCGCGCGGTAACGCCGGAATAACCCTCAACCTCCATGCGGTGCACCCCGCCCGCGACACAACGGAAGACGACGAGGCCGCGCGGCTCGCTGACGCCTTCCACAACCGCTGGTTCCTGGAGGCGCTCTTCAATGGGCGCTACCCGGATCAAATATCACAGCTTCTCGCTGATGCCGAGCCGGTCATAGTGGAAGGAGACTTCGCTACCATCCAGCAGCCAATGGATTTCCTCGGCGTCAATTACTATACACGCAGCATGGTGCGGCACCGGGATCGCAACCAGTGGTTCAAGGACGGTAAGCTGCCCTTCGAGACGATCAAGCCCGACGGTAGGGAGTACACTGAGATGGGCTGGGAGGTCTACCCGGACGGTTTGCGAGAGCTTCTTGAGCGTTTGCACAGGGACTACCCGGTACAGGGCTACTACATCACAGAGAACGGCGCTGCGTTCCCCGACATGGTCACGCCCGAAGGTACGGTTCGTGACACCAGGCGGCAAGCCTACCTTGAGAGCCACTTTGAGGCTGCGGCAAGGGCCATTAGCGCGGGGGTGCCGTTGAAGGGTTACTTCGTCTGGTCGCTGCTCGACAACTTTGAGTGGGCTTTGGGGTATTCTCGGCGCTTTGGCCTCATCTACGTCGATTACAAGACCCAGGATCGTATATGGAAGGACAGCGCCAGGTGGTACCAGCGTTGGCTGGCTTCCAGGGTCGCGCCCGCAGGCAGATAATAGGCCAATGCCCGACTACCAGACCGCGCGGTTGAAGATCGATGCCATCGAGGCCGAGATGAAGCGCACCGGCATGTGGAGCGCAGAGCCGCCACCACCTGAGGCATTCGAGTTTCGAGCGGCATTCGCCATGGACACCATGCCGTTCGTCCACTGGCTGCAATTTGTCTTCATACCCCGCGTGCGTCAGATAATCGCTACTGGGGGAGACTTCCCAGCGAGCAGCCAGGTGGGTGCACAGGCAGTCCGCGAGTTCGACGGCATCAACGAAGCCAGCGAGCTTGTATCCTTGTTGAGCGACTTCGACTACTTTATAAGGTCCGGCTGATTTCGGACAGGAAAGAGAGTATGTCGCCATTCAAGGGAGAGCCGGGTGCTCTGCCCGTCGTGCCGGCCAGCACCTCGAAGGCCTCGCTAGTAGGTGCGCAGGCGAGCAGGTGCCGGCAGCCCTCATGGAGCGCCTGCAACGCCTCACCTGACTCGACGCTGTCAGCCTCGGCCCGCGTGGCGTACAGCACGACGACTAACACTTCGGCTCGCTCGCAACTCGCCAGCATGTAAGCTCCACGGGCTGCATGCTCCACGTAGGCGGGCATCACCAGGTCGGCCGCCAGGGCCTTCACTTCGTCGAATCTGCCGGGCGCTGCCGACAACCTGGTAAGAACTGCGTGCATCAAAGACCTCCATATCGAGGGTTGTTGCTGCTCACGCTACTATGGAACACTGCTCACTTTCCATACCGCTCAGTGTTCATTTGTCGCTCAATGTGCAAGGCTCTTTGGAGCACCTCAGCCTATTTAGGCGGTGCATTCGCCTTACCATTCTCAAGGGGCCCAGTTCTGGTGGTATTAGGGCCGTTATGAGTGAGGACAAAGAATGCGGTTATGGCACCTCGTCTATAAGAAGTGCTGTGATCCTATATTACCACCCCTGCCGGTGCAAGTAAACAGGAGAATTATTAGTAACGAGAATGACCCTTCTCAGAACTTATATCGTCGTTTGCGTCAGTTCTTACGCTGTCGGGTCGATCCCTGATATGTAGGCTCCGGGCCCGGCGGCGCGGGGAGGTAGGTTGAAGGCGCAAGACGCCAAGGGCGATGGGTTTGGGCCGCCCCTTCAACTGGTTTATCTAGGCTTTCCAAAAGCGGTGTTACTTATGCGATGATTGAGTTGTAAAGGTTAGGTTCCAGGTTCGGAGTGGAGAAACCTCGGGTTAAAGTGTCTTGCAGGAATGGTAAAGCGTTCAGGGTGTCCGAAGCCATACTCGTCGTTCAGGACTACCTCATTGAATACGTCCGGGTAATTTCCAATGAGGAAGATTGTGACAATACCGTTTCGGTCTATTGATATTGCGTCCGAACTGGGTGGTAGTCCGTGCGTCTCCGCAAAATCTACTACGACGTTAGAAATGGATTGGGCTAGATATTGTTTGCCCCAGGATTTTGAGGCTTCTAAGAGGTTATCGAGTTGGGCGATTGACTGAATACCAACACGGTGTGCCATTGCCACATCGCGTGAGGCTGCGCCTATGTCAGTTAACGTAGGTCCCAAGGAAGTTAGGTAATCTGCCCAGTACTTGACAGTGGTTGAGTGCTCAAGGTAAGCCCTTAGGGAGTCCAGGTTCAGGTCAATGGCGGAACTGTCGGCTTCTACGTGTGAAGCGTAGTAGGCTGTCAATTCTGAACTCTGCGCCGTAATTGCACTGAGTTCCTGATCAGCCAGCTCAAATAGAGCACTTAGCCGGAATAGGCGTCTACGTAGTTCCTTGGGCACATCGATAGACGATTTATAGTCTAGGGGATACTGCACTTGTGACCACGCGTGCTGTAGTATTGTGCGAACTTGAACCTCGGCGCACAGTTCAGCAAAATGGTTCCACTCGCTTAATGAGGATCGGTTTTCATTGAGGCGAATGATGTAGTGCTGGGACAAGTAGCCGAATCGATCAGGTTCGAGCTGATCAAGTTTGTTTACGGAGTTGTGCTCGTCTATCTTGAACTCTCGTCGCAACAGGGCTGCAGCTTGATCAGCCTCGTCCAGCGTCCGTGTGATAACGCGCAGGCCTGCCAGATCAGTTATGTCGCTTAACGGATTATCATAAGTCTTTCCGGGACGGCTTAGCTTTTCCTTGAAGCTGGTGAGGCTCTTGACACGAGCTTCAAGTCTTGCTTCTATGTCGTTTGCTTTTAGAAGCAGATGCACTAGTTCTTTCAATTGGCCTACAAAGTGTTCGTAGACGTGTTGTTGCGTCTGATAACGGGAAACCCAATCCTCAGGAGTTGTGTTCATAGCAGTTTGACGCACCCTGTTTAAAGATCTATGAAGTACACACTGTAAGTGGGGAGGTCTCTCGTCCTATTATACACTGGCGTAGCGTTGGGCGTACGTGAAGCATGCTAACACTTGAGAATAAGCTGTTAGCTCAATACACTAGGAGTTGCTCTGGGGAGGTCGCCCACACATGTTGTTGGGAAGTTACGCATGTGATTCCAAAATAGTTGATCTGGCTCAATGGGCTGAAGTTTCCACTCAGCTTGTGCTGAAAGCCAGTAAGGTAGTAAGTACCGAGGCAAACAAGGATCGCGCACTTTATTTCTGTGGTCGACCCATCTATTTACGCTGTCTCACGGTGAATAACGCAGCAGCTCTAAAGCGCTTATGCTAATCTACATGGGCTTCAGTGACTGAGGTGACGAGAAGGAAGACAAGCACCATGCGCATAGTAGACGACTCATACCGCGAGGACGACCAGGCGTTACAGGAGTCCGTAATGAGAGCAGAGCGTATAGGTACGCAGGTGACTGCTCTCGCCGTGCGACAGCAAACTAGCGCCGACCAGCACCCCGCAGCCGTCTACCTTGCGAGGCTGGCCCCAGGCTCGCGCCGCACCATGGCCGAAGCCCTGGATGTGGTTGCGGGCATTCTCACCTCGAACCGCTGCGACATGCAAAGCCTCGATTGGAGCGCCTTGCGCTACCAGCACACCGCTGCCGTCCGCTCTGTCCTGGCCGACCTCTACGCGCCCGCGACCGCTAACAAAATGCTGGCCGCCTTGCGTGGGGTGTTACGGGAGGCGTGGCGGCTTGGGCAGGTGAGCGCCGAGGACTACCATCGTGCCGCCGATCTACCTTCGGTGCGGGGTACCACGCCTCCCAGGGGGCGAGCGCTGGATGGCGACGAGCTGGGGCAACTGTTCGCCCGTTGCGCCCTCGACAAGTCGCCTGCGGGGCTGAGAGACGCTGCCATGCTGGCAGTGCTGTACGGTTGCGGGCTGCGGCGTAGCGAGCTTGTGGGGCTGGACGTAAGCGACTACGTAGCCAAAGACGGCGCGCTGCATGTCCGCTCCGGCAAGGGGAACAAGGCGCGCACCAACTACGCCACGGGCGGCGCACGCAACGCTCTCGACGCCTGGCTCAAGGCTCGTGGCAAGGACGCAGGACCGCTGTTCTGTCCGGTGAACAAGGCGGGGAAAATTACCATCCGTAGGCTCACCGACCAGGCCGTACGCAAAATCCTGCTAAAGCGCGCCAAAGAAGCCGGGGTGGAGCATTTTTCACCGCACGACCTGCGCCGCACCATGATAGGCGACTTGCTGGACGCCGGGGCCGACATCTCCACAGTGCAACGCTTAGCTGGGCACGCCAACGTTACGACGACGGCGCGCTACGACAGGCGAGGCGAGGCGGCAAAGCGAAAAGCCGCCGAGTTGCTCAGCGTGCCCGTCTCCCCCAGTACTGATGACGCAGACGCAGAATAGACCCACTGCTTAGGGGTCTATTCTGCGGACCGCACAGCGTTAAGCGTCAGTCGTCAGCTTCACCGGTACGTTCAGGGTTCTCGACCCCAAGCAACCGGTTCCATAGCTGGTAATCTACTTCGGTCTTGGGCACGTACCAGTTTTCGGGCCCTGCCTCCATATCGCCCCATGCGGTAATCTCCTCTCGGGCGTCCGCGCGCAGGTCGATATACGTAGCGTTCTGCTCAAGCCTGCTACCCACCGGGAGCACCGTGATCTGCTTAAGCTCGTCGTCGGTGTAGCCCTCCAGGCGGTTGTGCAGGTCCTTGATGTCGTAGGCGGTCCGCACGCCGTCGGCCTTCTCGGGGTGCAATCCCTGCACGCCCTCGTTCTGCCCGGCGTTATCGTCCGGCCTCAAGTCCTGGTCCCAGTACCTGTCCTCTTCGCTGAAGCTTGCCGACCCGCCGCCTCCACCACCAGTCACGCCCATATCAGCCTCCCTGTGTGCTGGGGCTAGCGTTCGAGTCGCTGCCACTGCGTCCGCTGCCGATATCCGAGTCCCGCGCCCTTACGCTGTCCTCGATTGAGGGCTTGTCGCGGGTGTCCTCGTTCCACTCGTTGCGTTGTTGCGAGGGTGGCCTGTCGGTGTCCTTCCCCTCAGCCGCCTGGCGAGCGTAGGTCTCCTGCTTCTTCGGAGTCCCGGTAATCACGTCTACGCTCTTCGACGGATTGTTGGGGCCTTTCGACTGGTCCTTGTCGTCAGAGTCGTTATTGTGCTGTCCCTGCTTTGCCATAACCTCAAGTACCTCCGGTAGTTGGTATTTGTAAGCGTGCCGAACTAACCCTTCGAGCTACCTTCGCTCGGCGGGCTGGCCCTGCGCTGGCTCTCCGAACCACCCTTGTGCTTGATCTTGCCCTCTTTGGGATCGCGCTCCTCTCCCTGTCGCGGCGAGTCCATGCGGCTCACCTGCTCTTGTCCCTTCTTTACCATCGTAACTCTCCTTTCACACGCACCTCGCCAGTCGCAACACTATTCGATTTCCTACTGGCTCCTGTCGAGGGGGTTGGCTAGTCTTCTGTCCTGACTAGGCAAGCAAGGGGTGTGCCAGTAGCCACGCAACGCGATTGAAGTGGGCCACGTGCACGCTTACGTATGAGAGGGTAGAATATAGCGATCCCGGACCTCAATCCCAAGCGCTTACAGGTGAAAGGCCCAACCAATGCTTCTTGTGGACGTGAATGATTGCCCTGAGTTTGTGGCGGGCGACGAGACGCTACTCAGAGAGGTGCTACACCCCTCAGTACATGGCGCGCCCATCCGCTACAGCATAGCCCACGCCCTACTGAGACCTGGCGGACGCTCCCTGCCCCACCGTCTGGTAGGGTCGGAGGTTTACTATATCTTGCAGGGCCACGGAAGAATTTACATAGATGACGAAAGCAGCGAGGTCCGAGCCGGTCAGGTGGTCTACGTGCCCCCAGGAGCCACGCAGTTCGTAGAGAACGGCGGCAGCAGTGACCTGGTGTTCTTGTGCATCGTGGACCCAGCCTGGAGCGCCGCTGACGAGGCAGTGGACGAGGTATCTCCGACGAGGCGGGATGAGTCATGAGCGCAGTCAAGGTCACCAGATGGCACGGCGCGCAGCCCGCTACCGAAGCCGCGATCCAGCGCCTAATCAGGGCAGAGGGTCTGTCGGCTTATGCATGGCAGAATGGCCCACATGACACCTATGCTTCGCACAGGCACTCGTACGACAAAGTCATATACGTCGTACGCGGCTCAATTACGTTCGGCCTGCCGGAACTAGGCGAGAGTGTTTCGCTGGCGGCGGGAGACCGACTGGACCTGCCCAGAGGCGTGCGGCATGACGCGCAAGTCGGGCCCGAGGGCGTTGTCTGCCTGGAAGCCCACCTGCCCTGATCCGAGCCGTCGGGGCAACAGGGTTTTAGCCTTGCGTCTGCTCGTCGTTGTCCCGCAAGTCAGCTTCCACAGTATCGCGGTCCCCTTCAGCCTGGCTGGGCCTCACATCTTCTATGGGGTCCTGTCCCTCGGGCTGGGGAATGGTGCTTGAGTTGTCTTCCTCGATGCTTTGGCGGTTGTCTTGCGTCTCAAGAGGCATAACATACTCCTTAATGGTAGGCGGTTGTCAAGGTTCTCGTCGCTTCTTGAAGTTAGCAAGCGATATACCATTGTTGTTTATTGTTTATTGTGGGTTGTTCTCTTGGGGATATGTCCCCTAAAGTTCTGCCATAGTTTGGAGCGACTGAGGCGGTTCGAGATTACGGAGTGGGAGCGTCTACTACGTCGATGCTTGCGGTGAACTTTAGTTCGGGTTGACCGTCCCGAGTGGCCGTCACTTGCAGGACCCACGGCCCGCCCACCGAGAACTCTACCTCGGTGGTATACTGTCCAGGCTGAGCCGCGGGAATCACCGGCACGGACTCGGTAACGAGTTGCCGGCCACCTGGACCTGACGCGCTCAGCTTCATACCAACCCCCCTCACCAACGCGCCTTCCGCGTCACGCATCTCAACCGTTATGAAGTTGCGACCCCGTACCGGAGGCTCGGGCGCCGTGGTAAACCGCGCCTCCAGGTATCGGATTGCACGTAAGGTCATCGCACCCGATTCCCCCAGGCTCAGCCAAAAGGCTGTCTTCAGGTCACGGCTCGTAGTCCTTTGAGCGACTGCCGTTATGAGGTAATCGCCCTGGAAGGCGAGCACCGAGGCTCTAGCGACCCAGACCTGCACATCGCCCGCCTCCTGCGCAACCCGTTCAACTTGGAGGACGGTGCTCCCCGCCTCCACGTCCTGCGGAGCTACAGTGAGGACCAACCTTGTCACGTCTGTGAGCGCAGCCTGACCACTTGCGCCGGTAGCTAGTGTCAATGTGAAAACTTCTCCGGCGTCCTCCTGCCCAACCCCAAGGACGAAGGCTGTGCCCGGTACCGATGTTGCCGCTGATACTGGCAACATCGTATTGGCTGCTGTGGGGCTGGTGTTCTGTACCGTCGCAGTGGGGAGCGTAAGGCCAGCCCGACTGGCGTCTGCCTCGGCGGCAACCAGTGTCACGGGGCTGGGTGGTGGTAACAGCGTCAGACCCCCGGCACACAACAGGACGACGACCATAAGGGCCATTTCCAGCCGCACATTGCGCCGGAACTTTGAGAGGGTGCCCGCACCTTCTACCGAACTTCCTCCTCGCAGGCGCGGAGTGAGATAGGCGAAGTTTATGGCACCAATCAGGATGAGCGCACCAAAAAGCAGTACCTTCAGGCCCACCACCTGACCGTAGAGACTGGTTGCGATAGCGCTCAGGTCAGTGGTTTGGATCGCCAAGTTGTACGTGCCCGATACGCCAAGTGCCAGCACGCTCGCCAGCGCGAGCCTGGAAAACCTCGGCACCGCAGTCGCCAGGAACCCCCGCCGCTCGTCCGGCGCGACCAACAGGCGTCGGTACGCAGGGAACAACACGACGGTGAAAAAGAGGAGGCCGCCGATCCAGGTCGAGGCAGTCACAAGGTGCACCCAGTCGCTGATGACGGGCAAGGGCAGCCCCGCCACGTTCTCCCCCTGCACCGCTGCCGCGTGACTGCTCAATGCCTCCGCCAGCAGGAACAGTGACCCCGCCGCGATACCTATTTCCCACAGACCTCCACCACCCCGCCGTCCGACCCAAATGAAGGTAAAGAGGCCGAACAGCACTACCGCACCCAGCATCTTCATCGTCCAAGCAAAGCCGTAGCGAGTAGACGAGAGCAAAAGGCTAACAAGGTCTGGCTCACCGAGCGCGCCAGGCATATCCGTCATGGAAATGGCTGCTACCTGCGCCCACAGGTCAAGCGCCAGCAGAGGCACGAGCGCGGCAGCCGCAATCGCTCCTGCTCCGGCAAAGCTCGACCCTAGGTCTAACCACAAGTCCCGCCGCACCGGAACTAGCTCCCCAATCGCGGGTTCAACCACCAAAACCAGGAATATAGCTCCACCCAGGCAGAACGTTATGCACGCAAGCACCAGCGCACGAACGAGCCAGTGTACCGGGCTGGGACTCTGCGCTGCTGTGCCAAGCTCTGTTTGGCCCGCACCTGTGATCCCAAGGACCGGCTCAGGCGGCATTGTAATGCTTTCACCGGCGCTTAGCACCCGGAACACGAAGCTCCCGGTCGTAAGGTGCCCGTCAATGGCGGACACCACTCGCCAGATGACACCGTACGTCCCAGGCGGCAGGCTGCTTTCGACGGCCGCAGATACGCTGCTCTCGCCCTGCGCTCCGTACGCAACAGAAGCCAGCGGTAGTTCTCGGCGGCTGCGGTCGAGGAGGACTATACTGCTGAAATCTAAGGACACTGCCTCACTAAGGCTTATCTCTATGTGCTCGGGGGAGGCTTCAAGTGACGCGCCGGGAGCGGGACTGCTACCAAGCAGGCGAGCATGGGCGTACGCGGAGGCTGGGACCAACATGCTGCCGCCCCACATCACAGCAAAGAGCAAGACCAGCCACCCATGCAACCCGCGCTTCATCTTTTCGCTTCCTCGCCCACCATCTTAACGCAAATGGGAGAAGCGGCAATGCGGCCTCTCCCAGGTGAACATGTCACGTCCTAGCCAGGTCTAGCTGGATTCCAAGGTCGCCTGCACGCGAATGTCTACGTTGCCCGCAATGGCTCCCGAAACGGGGCAGTTGCGCGCGGTGTTCTCGGCGGCTGCCTGGAAGGCTTCCTGGTCGATACCCGGCACGCGGCCCGTTACTTCCAGGTCCATCGTGGTGACCTTCAACTTCCCGTCAACCCGGTCCAGGGTGCAGGTGGCGGCTACTGACACCAGTTCAGGTGTGCTCCCCTGCTTCGCCAGATCGTTCGATAGAGCCATTGAGAAACAGGCTGCCTCGGCGGCAGCAATCAATTCTTCGGGGCTGGTCTTCCCATCAGAGCGTTCGGTGCGCGAGGCCCACGTAACGGGGAACTCCTCCAGGGCGCCACTGCCTACCTGTACCGTGCCGCCGCCTTCCGTCAAGTTGCCCTTCCACACCGCTGTAGCCCGTCGTTCTGCAAGTGCCATTGATTAGCTTCCTCCTGATTTACTCTTCGACTCAAGTCGATGCTATAGCGCATTATAACACTCAAGAGGCTTCGGAACGACCTGAACTGAATCGTCACGGTGCTTTGGTGTAGCTGTAGGGGATATGTAGTCCAGCAGCCACCCGTTGTCTTAACACACGAAGTCGCAGCCCTGGAGACTGCGACTTCGTGTGTTAACTAGTACCGCTGAACCGGCTCTGACATCAATAGCCAGTCAGCCTATCGATCATGCCCCTTTCCTTCGCCGCGTTCTCCACCCAGTTGTAGAACAGGTAAGCCGCCACCGTGCATGCCACCGCTGAGAATGCGAGTATGCCGAGCAACTGCCAGTTGTCGAACTGTGCCAGCACGGGGCTGACCGCCTGGGTCACCGCCTGCCCGCCCTCGGACCGCACGGTCACAGTAAGGATGCCGCCTTCAATGGCACGCCTCATACCTTCGAGCCAGTACGTTATCGGCACGCCGAGGCTGATCTCCTTCAGGGGCGTAGGCAGGATGTCCACGGCGAAGTACGCGCCGCTGAACAGCAACAGGCTGCCACCCACCACCTCACCTATGGCCGCACCGTTCCGCGCGACCACCAAGGCCACACCAGCCATGATGATCCCCAGCGACAGCAGTATTACCAGGCCGAGTAAGAAGTAGACGAATAGCCAGCCCCAGGCGATTTGTGCTAGGTCGAGATGCAGCCCAAGGAAGAGCACCCCGGTCGCGAGCAGGATCACGGTAGTCACAAACCCTATCAGCATCTTTGCTACCGCCCTGCCCAGCAGGTAGGACAGGTGGCGGGCCGGAGAGGTGTAGATGTACTTGAGCATCCTGTAGTTCTCACGGTCGTCCAGCACCGCCCAGGCCATACCCGACAGCGCCTGCAACACCACCATGAAGAAGGCGTTGCTTACGTACAGGTAGTCGAAGAAGTTGTCGCGCTGGCCGCCCCGAATCACCTCGTACATCACGTAGAGGATGAGGGCAGAGGCCATCGGGCGCAAGATGGTGAATATAAAGAACACCAGCGGGTCGGCCCAGTTGCCCTCCACCTGCCAGCCAAGCCACGCCGCGATCCTGAAGGTCCTCAGGTTCTGGCGGGCCTCGGACATCGGGCGAGCCTCACCCTGCTCGGTGGTTTGTGCCTCTAGCATCTCGAACTCCTTACTGCCACCGCAGGCTGAGCCGCGCCTCGACCTTCGCCAGCCATTCCATACGCTTGAGCATCAGGTAAGCCACAGTGACGAACACCACGCCCATCACGGCGAGCGCCCCCAGTTCCAGGCCCCAGGGCAGCACACCCTCGATCTTGCCGGGGAAGAGCAACTGTCTCAGGGCGTCCAGCCCCAGGCCGACAGGTATGACCGCCGAAACCACAGTAGTAAGCGCCTGGATGCTATTGAAAAGCTGGTTCAAGGGGAAGTTCATACCCGACATGAAGAACACAGGTTCCTGGAGGGCCAGCGACACCTGCCAGGCCTCGCGCCCCCACATCAAGAACACCGAGCTAAGCACCATCCCCAACCCGTAGAGCGCCACCATCGTGACGAAGAACACCAGGGCTGCCGCGCCCCACTGCGAGACGTCCATCTGGACGCTGAACAGCAAAGTGCCCACAACGGCTATGAAACCGGCCCGCAGGGTGCTCATGTAGAGACCGCCCACTCCCATGCCGAGCAAAATCGCCATCATGGAGGCGGGTGACATTATGTAGATTTCGAGCAAGCCCGCCTGTTTGTCCCAGTAAAGCTGCGAGGCCATCATCCAGAGCACGTTCAGCCAGTAAGTTGCCAGGGCCGCCCCCAGCACCACGAAGCCAATATATGCTGGGTCGGCCTGTAGCGCCTTGTAAAGGAAGACAGAGGCCGACATGGTAATCAGCGGTATCACGATGTCGAAAAAGAGCCAGCTAAGCTCTCGCTGCGCCCCAATCACACGTGGATAGCCACGGCCCAACGCGGCCCGCAGGAACAACTCCACACCAGTGCTTTTCCTCACGACGCTCTCCTCCTACACCGCATCGCCTTACTTGCCGTTCTTGTCCTCGTCTGTGAGGCTGCGGCCCACCAACTTGATGAACACGTCCTCCAAGGTCGGCTCGTGCTTCTGCAAGTTGAGTATGCTCGCTTCCTGGGAGGTCAGCGCCTGCACGACCGAGCTAATGGCCGACTCGTCCCGCAAGATAAACTTCAGCTTGTAAGTGGAGCCGCTGGCATCCGGTTCCCCGGTAACGTGCTCCACTCCGGGCGCTTCACCCAGGATGGGTATGGTGCGCTCGGTGATGCCGGAAACTCCAATCTCGAAGATGGGCTGGCTCTGAAGCATGCGCTTGAGGTTCGAGGGTGTGTCGCAGGCCAGCACTTTGCCGTGGTCGATAATGGCGATGCGGTCGCAAAGCTCGTCGGCCTCGGCCATGTAGTGCGTGGTGAGCAGCAGCGTGCGGTCGGGGTGCTTCTGCAACCAACCCTTCGTAAAGTCCCGCACGATGCGAGCGGCATGTACGTCCAGGCCCAGCGTCGGCTCATCAAGGAAGATTACCTTTGGGTCCGTGATGAAGCCGCGACAGAAGTTCATCCGCTGGCGCTGCCCGGTGCTGAGCGTACTTACGAGTGCATTCGCCTTGTCCTCAAGCTCCACGATCTTGAGCATTTCCTCGATGCGCGCGTTAGCGTCCTTCCAGGTAACGCCATAGAACTGGCTGAACATCCATAGGTTCTCGCGCACCTTGAGGACGCCGTAGCCGCTAGTCTCGCCACCACTCACCATGTTGATGCGCTGGCGCACCGTGTTGGCCTGCTTCACCACATCCAGCCCATCTACGTAGGCCACGCCGCCGGTCGGCGCGAGCAAGGTGGTGAGTATCTTGATAAGGGTGGTCTTGCCAGCGCCGTTAGGCCCCAGCAGGCCAAACAACTCGCCCTCATACACTTCAAGACTTACGTTGTCGAGGGCTACCAGCGTCTTGGCCGCCTGACCCTTCTTCTTGTCAGCCTTTACCTTGTAATGTCGCGTGAGATTCTCGGTGCTGATGGAAGCACGCCTGCCGCCCGCTACATTGGCCGTATTCTGGACCACGTCGGGGAGAGTCATCATAGGTGGTTCCTTTACCTCTTGTGAGGAAGAAGTCGCGGTAAGGGGGGCAAGTGTCTCGTCTCTTACGTCTAGGCTCATGGCTGTAGCTTGCTCCACTAAACGTCACTTAAGGCAGGTTTAGTGTCACCTGCCGCGCCCGCATCCTAACACTTTGCACCGCGGCAGACATCAGGCCCCGCACCCATCTACTCTACTCCTGTAGACCGATACAAGGCACGGCTCTTGCACTTTCCACCCGGCGAAGGCTCAAAGCTGAGATAGAGCGTTGCCTACTCTACACAGGTGGCGAACTTCCGAGGAGCATTGTACACTACGACATATCGGAGAGCAGGATTACTTCCCAAATGGCACGGAGGCAGAGATGCTTTTTTACCTCGCCCTGATTGTCGTAGTCGCCTACCTGATAGGGGGCATACCCATGGGCGTGCTGGTAGCCGACGCCAACAAGGTGGATATACATTCGCGCGGCAGCGGTAAGATGGGCACGACGAATGTGCTTCGCAGCGTCGGCAGACGAGCAGCGGCCCTGGTGCTTGTCGGAGATTTCCTGAAGGGGAGCCTGGCGGTGCTGGTGGCGCGGCTCCTGGTAGGTGCACTCGTCGGTTCGCCGGGCCGTGTAGACATCCTCGGCTTCCAGGTGCAGGTGCTTACGCTGGCGAGCCTGCTGGCTGCCCTGGCCGCCGTGGCTGGGCACGTGTGGTCAATCTACCTGCGGGTGCTACAGGGCCGGTGGCGCGGTGGCCGGGGAGTTGCGACGGCCATGGGCGCGGCACTGGTGGTCAACCCGCTCATCGTGGTGGCCGCCCTGGGCGTGGGCATCCCCACCATACTCATCTCGCGCTACGTTTCGCTCGGCTCCATCCTGGGCACCGCCGCCGCGGGCCTCGCCATCATTCTGCTGGTGCTGCTAGGCTGGATGGACGAGTTGTCGCTCCTGTTCATCTCCATCTGCGTTTTCATAATCCTCGCTCATCGTGACAACATCGAGCGCCTGACCAAAGGCACCGAACGCAAAATCGGAGAACAGGCAAAAACAGGCTGACGACGTACTAGAAACCCTCCCATCGTCCATCGTCCCCTAACTAAAGCTCGCCTCCGCAGCCGTCACCAGCTTTTCCTTGAGCGCGTACACAGCGGCCTGGGTGCGGCTGGCGAGACCAAGCTTGCTGAGGATGTTGCTCACGTGGGTCTTGGCGGTCTTGGGGCTGATAATCAGCTCGTCCGCGATTCGCTGGTTGCTGTAGCCCCGCGCGACCAGCTTCAGCACCTCGACCTCACGCTCGCTGAGCGCCTCCTGCACTGTTACATGCTTGGGCCGGTTGGGGTTTAGCTCCTCCATCAGCCGCCGCGCCACTCGCGGGTCCAGGTGCACCTCACCCAGCACGGCGCTCCTGATGGCGTGTACGACCTCATCCGGGTCGGCATCCTTCAGCACGTAGCCCGTAGCACCGGCACGCATGGCCCCGAAGACCTTCTCGTCCTCGATGAACGAGGTCATGGCAATCACGTCGATGTCGGAAGAGCCTTCCTTGATGGCCGCGGTCGCGCCAATTCCATCCAGTTCCGGCATCACGAGGTCCATCAATACGACGTCGGGGTGCAACTGAGCCGCCAGGGCCACGGCCTCCTTGCCGTTCGAGGCCTCGCCCACTACTTCGATGCCTTCCTCGGTGGCAAGGAACGCCTTCAGCCCCTGCCGGACTACCGCGTGGTCATCCACCAACATTACTCTGATTGTTTCGTCCATCTTATTGCTCCCTTCTTGTAAACCCTTCGTTTCAATTTGCCAGTCTAAACGTTTGTCGCGTCGAATGCACGCCCACCTGCCGCGGCGGGCGTGTTGATGTTGGCGGTCAACCCGTTGGTCTTCGCGATAGTGGCGGGATTGGCCGGATCAATATTCACGCTCACCAGCACCTCCGTACCCTCGCCGGGCTTGCTCTCGAAACTAATGGTGCCGCCGATGGCTTGGGCGCGTTCACGCATGGTGCTGGTCCCAATGTGGCTGCCGCCACCCGCGACCAGCTTGGTCGTCTCGAATCCTCGTCCGTTGTCGCGGATTGATAGGGTCACGTGGTCGCTGCTGGTATCCAGGCACACCCAGGCCTCGCTCGCCTGAGCGTGCTTCACCACGTTGTGCAGTGCCTCGCGGGCGATCTGGTAGAGCGCCTCCTCGTGCTCGATGGGCAGCCGACGGTCGCCCGCCAGGTCAAGATGTACTACCAGCCCGTTGCGAGCCTTCACCGCGTCAGCGTGCTTCTGGAGGGCCGAGGCAAGGCCCTCGTTTTGTAGCGCCTGGGGCCGTAGCTCGAATATAAGCGCCCGCATCTCGGCAAGCGAGCCTTGAGCAAGCTCCTGTACGTTGTCCATGAGGCTAAGGGCCTGTTCGCCGTCCGTAGTGAGCACTCGCCGGGCCGCCCGCAGCGTGAGGTTCAGGCTGAACAGCGATTGCGTGACCGAATCGTGCAGTTCGCGGGCCAGGCGTGCGCGCTCCTCGACCGTCGCCAGCTTGTTCGACTGAGCCAGCAGTTGTGTATTGTAAACCGCAAGCGCGAGTATTTTCGCGAAGCTTGAGAACAGCTGTAGCTCTTGCTGGGTGAAGTGCCGTGGCTCGGAGAAGTACACCGTCATGGTACCTAGGCGGGTATCTCGCACGCTCAACGGCAATGCGATAAGCGCGCCTACCTGCCCGGTCACCTTCCGCACCAGTGCTTCGTCGCCAAGCTCGCGCAAGGCCACTGCCCACCACTGGGCCAGGTAACCCGGCTCCTGGGCGTCTTCGATGTAGCAGGGCTTTTGTGTAACGAACGCCTCCTGGAAGGCCACCCTGTGGTCGGGGCGCGTGCCCACCGGTACTTGAGGGTTGCCCTCCACCACGAGGCGCAGGTGCTCCGGTGTCATGTTGTAGTGCGCCGTGTAGTTGAGCGTGTTGCTTTTCTGGTCGTACAGGAAGACGAGAGCGCTGGAGGCTCCCATGAGCTTGCCGATGTGCTCCATGCCATTCACCAGCGTCTCTTCCAGGCTGCGGCTCAACGTCACCGAGAGAGAAAGCTCGTTGATGGTGGTGAGCGTCATAAGCTGCTGCTGCGTGCGAGAGTACAACCGCGCCCTCTCGACTGCCACCGCCGCCTGGTTGGCAAGCACTGACATCAAGCGCAGGTCGTCCTGCGTAAAGTCACCTTCCCGCTTGTTCACGGCAGTAACCACGCCGATTGTGTGCCCACGCGACACCATCGGGGCAGCCAATACGGAATGCGCTGCCATCTCCTGGCGCAACGTATGGTTCACCCGGTCGTCGTTCGCCGCATTATTGCTGATCTGCACCTGGCCCGTAGTATACGCCAACCCGGAGAGTGACTGATTTATGGGTATGCGGTCGGAACTCCTGAGTACCGGCACGTTCCACTCAATAGCGGCCTGCAACTCGCCTGGACGGTTCTCGTTCGGCAGGAACACGAGGCACGACTCAGTACCAAGCATCTCGCTTACCGACACGGCTATCGTCTGTAGGATGTCAGCGAGGCCCGCCGTCCCCGCAAGGTCGGTGGTCACGCGCTGCATGGTGACGCTCTCCGCGAGGCGGCGCTGCAATTCTGCGTTAGCGGAGGCTAGCTCCGCCGTGCGCTCGCTTACCTTGGCCTCAAGTTCGGCATACGAGGCTTGAAGCTGCCGCGCCATCAAGTTGAACTGGCGGGCCAACTCCTCGATCTCGATTGGACCGCTCACCTGCAACCTGTGCCGCAGCCTTCCCGCGCTCAGCGCCTGCGAGGCCGCCACCAGCTTCGCCACGGGCCTGGTCAGCGCCCCTGCACTGCGAGTCACGAGCAACACAGCCAGGAGCATCGTCACGAGTGCCAGTACCAGGAGCCCCGACAGCAGCGAGTTGAGCGGCGCGACTATGTCGGCCCACCGCTCCTGCGTGACGACGTACCAGCGCAGCCAGTTGGTGTCGAGCGAGGCGCGAGGGAACAACAGGGCCAGGTTCAGGGGTGCGTACCCGATGATGCTCTGCTCGCCATTTAGGGACGTGATAATCGCGTTCGGTTCGGTAGTGTTCAGCCCGTTGAGGGTAACCGGCGGGAGCACAGTGCCTACAAGCTCCTGGTCCGGGTGCCACAGTATGCGACCGTCCGAAGCGACCAGATATGAGACGCTGTGCCTAGTGCCCTTCTCCAGGTCGTCCACGCTCTGGATTCCGAACGGCCTGCCGAGCTTCGGGCTGCCGTAGTAAATGACGCCCTCTACCATGCCCCCGAACCCGCCCCTGGTGTCAATGTACGGGATGGAAACCACCAGCGCGGACCTGCCGTCCTTCATCGTGATGGGCACGATCTCCATCGCGGGACCGACGCCCTCGCGCAGACTTTCATAGGCCCGCCTGTTCAGCACGTCTCCCGCGCTGGCAGCGAGATTAGACGCCTTTAGCTTACCGTCAGGGTCCGTTACCTGCACCATATCGAACTGCCGGATGATCGTCTCCCTCTTCAGTTCGTAGAAGACCTGCGCCTCGTCGGCATTCAGCAGCACAGCCGAGCTAGCCAGTTGTTGCAGCGTCTGCACGGCTAGCGAAAGGTGGTCGCCCACCCGCTCTGCCTCCAATCCAGCAAGGTCGGCGTCCCGGCTCTTGGCAAGCGATTCGCTGACCTGGGTGTAGCCCACCTGACCCACTGCGGCGAAAGCCACCACCAGCAAAGTCAACGGCAACAAGGTGCGTAGGATCAACTGCCCGCGCAAGGTGTAGATGAACGAAAACCGCCGCGAACTCCGCTGTCGGTCCTCGCCAACTACTTCACTATTCAGTTGCTCGATACTTGTTTTCTGCATTCTAAATAGGCCAGGACGCCAGCGGAATAGCTATCAACACAACCACCAGGCTTGCGGTGAAGAACATGGCTGCCTGCCGACCCTTTTCCGTAGAGGTCGCGTTGCGGTCGCGGTCCGCGCGGGCACGCCCCACGTGCGCGAGGGCCACGGCCACAAGCATCGCCAGCGGGTGGAACCAGCCCAGGGCCGCGTCTCCTTCCCACCGGCGGCCCAGCACCCACACCAGCACGCCCACCAGGAACTGTACGTCCATCGCAATCGTGAAATAGAGGCTCGACCTGTCGCCTAGGACTCCCCACCGGCGAGCGCCCGTAGCCGAGGTAAAGGCTACTACGATTGCAAGCACTGCCGTCACTAGGACCGCCCATCTGAGGATGCTATGTATGTTCACCAGCAAGTCTGTCATTCACATCTCCACAAACAAAGGTGTCCGTCCCCCTACAGCCGGGGAAGACAGACTGTCCCTGCATAGTATATTGTACCCAGAATCGAGGTGGCTCTGCATCAGTCTTTAAGCGTACTGTTGCGAGTGCACAGTCAGCGGACGAGCGCGGCGTTTCCGCACTCTGCGCGTCTCCACTCCACTTATCCGATTAGGGTGGACAGCGCCTGCTTGAAGAGACCGCGCAGGAGCGGCACCTTGTAGCCGTTCTTCGAGAGCGGCGTGGCTTCGGCCACCAGTGCCTCGGCAAGCAGGTCCGCGTCGAGTAGTGCGACAGCTTGCCCCTCCAACAAGGCTTCGACCCTGGGGAAGCGCAGAGGTACAGGTGCCACGCCTCCCAGGCTCACCCTGGCATCTTCAACCCGGCCATCGGCCACTTGGAGAGCGATACCGACGGAAGCCAGCGCAAAAGCCCAACTGGCCCGTGGCATGGCTTTCAAGTAGGTTGACCGCCCCGTCACTGCCTCTAGCACAATCTCGGTGATAACAGCGCCTGCGGGTAAGACTACGCTGTTGCGGCGCTCAGGAGTAGGCCTGTCGTAAAAGTCGCCTATGGGAGTCTCGGACTCACCGTCTCCCGTACGAAAGCGCACCACCGCGTCGAACAATAGGAGGGCAACCGCGGGGTCGGAGGGGTGTACGCTGACACAGCGGCTCTCGGGGGGCGAGTTCAAGAAGATGGCATGTAGCTCGTTCTCGCCGTTCCGGGCGTAGCAGAGTTCGCCGCCCTTCAGCCAGCAGTTGTGCTCGCCCCGGTAGTACCAACACCTGGGCTGTTGCAGCAAGTTGCCCGCAATCGTGCTCATGTTGCGAAGCTGGGGTGTGGCTGCCAACCGACACGCCTCGGCAAGGGCGGAGTAGCGGGCTGCCAGAATGGGATTCGCTGCAAGGTCGCTTAGGGGAGTCGTCGCGCCGATGTGCAGCTTTCCGTCGCGCTCCTCAACGTAGTTCAGGTCATCCAGGCCGGATATGTCGATGAGGGTGTTGGGCGTAGCGAGTTCGTCCTTCATCAACGGCACCAGGTCGGTGCCTCCGGCCAGAATAGAGGTGCCGTCGCCCACTCCTAGTGCCTCGACGGCAAAGTCCAAAGAGTCAGCCTTGACGTAGTTGAAATTCTGCATCAGGAGCCACTTTCTCCCGTCTGTCCCGCTTCCGCGCGTGTTGCGGCCAGGGTTTCCAGCAACTGTCTAGGCGTAACCGGCAGGCTGCGCACGCGCACGCCAACCGCGTCGTATATGGCGTTGGCGATAGCAGCGGGCGTGGGAATTATCGGGGGTTCGCCCGCGCCCTTGGAGCCAATGTGGTTGGCGGCTGTGTCCGGGATGTCCACGGCTCGCACGATCATGTCAGGAGCGTCGGCCATGGTGGGGATTTTGTAGTCTTGGAGGTTCGCATTCACCACCAGGCCCGTACGCTCGTCCACAACGCGGTCTTCCATGAGCGTCAGACCGACGCCCTGCAAGATGCCCCCGTAGAACTGGCTCGCCAGGCCCTTCGGGTTGAGCACCCGCCCGACGTCGTGCACCGCGACCACACGCAGCACTCGCACGCGCCCGGTGTCTACATCCACCGCCACGTCGGCAATCTGAGCGCCCCAGGTGCGAAGCGGCTCAACAGGGTTCGGACCTCGAAAGCCCTTACCGACGATCATATAATCACCCACTTCCGAGAGCACGTCGCCTATGTTGCGCTTGCCTTCCTCGCGGCCCTCGACTGTCACGTAGCCGTCTTTAATTTGCAACCGCTTGGCGGGCACCTCAAAGAAATAGGAGGCAATTTCCAGTAGCTGCTGTTTCGCGTCTTCGGCGGCACCGCGCACGGCAGGGCCCATCGAGGGCACAGTGATGCTGCCCCAACTCGCGGGTGCGAACGGCCCCTTCTGCGTGTCTCCAAGCCGGAAGCGCACCGCCTCAAGGGGTACCCCTAGCTCTTCGGCGGCCACCTGGCTCAGCGCGGTCTTGATGCCCGTCCCGATGTCCTGGGTACCGGTAAGCACTTCCACGGTGCCATCAGAGTTGAGACGCACAAGCGCGTGGGCGGGTGGCCCGCCTCCCCCACTCCAGACCTGACTCGCCATGCCCGTGCCGCGCTTCCAATTGCCAGGCGGCAGCTTTGCGAGCGAAGGTTCGCCTGCATCGGCGTGCAATTTGGAAGCCATGTCATACGATTCGAGGAGGTACTTGGACGTGTAGCCTTTTCCCGACACCTGATCGCCCTCGGCATAGTTCTTCTTGCGGAACTCTATCGGGTCCATGCCCAGCTGCCTGCATAGCTCGTCAATTGCCGATTCCAGCGCGAAGATGCCCTCCACGTGTCCGGGCGCTCTAAATGCGGCGTGGCTGCCCAGGTTCGTGCGAACACCCAGGGTGTAGGTGCGCACGTTAGAGCAGGTATAAAGCTCCTGGGCCGGGCCTGCTACCGACGCGGCCCACGTGCCATAAGCCCCGATGTTACAAAGGGTCTCAAGCTCGATAGCGACGAGTTTACCCTTCTTCGTCGCCCCGATGCGCAGTTTCTGTACCGTTTCACCCCGGTTTCCGGACAGCAGGTTTTCTTCGTGCCTGTCCAGCATGTACTTTACCGGCCTGCCGGTCATACGCGAGAGTAGCGGAGCTATAACGCTGTGCTTCAGGGTCTGGCCCTTGCTGCCGAAGCCACCGCCCATGTACTCCGAAATAACGCGAACGCTGCTCACGGGCAACTTCAATGCGCTGGCTACTCGGCCCCGAACACCGAATATGTATTGCGTGGATTCCCAGATGGTGATCTCGTCGCCGTCCCACGATGCCACGCAGCCATGTGTCTCAAAGGAGTTATGCAGCGCCGTCGGGGTGTGGTACGTGTCCTCAACTACAACGTCGGCCGACTTGAACCCCTTTTCAATGTTGCCCCGGCTGTAAGTCTCTCCCCGGTTGCCGTCTTTGTCGAGCAGCACATTGCCTTTGGGGTGAATTACAGGGGCCTCCGGTGAGGCGGCTCTATCCACGTCCACTGCGGCGGGGAGCACCTCATACTCGACCTTGATGAGCTTTAGCGCGTCGTGCGCGGTGTCGAGGTCGTCAGCGGCAACTACCGCCACCTCTTCGCCGGCGAAGCGCAGTTCTTCATCGAACAGCTTACTGGCCCCCGCGTACCAGGAGATGTCAGGGGCGTTGTTCTTGGACAAGACAGCGCGCACTCCCGGCAGGCGTTCGGCCGCCGATGTGTCCAGCGAGACAATGCGAGCATGAGGGTGCGGGCAGCGCAGGACCGCAGCGTACAGGAGGCCCGCCGGGTGCATATCGTAGGTGTAGCGGGCGGCCCCGGTCACCCTCTCGCGCCCGTCCACTCGGTTCGGGGACTTGCCTACCTGCGCGAACTCCCGGCCCGCCTCCCAAGCCTGGGGCTCGTCGCGCTCCATCACGACCGTTTCTTCGTGGACGCGACCTTCTATTTCGATCTTGGTCTTGACGACGCGCGTCATGGTAGCTCCTGACAACTTGCTGGAAAGTAAGAAATGGCGCTCTAGCCCTGCCGCGATGCCTGCTCGATAGCATCGACAATCCCGCTGTACGCCCCGCAGCGACAGAGGTTCCCGGCCATGTACGCTTGTATCTCTTCTCGGCTGGGGGTGGGATTCTCGGCAAGTAGGGCCGTTGCGGAGATTAGTTGGCCCGGCGTGCAGAAGCCGCACTGGAAGCCATCGCAGTCGATAAAGGCCTGCTGGACGGGTGAAAGCGTGCCGTCGGACGCAGCCAGCCCCTCCACGGTGACTATGTCAGCCCCATCGCAAGCAGAGGCCAGGGTCAGACATGAGAGCACCGCCGTGCCGTCCCGCAGGACCGTACAGGCCCCGCAATGGCCCATGTCGCACACTTTCTTGGTGCCGGTGAGGGCAAGTTGGTCGCGCAGCAGGTCGAGCAAAGTACGCCTGGGGGACACCTGGGCGCTGTATACCTTGCCATTTACCGTGATCTGGATACCGCTTGTGGCCGTGTTTGCAACCGGTGGTACGTCGGAATCGTGGTGTATGGGTTGCATCAAGCTCCTTGGGGTTTCTATTCCTCTATGCGCACTACGAAGTCGGTAACAATGACCTCGCGGCCGTGCAGTAACTCCAGCCACACCTTGTACAGGCCCGCACGCGGGAAGATATGAGTAAAAGCAACCTCCGGGCCATAGCCTACCCCAGGCTGCACCACCGGCGTGCCGATCACCGAGGACTGCGCCGTCTGCTGCACGGGGAGCAATGTAGAAACAGGCTCCGCAGTGAGAGTGGCAATAGCCGTAGCGACACCCGGCTGGAAGGTGGGCGCGGGGGGCGTGGGTGCCCTGCCACCTCCAATGTTATCGCTGCCAACAAGATTGCCGCTGTTCGGGAAGCCGGAATCGGTCTGCTCGCTCTGTCCCTCTTCGCCTTCGCTCACCTGGGGGGTTTGTCCAGCCTCGGCGGTGGGCTGCGGCGCGCGATAGAACGGGGCGCTGCCCATCTCATGGTCAAGCTCCGGTATATCGTCACCCTCAGCCGCGTGTGCCTCATCGCCCTCGTGCGGCAACTCCAGTATCCAGAGGTGGCCCGGCGCGCCGAAGTACGCCTGTAGGTCGCGCACCGGGTAGCCGCGCTGCGTCACGCGGAAGGCCAGTTGCACCGGCTCGCCGACGTGCCAGGCTTCTTCACCGTGCAGTAGCTCTACTCGCAGGCCGTACGAGACCTTGGGCCTCAGGTCTTCGTCCTGGGCCTGCACGACAGGCTCCGTGCCGGTCTGTATCTTGGTCTTGAAGACCTGTAGCTCGGCCCCATCGGGCTTGAAGTAGGTCCACGTGTAGTACGTGCCCATCTCAGGGAAGCCGACGGGCACGCTGGCAGAACTCAGCACCAGGCGGTCGGTGAAGCTATGCCGGAAGAAGGTGGCGTCCTTGTGGATCGTAATGGTGTGCATCAGGTCGCTGATGTCGAACACCGGCTCGAACTGAGTGACTGGCTTCTGGGTTGTCTGGTCGCTAATCTCGAAGGAGAGCGTGCCGAGCGCGGGGGGATTCAGGTGCACCGGGTCGAGCCTGACCTTTACGTCGTACTTGCCCGTGCTGCCGCCCTCATTGATGGCCGTTGGCCCGGCGCAGCCCGCCAGCACCCCGCCCGCCAGCGCCAGAAGTGCAAGTAAAACGGTAGACTTACGCCGAGCGTGCCGTATTAGTGACACAACGCTTCCTCCTGGTTTATCTGCTTGACCACCGACGTGGGATTATATCACAACCCGGGCCATCAGGAGGACGATGGACGATGGACGATGGACGACAAACAAGTTGTGAGTTTTGAGTTTTGAGTTTTGAGTTGACGGATGGTATCCAACCCTTATCCTCTTTGCGCGTCCTCTGCGTTCTTTGCGTCTTTGCGTTTCCGTCTCCGTCCCCGTCTCCTTCTCCTATCGTCCATCGTCTGTCGTCCATCGTCCTCCTAGGGTACCAACAGTTCGCCGCGGACCAGCTTCGGCTCGTAGTGCTGCATGGTGATGCAGTTAGTAGGGCAGATTTGCGAGCAGAGGCCACACCTAATGCACAGGTACTCGTCCATTATCATGGCCGCGCCGTGCTTCCAACTGCGGGCTTCCACCAGGCGTGGCTCATCCTCGCTGCCGTTGACGCTATCAATGAGGTCCAGGTCGGCCATGTGGATGACGTTGGTGGGGCAGACTTCGACACAGGCGTTGCACAGGATGCAGTTGTCGCCGTCCAGGAAGATGTTCAACTGGCATTGGAGGCAACGCTTGGCCTCCTGGAAAGCCTCATGCTTGTGGAAGCCGAGTTCGACTTCCGTTTCCAGGTTGAAGCGCTGGTTCATCGGCAACATGGGCATGTGCTGCCGGGGTACGGCGTCATAGTCGTCGCCGTCTATCAGTCTGCGCTGCATGGTGTCGGCGGTCCATAGCGATATAGGCTGCCACGACATGCGGACCGTAGCTTCCGGGGCGGTCTCCTCCCGAACCGTTTCCGCCTCGGCCCACTCCATGATCTCCCTGGTCACGTCCAGGTGGTAGTCGGACACGTAGTCAAGATACGGCACCAGCGCGAAGTCGGCCTGCAACTGCACCTTGTCCGCCTTGGTATCGACACCGTTCAGGAACTGGTCTATCGCGATAGCCGCCTTCTGACCGTCAGCTACACAGGCGATGATTGTGCGGGCACCCTCCACGAAGTCGCCGGCGGCGAAGAGGCCGGGTACGGAGGTGCTCCAGTTCAACTTGTCGGTTTCGGGCCGTCCGCGCCTGTTGACCTTCATGCCCACACTTTCCGGCACCCACGAGGTCTCGCTGTTCTGGCCGGTGGCGGCGATGACGCTGTCAAGCTCCAGCACGAACTCGGAACCCGGGATGGGAACCGGCGAGCGGCGGCCGCTGGCGTCCGGGTCACCCAGGCGGTTGCGGATGCACTTGAGGCCGACTACCTTACCGTTCTCCTGCAATATCTCCAGCGGCGACACCAGGAAGCGGAAATCGACGCCCTCGATCTCGGCCTCGCGCGCCTCTTCCTCGTACACGAGCATCTCGTTGCGGCTGCGGCGGTATAGCACGTACACCTTCTCCGCGCCCATACGCAGCGACGAGCGAGAGCAGTCCATCGCGGTGAAGCCACCGCCGATCACAGCCACCCGCTTGCCCACATCCACCTGCTGGTGTAGGTTGACGCGCTCCATGAACCAGAGTCCCGGGTAGAGTCCGGCTAGCGATGCGTAGTCCTCCCCTTCGATCTCCATCTCCTGCGGGTTCTGGGTGCCTGCCGCGATGAGCACAGCGTCGTGCATCGTCATCAGTTCGTCCAACGGAATAGCGTTCTCGTTGGCAGGCTCCGCGCCTGGATAAGTGCCGAAGCCAATGGGCGTGTTCAGCCTGATCTCCACGCCCAGCGCGGTAAGGTACTCGTCTATCTCCCGGCGGCAGAGGTCGCGAGGCAAGCGCCACTCAGGGATGCCCGCCGTGAGCATACCACCGGCCACAGGCAACGACTCGTAGATAGTCACACCATAGCCGAGCTTCGCGAGGTCGCGCGCGGCCGCGATTCCGGTTGGCCCAGCGCCGATTACGGCCACCGTCTTGTCGCTGGTGCGGGGCGCGGGCGGAGGCGGAGTCCAGGGGCCCCTATAGTCAGCCGCCACGCGCTTGAGCCAGCAGATCGCTATCGGCTCGTCCAGTCGCCCGCGACGGCAAGCAGGCTCGCAGGGGCGGGCGCAGACTCGGCCCAGGATGCCTGGTATCACGTTGTCCTCCAGGTTTACCTGGTAGGAGGACTCGTAGTCCTCGGTGGCGATGTGGGCGATATAACGGGCCACGTCGGTGTAGGCGGGGCAGGCGTACTGGCAGGAGATGTTCGCCAGGAACCATTCGTTGTCGCCCGTGTTCAGGTTATAGGGCGCGGCACTCCGCTCCGCGTGCCCTACGCTGCTTTCCGACCGCACCAGCGCCATGAGTCGCATGCGTTCCTCGGCCATGTGGTGTTCCTCCGTCTAGGATGTGAGTATTCCGAATGCCTCGGCTGCATCAGCTGTCTCAGCCTCATCAGCCCTCGGCGGTAGCAATATCCAGTAACCAGCGTTCCGCCTTTATCGTGGTAGCAAGCCCGTGGCCTGGGTAGACCCTCGTCTCGTTCGGCAGTTTGGCTATTCTTTCAATCGACTTTTGCATAGCCATCTTGTTGCCACCGGGGCCATCCGTTGTTCCGATGTGCAGCCTCAGCAGCGTATCGCCCGTGAAGATCACGCCGTGCTCAGGCACATACAGGCAAATGCTCCCTGGGGTGTGCCCCGGCGTGTGCCACACCTCGAGCCTGAGGTCTCCAACCTCAAGTATTTCCCCATCGCCAAGCTGCCGGTCTGGCCTGCTCGGCCTGATCTTCGAGGCCAATTCCTCGTTCGAGGTAAGTCCGGGGTCTGCCAACCTGGGGGCATCCCAAAAGTGCGCGCAAAGCGTGGCCCCCGTCGCCTCGCAAATGGCTACATTGTCGGCAATGTTGTCCCAGTGCCCGTGTGTATTGACCACGAAAGGTATCTGCACCCGCGCCTCGCGTGCCACCTGCACAATCTTTCGCGTGCTCCCCAGCGGCGCGTCGATTATTGCCCCGGTGCCACCCTGCCGGTCGTACACCAGGTAAGCAGTCGTATCGAAAGGTCCGCCCCCGAACGGCCTCACGATCATGGCTAGCGGCCCCGTTCCGCCGTTCGCGCGGCCCTCATGGCTACCAGGCGCAACGGCCCTTGGAAGTCCGTGGGGGTCACAGGCGCTTCTTGAGACGCGGTAGCCATTTCCCTGAACGGCGTCTCCAAAATACCGGGCAAGTCTGCCGCCGACTGAAGCATGAGGAGGAGTGACGCCCGGAAGCGGGTATGTGCCGTCACCCTGTAAGTCGGAGAGAGAGAGAAACTCAACGAGTCGCCCTCCGCCAGTCTGAGCCTGGTGCCCGACTGGTCAAACTCGACTTCACCGGCCAACACCATCAAGTAAGCGTCCGCCGGGCCGGAAGGCACCAGCGACTCAAGAGCGGTACCTGGAAGCAAATGTGCGACGTAAACAGCACCCTGTGAGCTTGTTCCAATCTGAAGCAAGCTGGACTTGTTGCGCTCCGGGTGAACCCTGCGGACGAGACGTGGCCTGAGTGTCACGTCTGCCCTCGGCGGAAGCTCCCCGGTGCCAACAAGGTCAGAAACAGTGAGGGACAGTGCCTCGGCCAGACGCCGCAAGCTTCCGAGCGACGGATTGGTTGCACCGCTCTCCACCTGGCTGAGGAAGCCCTTGCTCAGGCCGCTAGCGCGGGCCAGCGCAGTTAGGCTGAGATTCCGCGCCAGCCTCGCCTGCTTCAGCCTCTCGCCAAGCGTCATGAGCATCTCCTGTTTAGTACAGCCAAACATGTTTGATGCCACTATACCAGCGGCCACAGATGCTGTCAAGGTTCAGAGAATCAGCAAATGATGCCCTTGGACGATGCCACTCCACGGGTGATTCAAACAGGGCTAGGGATGAGAAAGTACGAGCACCTTTGCTAACTGCGCGCGCGTGGCAAAGTCGTCGGGGCGGAAGCAGCCATCGCCGTATCCAGTGAAGATTCCGTGCGCAATCGCCACCTGGATGTACGAATAAGCCCAGTGTGAGGCGGACACGTCGCAGAGGATAGCAGAAGTTGAGGGCAAAACTAACTCCCACCCGCGCGCCTTCACAACGATCTTGGCGACCTGTGCGCGGCTCACCGGTGCGTCCGGTTTGAAGCTGCCGTCTGTATACCCACCGATCAAGCCCAGGCCCGCGGCGGTCTCCACGTACCTGTAGAAGACGTGCGCGGCAGGGACATCCGCGAACGTCGGGACGGGAGGAGAGTGGAGAGCGACCTCTTCCAGTAAGACGACCATCTTGACAAGTTGCGCGCGGGTGGTGGGGTTCTGCGGCCTGAAGGTGCCGTCGGGATACCCTGAAACTACCCCGGTGCAAGCCAACTCCCTTATGTAGCTGTATGCCCACATGCCCTCCGGCACGTCACCGAAGCTCACCGAGCAACCTTCCGGCGTTCGCACATCCTGCGACTGAGCTGAGGGAGTTGCCGAGTCCAACACATTCGGCAGCACAGGTAAGCCATTGTGCGCGGCCAGTACCAGGAGCTGTCGTGCCAGCCCCTCCACCGCCGCCTGGGAAGCGGCGCTATCGCGGACCTCTATGCCGAGCACCCACGAATCTACCAACCACCGGTAGCGACGCCCTACAACCGTGCCGTTCTGCCCGGCCAGGTGGGCCGCGTACGCCGGAAACGTGTAGAAGGTCTCCTGCGAGAGTTGATAACCCGCAAGCCGTGCGTCCTCCTGCTCGGCGGAAAAAGCGGCTTCGGCCCCCGCGCGGAAGCCAAACGCCCGTATTGATGCCGACCACTCCTCACCCGCAGGAGAGCTCTTGCGCACGCTCAAGCGGTCATTGGGGTCCACCATAACTACAGGAGGCCATCCTACCGTCTCCGCGAAGTCCCGCAGAGTGGTGACTTCCCAGCGTTCGGAGCGCGGTGTCGCCTGGTACGTCGGCGTACTAGTTGCTGATGAGGCTCGCGGCGTGGGTGACATCGCGCCTGGGACTTCGGTGCGGGTCTCAGTGGGCCGCAAGCTAGTTGATTGCGGCGTGACTGTACCACCCGGTACTTCCGTCGGCATAGGGGCTTCATTTACGGTGTCTGCCTGCGTGCTTTCAGCCAGAGCGGTCTGCCCAGAGGTTGCACTGGCCGTGAGTATCGTAGCTGGGTCGGCGTTGTCATCCGCGTGAGCACTACGGGAGCCGCTAGAACTAAACCACACCAGTACCAGCACAAGCGCAAAGATCTCCACCAACAGCCAGCGCGAAGACCTCAGGGGTCGAGGATCTGCTGGAGCAGTGCCATATTCTGCTTTGCTGATGGGTACTCTCATTTGGAAGTATTGCTAGCTGTTCTGTGAAAGTAGGTGGAGTCGCAACTGGTTTAGCGCCATCAAGCCAAACAAACGCGACACCTCTGAGCGTGCCGTTCGCCACCGGTGGCTGATGACCTCCGGCGCTTGCCCCTCGGCACCGGGGTGAGTTACCACGATCTCGCACACCGCCTCAACCGCACCCTCGCGCTCGGGGTTCTCAGCTATCCCACCTGACACTGCTAGAACGACGTGTGCAACTTCTCTTGCTGCTGCCCGTGTAACTTCAACAAGGCTCAAGGAGCGCGTATCCGACCAGGAAAGCCTCACCTTTTCTGCCGCGTGTTCCAGGTCTCTGGCCGAAATTGTAGAGACTACTCGCTCAGAAGCTATAAGCTGTGGCGACACGCAGCCAATTGCGCCCTCGCCAATCTCCACCACGGTGAGCCTGGTTCCGGTCCGTTCTAGCAGGTCCAGCACGGCGCCCGCGGGTGTGTCTTCGTCAACCCCGTAGACCGCACTGCCCAGCCGATCGCGCACTTGCGATTCCAGCCCCGCGATCATCTCGTGCGCCACGCGCTCGCTTTCCGCCTTGGCGGTGATGCGCAGGTGAATGCCATCCTGCTTGGCATAAGGTGCCAGCGTCGGGTTCGCGCCCGACATGAGGTCCACCACCACCTGCTCCACTGCCGACTCGCCCAGGCCGAGCACCTTCAACGTTCGCGATACAATTTGCGTGGGGCTTAGCTTCCGCAATCGAGGTTCCACCTCATGCTCCCACATGCGCTTCATTTCGAAGGGCACTCCCGGCATGCTGACCATGATGCGCGGGCCGGGCTGCGTGTCGCGGCTTACCCACCAGCCCGGAGCCGTGCCGATGGGGTTATCTATCGCGGTTGCTGACGGGATGAGAGCCGCCTGCTTCAGGTTGGCCTCGGGCATCTGGCTCCCACGCCTGGCGAAAAACTGCCGCACTTGTTCCGCCAGCCCTTCATCAACGTACAGGGTCTCGCCCAACATCTCCGCGATAGCCTCGCGGGTGAGGTCATCAACGGTGGGACCGAGGCCGCCGGTCGTTACGGTGAGGTCGCTCCGTTCCCAGGCCCTCGCCAGGACCTCCCGGAGCCGGTGCGGGTTATCTCCGACCTGGGAGATATAGAAACAGTCAATGCCCAGCAGGGCAAGCCGCCGGGCAAGGTATGAGGCGTTGGTATCAGTGATGGTGCCTAAAAGCAGTTCGGTGCCAATAGACACAATTTCGGCCCGCATCCTACACACCTGCCCGTCTGCCAGGTTGCCGGCACGTCATGATTATAGCACAGGGCACCAGCTTCACCAATAGCCTACCTGTCATCGCCGGCCTCGAGTCGCAGCTTCACACCTGCCGCTTCTTCGTAGATAGAAGCCACCACCGAATAGTCGAGGCGCGCAGTCTCACCAGTGCGCGCTAGCTTATATAGCTGCTGCGACATAGCCCCGCAAAAGGTGGGCAGCCCTAGCTCGCCCGCCCAACTGAGCGCCGCCCTAAGGTCCTTCATGAGCAGGTCCAGGGCAAAGCCGCTTTTCAGATCGTCATTGAAAAGCGTCCTGGTCATCCAGTTTTGCATCAGGTAATTCGAGCCGCTGGATGTGCCGATAACTTCCAGCATCGTGTTGAGCGGCACGCCCGCCTTTACACCAAGAGTCAGCGCCTCTGCGTTCGCCACCATGATGGTCGAAATCAGTAGCTGGTTGACCAGCTTGACGCCCTGCCCGCTGCCCGCAGGCCCTACATGCGTGATGTTCTTGCCGAGCACATTCAGTACCGGCAGACCTCGCTCGAACGCCTCCGTATCTCCACCCACCATGATAGTCAGGGTGCCGTCGGCGGCGCGTGCGGGACCGCCGCTGACCGGGGCATCCAGGGCGGCCACTCCCTGCTCCTTTAGCCTCGCGTAGTGCTCCTGTGCCGCCGTGGGTGTTATGGTGCTCATGTCGATGTACAACAGGCCGTCTTTCGCTGCCCTGCTGAGGCCTCCAGGCCCGAAGAGCACCTCTTGCACCTGGGGCACATCGGGAACGGAGGTAATCACCACCTCACACGCCTGCGCCATCTCGCCCGGTCGCTTGAGCACCGTCGCACCCAGTCGAGCCAACTGCTCGGCGGGTGCGGTATTGTGGTGAGGCACCACCGTCAGGTCGTACCCGTGCTGCAACAGCCGCCGTGACATCGGCAGGCCCATCGCACCGAGTCCAATTACGCCAACCTTAGTGCTCATGTTACTCTACCTCGGAAATGTGTCAGCGGCCCTAGCATCAAGGTGTGACCGGCGTCAGTAGCACTCCCAGAGGTGGCGCGGGCGTATCGGTCGGCACCGGCTCCGGCACTGGCTGGGTGGTAGGCGTCTCAACCGGGGTGTCTGCGGGCAGGGGTGTATCCGTCACCTGCGGCAGCGGGATGATATCCGGAGTGGCCGTCTCTGTGGGCGTAGCCGACGGCACGCCTGTCGGTGTGCTGGTTGGCCTCGGAGTAGGCGACCAGAACGGGCGTGGCGTCACGGTCGGAATTACGGGTAGCGGTGTGAAAGTAGCGAACGGTGTGGGAGTGGCGAACGGGGTCAGCGTACTCGTCAGTGTGCGCGTTGGCGAGGGCGTCCCCGGTGTGTTTGTCACGGTAGGCGTGTTCGTCGGCAGCGGTGTGGGCGTCGAAGTCGGTATTGGAGTGCTAGAAGGTCGAGGGACGCTCGTGTTGGCGGGAGTGCCTGGGCCCACAGTCTCGTTGAGTTCCGGCGGTGCGTCCGGCTCGAAGTCAGGTGGCAGCGTGCCCAGCGGCGTCGGAGTAAAGAGGCTCCTCCTAGGACCGTCCTCGTTAACGGACAGGTTGCACGCCCCGAGCAAGATCGTACATGCTACTGCGACGGGTACAAACCACCAGGCGGCGAAGAAGCGCCCTCGGGTGAAGGTGCTCGGGGTACGTGAATTCGACATATGTAGGACTATAACACATGCTCAACGCACCTTCAATTTTCCTGTTGGTCAGCCCGCCCGGCGCATGGTAACATAAATGCAGCCTGTCAACGACTGGAGATCTAATGCTGGCACGCCTTCGCGACATACCGGGCGGACCCACAAAAGTGGCAGCCGCCACCATCTTCCTCGGCTGGCTCGGTATCTACTTGTCCACAACTTCGCCTACGGTCAACTTCATCGACAGCGGCGAGCTAATCACCGCCCTGTATGAGCCGGGGATCGCCCACCCGCCAGGCTACCCGCTTTATGTGCTATTGGGATATGTAGCATCACACCTGCTGCCCGGCGAGGTAGCCTGGCGGGTCAACGCCTTCTCAGCTTTCTGGGGAGCAATGGCCGTACTGGTACTCTTCCTTCTGCTGCTGGAAGTCGCCGGGTTCGCCAAGCGGTCCGTTGTTGCGCTGGCCCAGGAGCACCAGGGACGCGCCAGCAAGCGGCAGAGGAAGCAGGGGGCGAGCGTCAGTGACACGAGCCTGAAAACCAGTGGCGTAACACCTTCGCCCTGGCCGGAGCTCGTGTTAGCAGGCTCGGTTGCTTCCCTCTTCGCGGCCTCAGCCAGCTTCTGGAGCCGCACAGCGCAAGCCAAGATGTACACCCTGCACTACTTCTTCGTCGTGTTCCTGTTGCTGTCTGCGCTCAAGTACAGGGCAGCCTTCGAGCGTGGTGACAGGGCAGGTACGCGACGCTGGCTGCTGGTCACGGCGCTCGCCGGGGGCCTGTCGCTTACCAACCACATGATGACGATTCTGCTGGCACCCGGTCTCCTGGTGGTCCTGCTAGCCGGGACCGACTGGCGTGAGCGCCTAAACATACTGCTGAAGAACTGGTACGTCGCAGCGCCCGCAACTATCTTGCCCTTGTTGCTCTATCTTTATCTCCCGGTGCGCTCCTCCCAGTCGCCCGTGATGAACTGGGGAGCGCCCACGTCCTGGGACGATTTCTACCGGCACATTACGGGTTGGCAGTACCGCGTATACCTGTTCGGTACGGCGGGTGACAACCTTGAACGGGTGGTGACTTACGCCTCGCAACAGTGGTGGTTGCTCACCCCGGTAGTGCTACTCGCGGCGGCGGGCGGGGCTTACGTCCTGGCGCGGGCGTCAATCAGTATCTTCGCGGCAACCGCTGCCACAGCCGCTATGACCTTTGTCTTCGCTCTTGCATACGGCATTTCGGAAATCGAGCCTTACATGGTGCCGTTTTACATCATGCTGACAGTCTCGCTTGGTGGCGGTGCTCTCGCCTGGTTCGCAGGCACGGCAATCGACAGCAGGCAGACTCACCCGCACGAGGTAGCAGGACGGCGCAGGCAATGGTTGGTCACCGGGGCTGTAACAGTCACAGTGTTGGTACTGATTTGCATCATCTTCCAGTATCCCCGGCAGAACCACCGCGAGGACCGCCTTGCTGAGCAGTTCGTGCAGAATGTCTTTGCCGAGCTTCCGCAGAACAGCGTGCTCATCACCGACTACTGGGACTTCTACGCTCCGACCTACTACCTCCAACACGTGCGTGGCCTGCGCCCCGACATCGCCATCGTGGACAAGTCACTGCTGCGCTACCCCTGGTACGTAGGGCAGCTCGAACGGCGGCACCCATTCCTGATAAACAACTCGCGCGACCTGGTGGAACAGTTTGCTACGGAACAGCGCAAGTGGATGAACGGTGAGCGATTTGACGTGGCCTTGTTGGACCGCCTCTACCTGGACCTGCTAACCTCGTTCGTGGACCGGAACGTCGGCACACACTCGGCCTTCCTGCTGATGCTACCACCGTGTGACGACCTGCCCGCGCCCGCGCGCTGCGAGAGCAACGCCATAGCGCCGCGCTACGCCCGGCAGGCACACGGACTGGCTACGCGTTTGTTACCGGACGGAGACACAGTTACAGACTTACCGTCCGAACCTACCTACGCTCTGAAGGGTATCCTGGGCAGTCAGGTACCAATGGATGAGTTCGCCCGCATCAATTCGGTGCAGTACGCGCGAGCCTACAGGCGGCTAGCGCAGCTTTACACCGCTGCTAATGATTCGGAGCGAGCCAACCGCATGCTGGAACGAGCAACCGAAATAGAGGAAGCATTAGACGCAAGGTAACAAAAAGACCTGCCGCGTGGTTAGCGACAGGCTACGGTAGACGCTCTATGGTCAGGCGATTGACAAAATCTGCCGGTTCTTCAGCAGGACAATGGCAACTACCAACAGACACGTCACCGCACCGACGAACAGCGCCATCGGTGCGCCAAAGTGGTCCGCGATCAGGCCCGCCTGGAGGTTGCCGAACGGTGCCATGCCGATGAAGAGGAAGGCGAACACCCCGTTCACGCGGCCGCGCAGTTCGTCCGGCACGTTGGTCTGGACCACCGTGTTGATAGTTGCGTTGATCGCGATCATCGTCCAGCCGACGCCTACCAGAGTAACCAGGGAAAGCAGGTAGACTGGCGAGAGGGAGAAGATCGCAAGGAATATGGGCAGGCAAATCGAGCCTATCAGCACTAACCTTCCGCGTTTCACGGTGGAACGTCCGCTCTGGAAGGCAAGCCCCACAGCCCCAATCAGCGAGCCGACGCCGGAAAAGGCCATCAAAGTCCCGTAGCCCGCCTCGCCCACGTGGAGCACCGAGTCAGCGAAGATGGGCAGCAGCACAACGTAGGGGAAGGCAAACACGCTCACCACCGACACGATGAGCATCAGCGGGCCGATTATCCTGTCCCGCGCCACGAAGCGAATCCCGTCGAGTATCTGGTTGCCCGACTTGGAGTCGGCTTTTTTCTCCGGCTCCTTCACGTCCATCTTGAACAGGCCGTAGAGCACCGCCAGGTAGCTAAGGCCGTTGAGCAGGAAAGCCAGTCCAGGGCCTTGCACCGCCAGCGCCACCGCACCGATGGCCGGACCGAGCACGCGCGCCCCATTGAAGATAGCCGAGTTCAGGGCGACCGCGTTCATGAGGTCTTCCTTGCCGTTCACCATCTCCACGGTGAATGCCTGGCGGGTCGGACCGTCAAACGCGAACGCCGTCCCAAGCACCGCCGATATAGCGAGAATATGCCATACCTCGACGGTGCTCGTGAACGTCAGCGCCGCCAGCACGAAGGCCATGATCATAGAGATGACCTGCGTGGCGATGACCAGCTTGCGCTTGGACACTCTGTCGGCAATCGCCCCGGCCCACAGCGAAAACAGCAGCACCGGCACAGAGTTGGCGAACCCGACCATGCCGAGCCAGAACGGCGAATGAGTTAGCTCCAGCACGAGCCAGCCACGCGCCACCATCTGCATCCACGTGCCGACCAGAGACACAAGCTGCCCGGTCCAGAAGAGCCTGAAGTTACGGTGCCGGAGGGCGCGCATCCCCATGGGAAGGCGCACGTTCCAGCCAAAGAAGGGCATCCAGGGCTGGGGGGTCATATTGGCCTGCGGGTTTTCGGCGGCGGCAGGCTCGGCGGTTGCGAGGCTGGAAAGCTCTCGATCGATCGTATCGCGGGAGAGCGAGTCGGCTTGCTTGCGCTCGACGGTTGCTCTCTCGGAGGTAATTTGCATCGTCATAGATTAGTGCACCTGTGCTATGTCGTAGTTTCAGTCTGAATCGGTGCGGTAGTGAGGGCCTGTTCCAGCTCCCGACGTTTCTCCGCATATCGCAATCGGCGCGCCACAAGCTCCGTCCTCAGCTCCTCCATCTGCGACATCTTGGCCTCGATTAGCTCGAGTTGCGAGTCGGTCAGCCTGGTGGCGTTATCCAGGAGAGCAAGCCTGCGCGCGGTGTCATCCGTGGCGCGATACTCACTGCGTAGCTGTCCCAGCACCTCGTCGCCGTCCACGATCTTCCTGATCTCAGCGAGCGAAAAACCGAGCAAGTGCTTGAGCCGGCCTATCTCTTTGAGCCTGTCGAGATCGCCCTCGGAGAAGAGGCGGAAATCTCCCTGCGTGCGGCTGGGCGGCGACAGGAGGCCCAGTTCCTCATAATAGCGAATGGTACGCTGCGTCAGCCCGGTGCGCTCCGCAGCCTCCCCAATAAGGAAGTACCGTTCGGAAGCACCCTCGGCTTTGGGCGCCTGCGCTACATTATCGCCAACCTGTGAAGCAACCATGTTAGAATTATATCTAACTCTGACGTTTACGTCAAGATTACAGGGTGCGTGCCATTAGCTTGCAAATAGGACCGCCTAGACGAGTGGAAAAGTGACTTGACAGCAGTGAAGAGCTTTGCTAAACTCGCGGTGTCGGTGGCGAAAGCATCGACCTGTGTCCAACTTTCGGCAAGTCGTGAGTGAGAAGGAGGTTGTTATGACCGGCGTCAAAACTCATGTACTAGGAGTTCGGTTTCAGGTGGATAGATAAAGCCTCCAGGAAGGTCTAAGGACCATCTTGGAGGCCAAGCACACCGGACTGAAAAGGCACCCTGCTCTGCAAGGTGCCTTTTTCGCGTCTGCCATTTCAGGGCTGTGTCTAGATCACGAACTCGCCGTGTTCGTAGAGCAACTCGCCGTCCACGGTAATGCGCCCCTGCTTCATGTCCGTAACTATGTCCCAGTGGATTGCCGACTTGTTCGTACCGCCTGCGTTGGGATACGCGTTGCCCAGCGCGCAGTGGATCGTGCCCGCGATCTTCTCGTCGAAAAGCACGTTGCGGGTGATGCGCGTCACACCAGGATTGGTGCCAATCGCGAATTCCCCCAGCCGTGCCGCGCCGTCGTCCACCCTGAGCATGGCGGACAAGAACTCCTCCCCCGTCTCGGCGCTGTGCTCCACCACCCTACCCCCCTCGAACCTCAGTCTTACGCCCTGTACGCTCCGCCCGCTGTACGAGGTGGGATAAGTGAAGGTAATAGTGCCCTCCACACTCTCCTCCACAGGTGACGTAAACACCTCACCACTTGGGAAGTTGCGCTTGCCATCCGAGTTGATGAAGGTGCGCCCCTCGATGAGCATGGTCAGGTCGGTGCCTGGTGCTTCGACGTGCACCTCCCGCTTGCCCGTCAGCCAGTCAACGATGCGCTGCTGGTAGCGCGAAACGTCCCGCCAGCGTTCGGCAGGGTCTTCGTCACCGTCAAGCAGGCAGGCGTGGAACACGAAGTCCTGGAACTCGTCCAGGCTCATCTCGGCGTCCTGCGCATATGCTTCGGTGGGGAACAGCGTCAGGCAGCCGGGTCTCCCCTCGAGGATGCGCTGCATGCGTAGTGCGCCCAGTTCCCGCTGCCCTTTGCTCAGGAGGGACTGGCGGCCCGCGTCAAGGTTGTTGAACTGGCGCGTGTTCTCCTCCCCCAGTATGGTCAGCACGGCGTCGGACCTTTCGAGCATCAGTCGCTTGTAGGGGTTCTCTTGAAGTAGCTGCTCATCAGAGCCGTGCAGCAGGAGCGCCGTCTTTAGCCCGGGAGGCTCAAGCAACACGTACGGGTGGCCGCCCGCCCTCAACACCTCTAGGTACGCTGCCTGGACCAGCGGCAAGGCGGTGGTCGTGGCATCTATGGTTACCAGCCACCCCGGCTGCACGCCCAGTGAGTACTCAACCAGCACTTTAGCCATGCGCTCTATACGTGGATCTATCAGCAATTTGGAACTCCCGTAGCTTCTATCGTTATCCGCTGCATTATACCGTAACAAACCAGCGCCGACTTGGCAGGTGCCGGAATTTGCCTGTTGACAGTGTGACGTTCTACTGTTATAATGCCAGTGTTACGTAACAAGGAGGCTACATGACAATACAGGAGCTTGCGGACCGGGCAGGCGTGACCACCAGGACCATCCGCTACTACGTCGAACAGGGCGTGCTGCCGCCACCGGACCGCGGACGGCCCGCAGAGTACACCACGGAGCATGTGAAGCTCCTTGACCTGGTGCGCCGCCTGAAGGAGCAATATCTGCCGCTGGAAGAGATTAGAGACATGCTTCAACGTCTTGCACCGGAACAGGTCGAGGAATTTTTAGGTGGTTCCGGCTCTCAGCAGGAAGAGCGTGAGCCTCCGAGTTCGGCTGCGGACTACATTTCGCAGGTGCTGAACAGGGGGGCCTTACGCTCGCAGTTGAAGGAGCAGGCTATGCCACCGCCGCCAGCACCGTCAGCACCGCCGTCTATGCCGCCGAGTCGCCGCACCGCTATCGGGGCTGAAGGTGCCAGCAGTGCCCCAACGCCAACTCCGGTCGCGCCAGCCCGACCCGTAGAGACAGTCTCGGCCGCAACTGACACCCAGCAGCCAGTCAACCCGTATATAGGCGAGGAACGTAGCTGGCAGCGCGTCACCCTCGTGACCGGTGTGGAACTGCACTACGAAGCATCATTGTCGACAACGCGCAGGAACGCAATCACCAAGATTATTGAAGCTGCCAGGGCAATTCTGGGGCCGCACCCGGAGAAAGGCACGGAAGAACAGAAATGAAGTTAGTTGTAAGTCTTGACAGGCGCTTCGCCCCCGCAGGCACGGCCTCTGAGCGTTACCTGCGCGTGCAGGTGATAGCCCCAGAACGCACGATGCGCTCACGGTTGCCCCTCAACCTGGCACTCGTGATCGACCGCAGTGGCTCGATGTCGGGCAGCAAGCTGGAGAAGGCCAAAGAGGCTGCAATTTTCTGCGTCCGGAACCTCACCGCGTCAGACCGCGTGGCCGTGGTGGCCTACGACGATGAGGTGAGCGTGGTATCGCCGAGCAGCCAGTTGTCACCAGAGGCGAAGGCACGTTTGGTCAAGGACATCCAGGCTATACAGTCGGGTGGCAGCACCAACCTCGGCGGCGGGTGGCTCACCGGTGCGCAGGAGGTTGCGAACCACATGCACGAGGCAGGCTACTTGAACCGCGCTATCCTCCTGAGCGACGGGCTGGCAAACGTGGGCATCGTGGACACGGCGGAGCTTGCGCACCACGCCTCCGAGTTGCGAGAACGCGGCGTGAGCACCACCACAATGGGTATTGGAGCCGATTTCAACGAAGAACTGATGGAGCAGATCGCCATCAAGGGAGGAGGGCACTTCTACTTCATCGAGCACGCCAGGCAGATCCCCGACTTTCTCCACCGTGAGCTGGGCGAGGTACTTGCAACGGTAGCGCGCGAGGTGAAGCTGGACATACGTCTACCGCATCTCGTAGAAGCGCGACTGCTCAACAGCTTCGAGTCTTCACGCGCTGACGGTCTGCTGACGGTCCGCCTAGACGACCTGATCTCTGGCGAGACGCGCAGCGTGGTGCTCAAACTCGCCCTAACCGCGCAGGGCGTGGGCAACATGCTGACCTTCGATACTACCCTTACGTACAGGGATGTAGAGACCGGTGCAACGACAAGCTTGAACAACCGCGAGGCGACAATCACATTCGCTCCAGAGGCTGAGGTAAACAACGAGCAACCGAACAACTCCGTCGTGGAGGACGCCGCCCTGCTCGAAGTGGCCGCCGCACGAGAGGAAGCCCTCAAGTTGGACGCGGCAGGCGACTACGCGGGCAGCGCAGGCAGGTTGCGAACCGCCGCCGCTTACTTACAGAACATTGCCCCGGCTTCACCCGCCGCCATGGCAGAGGTGCAGGCACTGGAACTGGAAAGTAAAGTGGCCGAGGGAGGCTTCGACGCCATGACGCGCAAGAACGTGCACTACGCACAGTCCACGTCGCGGCAGAGCAGGAAGCGATAATACGCCTGAAAGCAGGAAGAGGTGGTCCTAGCGGACCACCTCTTCCTCTACCAATCGCTACAAAATCGGAACTGCCTATTGAATGACCTCCAACACGGTCGGCAGAGGCTCTACCCGCTGCCCGCCTATGCTGAAGGCACTCAGTACTGAACGCACCGCCACCTCGACTCCTGCTTCCGAGGCCGCGTGCACCGTCGCGAGACTTTCACCCGCCGTCACGATATCGCCAATCTTCTTGTGAAGCACAAAACCTACGGCGTGGTCAATGGATTGGCCCTTGACGGCCCGCCCCGCTCCTATTTCAACCGAGGCCCTGCCGATGGTCTCAGCGTCAATTGAGGTGACGTAACCCCCTGCGGTTGCAGGCACTTCAGCCTGAAAGTGTGCCTGTGGCAGTAGGGACAAGTCGTCAATGAAGTCGGGGTCCCCTCCCTGTCCTTCGACAAACTCCCTGAACTTCGCCAGCGCACGTCCGGAGGCAAGCACCTCGCTGAGTTGGGCCACCCCTTCCTCGACCGAACCTGCTTTGCCCGCCATGTGCAGCAGGTGCGCCCCCAGCGTGGTAGAAACCTCCAGCAGGTCGGCGGGGCCTTCGCCTCTCAGCGTCTGTACGGCCTCTCTCACTTCAAGCGCGTTGCCCACGGCCCAGCCAAGGGGTTGGTCCATGCCGGAGATTACCGCCCTCACCTGCAAGCCCACGTTGCGGCCAATGTCGCGCATGGTGGTCGCAAGCTCGCGGGTAGACTCCATGGTCTTCATGAAGGCCCCGGCCCCTATCTTCACGTCGAGCACCACCCCCGTAGCGCCCGCCGCTATCTTCTTGGACATGATGCTGCTGGCAATCAGTGGAATGCTTTCTATCGTGGCCGTAACATCGCGCAGGGCGTAGAGTAGGCCATCGGCGGGAGCCAAATCGGGGGATTGTGCGACCACCACCAGCCGCGTGCGCCTGGCTATGTCGATGAACTCCTCGGTGCCCAGTTGAGTGCGGAACCCCGCTATCGACTCCAGCTTGTCAATCGTGCCGCCGGAGAACCCAAGCCCGCGCCCCGACATCTTGGCGACCGGCACACCGGCGGCGGCCACCAACGGAGCCACCACTAACGTCGTCTTGTCGCCCACACCGCCCGTCGAATGTTTGTCGCCCACGAACTCGCCAAGGGATGACAGGTCCAGCCGCGTGCCCGACTCTACCATCGCCATGGTGAGGTCAGCGGTCTCCCGTGCCGTCATGCCGTGAAAGTAGACAGCCATGAGCCACGCGCTTATCTGGTAATCAGGGACCTCCTTGCGCTGGTACGACCGCAGCAACCACGAAAGCTCTTCGCGTGTGAGTTCGCGCCCGTCACGCTTGGCGGCAATCAGGTCAACGGCTCTCATCGGCTAAGCTCCTTGCGCACCCCGGTCCTCTCAGTGACCGGACTGCATCCCAGCAAGTTGCAGACTTCCACGGCCTGCCCTGAGTGCATATACCGCCTGGGCACGCGCTCAGATAGGCCGCACAAGATTTCATAAGTGATTGTGTCCGCCCAGCCGGCCAGGTCATCCACCGTCACCGACGCCGCCCCCTGCGCGCCCACGAGCACCACTTCATCTCCCTCGCGCGCTTCCGGCACCCCTGTAAGGTCTAGGCCAATCTGGTCCATGCTCACGCGCCCCACCACAGGCACTCGCCTGCCCCGCACCAACACCTCCGCCCGGCCCGAGAGCACACGTCGATACCCATCCGCGTACCCTACAGTGACGAGGCCGATTAGCGCGGGCGTCTTAGCGGTCCACGTGCGCCCGTAACCCACAGTCGCGCCCTCGGAAGCCTGGAATACCCTCGCCAGCTTCGAGCGAAGCGTCAGCGTCTGCTTCAGCTCTACCACGCCTGCAAGGTGGGGGGCAGGCACGTGGCCGCTAAGCACGATGCCACAGCGTACCATATCAAGCCGGGCTTCCGGCAGAGACAGGGTAGCGGCGGAATTAGCGGCGTGCACGATCTCGAACTCGATGCCCTCCTCGGCTGCGCGCGCTTTCAGGTCGTTGAATAGAGCCAGTTGCCGCCTCACGAACGTCTGGTCGGGGTTGTCAGCATCGGCGAAGTGGGTCATAAGACCTTCCAGTCGCAGGTGCGGCAGTTGGCGCACCGCGTGGGCCAGCGACTTGAATTCTTCCGACGTACACCCGTAGCGGCCCAGCCCCGTATCCACCTTCAAATGGACTGCTACCTCTCCAGGCGAGAGGCCGAGGCTTCGAGCGGCTTCTTCGAGAGCCAGCGCCGTGTGCTGCCGGTGCACGGCCAAAGTGAGCCGGTTCCGCACCGCGACTTCTGCCTCTTCGGGGGGCGTGTAGCTCATGACGAGCAGGGGGCCTGTGTACCCGGCACGGCGCAACTGTACTCCTTCGTCCACACGGGCGACACCAAGCCACGAAGCCCCGCCCTCAAGCGCAGCTTGTGCCACCCACTGCGCGCCGAGACCATAACCGTTGGCCTTTACGACGGCAAGCACTCGACAGGTGGGACCCACCAGGCTCTTGATAGCGCGCACGTTCCCCGCAATTGCGGAAAGGTCAATCTCGGCGGCCACAGGGCGGTCCAGCGTCTCGCACGACGAGCCGACCTGTGCCTCTTCACCGAGGCTAACCATCGCTTCCCTCGCGCAGCGCCTTTTGCGCCTGTGGCATGAGCCGGACGAGGTCGCCCGCCAACCCGCCTGCGGGTCCATACTCGGCCAACATCATCTTGCCCGCCATGCCATGCAGGTAGACCCCCGCGCAGGCCGCGTTCACCGCGTCAAGGCCCTGGGCCAGCAAGCCCACAATCGTTCCGGCAAGCACATCGCCCGTGCCTGCTGTCGCCAGGGCCGGGTTGGAGAAGGGACTAACATAGACCTTGCCTCCTGGCTCGGCAATCACGGTAGCTGCGCCCTTCAGCACCACAACCTGCTTCCACTTCGCGGCGTATTCCGTAGCTACAGCCACTCGGTCCGCCTGCACTTCATCAATCGAAAGGCCGGTGAGGCGTGCCATCTCGCCAGGGTGCGGGGTGAGCACCGAGTTAGCCGGTACGTGGTCGGCCCACTCAGTCCAGTCGGCCAGCAGGTTCAGCGCATCGCCATCGAGCACCAGGGGCGGCAGCTCGTGCTTCTCCTGCTCTTTGCTCTTCGCCTCGACGCGCCGCGCCGCGAAGCCGATGGGCCGCATGCCCGGGTGGGTAATCTCCTCCGGCCTGGAAAGCAGGCTGCGCAGGAACGCGGCAGTCTCCTTTTCCTTGCCGAGGCCGCACCCGATCAGCAGAGCAGAGTAACCCCTGGTCTCTGCCAGCAGCTTGTCAGCGGCGGGCTGCGCAATCGCTCCCAGGTCGGATGGCAGCGGCAGGAAAGTACACTCGGTCAGTTTCACCGCAAGTATCGGCAGCAGGTCGCCCGCGCAGGCAAGCGTGACCAACCCCGCCCCAGAGCGCATGGCTCCCTCGGTCGCCAACGCCGCCGCCCCTATATAATTGACAGAGCCGGATACCACCATCGCCTTGCCGAAAGTGCCCTTGTTGGCCTCGTTCGAGCGTTCCGGCAGCATCTTGCTTATGTCGCTGTCTGTAAGTAGAGTTCCTTTGGCCGTCTCCCGGCTCGTTGCCTGACTCACTCTTATATCTCCTATGGTTATTTGTCCCGCGAGGCTCTTGCCCGGCTCCAGAGCGTGTCCGTACTTCAGCAGGCCCGTCGCGACGGTAAAGTCGGCCGGAAGCACGGCACCAAGGACTCGCCCCGTGTCACTGTCAACGCCGCTGGGCAAATCAATTGCCGCCACCGGGATGTTCGATGCAGCCACCTGCTTGATTATATCAGCCAGAGGGGATTCTATGCCGCGTTGCAGGCCCGTGCCGAGCAGACCATCCACGATTACGGTGGACCAGGACAATGCCTCCTGGAGCGGCAACTGAAAGTCACTTGATGAGACCGGTGACACGGCAACATCACGCTCTGCAAGAGCTACCAGCAAGCGGTCCTCTGGGTCCATCCTGCGCGCCCAGGTCAGGCAACGCACTTGCCAGCCCTGGTCCTGAAGGTGCCGGGCCACTACCAGCCCGTCCCCGCCGTTGTTGCCCGGCCCCGCAAGAACGAGCACGCGCTGGTCCGTACCGGGACTGAGCCACTCGATGATGTGCTCGGCCACCGCCGCGCCCGCCTGCTCCATCAGCCCTGCCCACGTTTCACCGTGCTCCACGGCCTCGGCTTCAATTGCGCGCATCTCGGCTGCGGTGACAAGTAAGGGCATGCCTTTACGTGGCGGGCTGGGCGTATGCGACCACGAAGGCGCAGGCCATATCGCGGCTGTGGGTAAGGCTCACAGCCCACGTATTCAGCCCCAGTTCCTCGGCCCTGGCCCTAGCCCGCCCATGCAGGAAGAGCAGCGGCTTTCCACGCCGGTCCGGCAGCACCTCTAGTTCCCGCCAGACGAGGCCCACGATACCCGTGCCTAGAGCCTTGGAGGCGGCTTCCTTGGCCGCGAACCGGGCGGCAAGCTCACGATGCCTGCCCCTCGACGTGGCAATCTCACTCTCGGTCCACACGCGGTGCAGGAAACGCTCGCCCCAGCGTTCAAGGGCGTGTTGAATGCGGCTTATCTCGATAAGGTCCACGCCGCACTGGATTCGACCGTCCAATGCATCCGCCACAGACAGCCCGGCCCCGGCCGCTAGAGGTGAGAGACCTACCAGGGAACTGGGGCTGGTAAACGCTTCGGACATGCCCAGGCTAGCGGCGGCCCACGCCCGCGTAGGTGAAGCCAAGCTCGCGCATCTCAACAGGATCGTACACGTTGCGGCCGTCGAGCAACACCGGCTGGCGCATGCTCGCCTTGACCCTTTCCATGTCGAGCGCCTTGAACTCGTTCCATGAGGTTATTAGCAGCAGCGCATCGGCTCCGGCTGCCGTCGAATAGGCATCGGTACAGAAGCGGACGCGCTTGTCGAGGTGCTTGCGTGCGACCTCGTTGGCAATCGGATCGTAGGCTTGCACCTCCGCTCCCAACTCAATCAACCCGTTCACGATGTCGATTGAGGGGCTTTCCCGCATATCGTCCGTATCAGGCTTGAACGACAGCCCAAGCACGCCTATACGCTTGCCCTGCACGTCACCGTCGAGCGCGTTCACGACCTTTTCGATGAAGGCGCGACGAGCTTCCTGGTTTATGTCAAGCACCGCATTCAGCAACTGCGGCTTGGCGTTGTTGCTGATCTCGGCCATGTGCGCGAGGGCTTTCACGTCCTTGGGGAAGCAGCTTCCACCAAAACCGACGCCCGCGTTGAGGAAAGCCGGGTTGATGCGCTTGTCGTAGCCCATGCCCTGCACTACTTCCTTCACATCGGCTCCCAGCCCCTCGCAGATGAAGGCGATCTCGTTGATGAACGAAATATAGGTCGCCAGGATAGCGTTCGAGGCGTATTTAATCATCTCGGCGGTGCGAATGTCGGTTACCATGATCGGGCAGCCAAGCGACTCGTACAACTCCTTGACGCGCTCTGCCACCGCGCGATCGTCGGAGCCAAGTATCACACGGTCGGGGTGCATAAAGTCCAGCACCGCCTGCCCCTCCCGCAGGAACTCAGGGTTCGAGACTACCGCGAACCGGAAGCCCTCGGGGGCGCTCTCCCGCACAAGGCCGCCTACAACGTCGCCCGTCCCGATGGGTACCGTACTTTTGTTGATGATCGCCATCGGTTCTTCGGCGCGGCCAGGTGCTACACGACCAATCTCGCGGGCGGCGGCCTTCACGTACCGCATATCGGCGGAGCCATCCTCGGACTCCGGCGTGCCCACCGCGATGAAGACGAACTGCGTGCCCTGCAGAGCCTCCTCGTAGGAGGTGGTGAAATGCAGCCTGCCCGCCCTTTGGTTGCGCACGATTATCTCTTCAAGCCCAGGCTCGTAGATAGGTGAGCGCCCTTGCCGAAGCATCTCAACCTTCTCAGGAACTACATCCACGCACGTTACGTCGTTCCCCAGGTCCGCAAAGCAGGTGCCCGTCACCAGGCCCACGTAGCCCGTGCCAATTACCGCAATCTTGCTCAAATTAGTCCTCCCTCACTTGATTCCCCGCCGCGCCTGCCACGCCCGGCAACTTCCACATCTACAAACGTTCTGCTGCTACGTCGGTTCCGAGGTTCTGCTGCGAGACAACCCGTCCCAACGGTCTCCTCAGAGCCTGTGTTTAGTACCCTGAGAGCGAAATCGAGTTTATGGAGCTATTGAATTGAGTCCCGTAGCCATAGATCTCAATGGAATTAATGATGTCAGGCTCCGGCTGTTCCGCGTTCGGCTTCAAGGTATAATGGTTCGATTTATCGCCAGGGGCGGGCACCAGCGTCCAGCGATTCTGGGCGACCCTTTTCACGTCTGAGGTTTCGTTCGCGTCAGTGTCTTGCCCGTAGTAGAAGCTACGGATCCACCTCTGCGGGTTACCCTGAGCGTCAGTATAATTTACCTTTATGGTTAGAGGATACGCGACGCCAGTCGGCCCACCGATATCATCAGGTTGTTGCACGACGCGTATGCTCGCCCTAAGCTCGATTCTTTCCAGGTAGTCGACCGGGCGGTTTATCTCTTGACGGATTCCAAGGGTCCCGTACTGGTCCGTGGGTCCCTCGCGGCGTATATCGACGAGGTAATTCGTGCTTGAGCCAACAGTCTCAGTTATTACTTCTATCACATTCAAGCGGCCCTCGGGACCGCCAGCGTTCTCCCTGATCGGCAGCCATGCGGCAATACCCAGGCCGCCGCCCTCTTTCGATTCTGCCTCACTGGTCCATGGATCGATAAAGTTTTCGTTCCGTATGAGTTCATCAATGGCAGTGCTGACGGCGCTAAACTCACCCTCGGCGTGGGCGGTTACCATCCTGTTTTCTCCCAGTTCCAGGCGGTTGCCCTTCGAGAATACCGAAGCGGTACCCTCTTCTACAACGACCGTGGTGCCAGGCTCACCAGGCTTCCTTGTGACGCGCACGCGAGTCTGGCTGGGTACAAGCACGTCTCCATCTAAGGTCGCAACCACGTAGTTCTCGTCGGCGTAATCGGACGGCGCGCCGGTTGCGACGACCACTGTGCCCGTATCGAGCGTGAGTCGCATCTGGCGCAGGTTCTGGAAAAACCGGCTGGTTCGCAGCGTATCCAGGGCGATTGTAGTGCTGAAGTAGGTTCGTACCGTTATGTCGCCCTCGAACAAGTCCACGTACCCCTCGCTATCTGGACCTGTTGTGGTGCGGTCGCCCTCGTTAATCACCACCTTATCGGCTACGTACAACGGGGCCGTCGTTCCGAGTCGCTGTACTATAAGCCGGCTGCCCTTCCGAAGCTGAAGGATGCCGGTCTGAGGTTCTGTAATGCTTGTGAGAAAACCGAGAGCGCTTGTTCCGAGCAGCCCACACAGCGCGAAAAAGGCCACCGTACTCAGTATCAGCACCAGCCAAACGTTGCGCCCCCGGTCGCGTGTGCGCGCAACGGGCACCCCCGCCCCAGCGGTGACACTCATCAGGCTCCAACCTCGAATGCCCCGGTGAGCCCCTGCGGGTTCCCCGGCTGCCAGTCTACGTCTACTCGATCTACGCGAGCGTGGGACGGTCCCCGCTTCAAGGCAATCAGCAGTTGCTCCAGCGGAGCCCGCGTGCTCGCTGCCATGACGGCCACGCTGCCGTCGTACTCATTACGCACGTATCCCGCCACGTCCAAGCTGCGCGCGGCCTCTAAAACAAACATCCGGAAACCCACATTTTGCACGCGACCGCGTACGGTAGCGCGTAACGTTTGAAGCTCCAATGCCTGCGGCTCGTTGTCATAAGTTGAAGGTGAAGTGTTGTTTTCCACTACCTGACATTGTACCGCCGTGAAGATGCTCTAGTCAAACGCGACCATGATTTGCGGCATCAGAAAGCTAGTCGCGAGTAAAGCGGAAGACCTCACAGAAGGCCCGTGTGAAGGCCTCTTTTACCCGGCTCATATCGGCAGGCTCTCCGACCAGCCTTTGCATGGACGTTACACCCTTTTCCGCAATGCCACAGGGCACTATGTAGCTGAAGTACTGAAGCGCGGTGTTCACGTTCAATGCCACACCGTGCGTCGAAACTCGCCGCCCGTCTACCTTGACACCGATGGCCGCTATCTTCTCTTCCGCGCCTTCACGCCCCACCCAAACGCCACTGTAGCCCTGGTAACGTTGTGAGTATATTGCGAAATCAGCTAATGTATTTATTAGAACCTGTTCCAGCGAGCGTAAATAAGCACGGTAGTCAACAGTTCGTCCATTGCTGGCGAGTTGCAGTATGGGGTAGGCTACCAGTTGCCCTGGACCGTGGTAGGTCACGTCGCCGCCACGGTCAACGTCCAGGACCGTAATTCCACGGGCTTGCAACTCAGCTTCGCCAATAAGGATGTGGTCGCGCCCGCCGCTGCGCCCGCAGGTATAGGTATGGGGGTGCTCGAGCAATAGCAGCGTGTCGCCTATTCTCCCTTGCGCACGCTCGGCTGCCAACTGCTTCTGTAGCGCCCAACCTTCTTCGTAAGGGATCAACCCCAGGTCCAAAATAGAAAGAGGGCGAGTTATAGACTCTGCCCTCTCCAGCGTGTCAGCCATCGAATAGCTCCCGTTCCTACGCGCCTGCCGCCTGCACCTGCTCGTGCGCGTGATACGACGAGCGCACCAGCGGCCCGCTCTCCACGTGCTTGAAGCCCATACCGAGCGCGATTTCCTTCAACTCTTTAAACTCGGCGGGGGTGTAATACTTGAGCACGGGCAGGTGCCTGAACGAGGGCCGCAGGTACTGTCCCACAGTGAGAATGTCTACCTCATGGTCGCGCAGGTCGCGTATCGTCTGCACTATCTCGTCCCATTCTTCACCGAGGCCAATCATGATGCCGCTCTTGGTGTAGCTGCGGCCCTCGGTATCCATGTGGCGGGCCTTCTGGAGCAGTTCCAGCGACCGCTCGTACTTGGCCTGCGGGCGAACGATGTAATACAGCCGTGGCACCGTCTCGACGTTGTGGTTCAGGATGTCGGGCCTCGCGTCCATGACGCGCTGCAACGCCCACCACACGCCCTTGAAGTCGGGTATCAGCACCTCTATGCCGCAGCCGGGCACGTACTCTCGCGTCAGACGGATAAGCTCCGCGAATATCTCTGCCCCGCCATCGTCCAGTTCGTCCCGGTTGACCGACGTAATGACCGCGTGCTTCAACTGTAACGACTGGATTGCCCGCGCTACGCGCTCAGGCTCCTGGCGGTCCAGCTTGGACGGACGGCCGGTCTTAATGGCGCAGAAGCCACAGGAGCGGGTGCAGGTGTCACCAAGAATGAGGAATGTAGCCGTGCGGTGCTCCCAGCACTCGGAAATGTTGGGGCAGTGAGCCTCTTCGCAGACCGTATGCAGGCCATGCTCGCGCATCAGCCCCTTGAGGTCCCGGTAATTCTCACCCTGCTTCCATTTGACGGTCAGCCAATCGGGCTTGCGCTCGATGGTGGTGGGCTGGGTGCTCACGGGCCTCGCGGGTCCGCCTGGGCGGCTATAAGGCTTAAGCTCCAGCGGTGAACCCGGTGCATTGTTCAGTGTATCTGCCATTTTTATATGTCTCCCGCCCCTGCGCCACGTGAATGTATACGCCGGGCCTGTATTACCTAAGTTGAGATAAGATTCTGAGTCGTATGTAGAAATTATAACACAGGGCGCAGGCCCGTACTGCTGACGGACCGTGCGCCCTGACCTGATGCTGACTACAGACCTGCCGAAGCCGGGTCGAAACTCTCCAGGCTTTGCTTGATGAGACGCAGGAACCGCGCACCGACAGCCCCGTCGAGGATCCGGTGGTCGAGCGCGATTACCGAGTACATCATGCTGCGGATGGCAATCGCATCGTCTATGACGACAGGTCGCTTGACCACCGCTTCCATGGTCACCAGGCAGGCTTGAGGCTGGTTGATAATCGAGTGGGTCATAATGGTGCCCAGCGCCCCGGTGTTATTCACCGTGATCGTGCCGCCTTGGATGTCGGACAGCGTCAACTTGTTGGCGCGGGCGCGCTCGGCCAGTTCGTACACCTTACGAGCGATGCCCGTGACGCTCAGGTTGTCAGCGCCATGTATCACCGGCACGATCAGCCCCTCTCCGATGTCAATCGGTATGCCGATGTTGATCTCACGCTTGAGCACCACGCCCTGCTCGTCGCTCCAGACCGCGTTCACCTGGGGCACCTGCTTCACCGCGTCCACCACCGCCTTGATGAAGAATGGTAGGTAAGTGATGCTGATGCCTTCGCGCTGCTCGAAGCTCTTCTTGATGCTCTCCCGGTACTTCACCACGTTCGTCATGTCTATCTCGACCGACGTCCATGCGTGAGGCGAGGTATGCACACTCCTGACCATGTGCTCGGCAATGGCGCGGCGCATCGGCGTCAGCCCCATGGGCGTATCACCCGAGACGGCGGGCATGGACGGCACTTGGGCGGGGGCCGAAGGAGCCGGTGCAGCAGCGGCTGCCGTTGAAGGGGCGGCCGGAGCCGTGGGAGCGGTAGGAGCCGGGGCAGCGGGAACAGGTGCTGCGGCGGGCTGAGGTGCGGGAGCAGCCGTGCGTTGCGCGACGTACTGCAATACGTCCTCCTTGGTCACGCGGCCGCCACTCCCGGTACCCTTCACTGCTCCCAGTTCTACCCCGTGCTCTTCGGCAAGGCGGCGCACCGCCGGGGTGTAACGCTTGCGGAACTCGTCGCGGTCACTGGAAGTCTCCGGGACGGTCGAAGGACCGCCGCTCAGGCTCGAGTAGAACTGCGTCTCAGAGGCAGGCACGTTCGCGGCCACGGCGGCACCCATGTCGGCGGGCACCTGGGCTGCCGCACGGCCGTTGTCACTGCCACCGGTCGCAGGTGCGGGCGTGGAAGATGCCGTAGCGGTCTGCGCGGCCGGGGCCTCTGCTGCCACAGGCGCAGGTGCGGGTGCGGGTGCGGGTGCCTCGGGCTGGGCGGCAGGCGCAGGTATCGGCGCGGGTGCCGATGCAGCAGCCGCTGACGGCTGAGGCGCTGGGGCTTCTGCGGCAGTGCCACCTTCGTCAATGGTGAGTATCTCGGTACCTACGGGCACCGTAGCGCCCTCTGCTACCTTCAACTCCTTGATCACGCCCGATACCGGCGACGGAATTTCGGCGTTCACCTTGTCGGTAATCACTTCGGCAATCGACTCGTATTTCTCGACCGCATCGCCGGGCTGCTTGAGCCACTTGCCTATCGTACCCTCGGTAACACTCTCACCAAGCTGTGGCATCGTAACCGGGGAAATCGCCATGTGGGTTATCTCCTTGTTTGTTGCTTCTGTTCCGTTGGCACCCTACCGTGGGACCATTCCAGCACTTCCGGTGCCAGGCAAACGCCTGCGCATGACTTCTAATACGCCGCCAACTCCCGCATAGCGTGCAGAATCTTCTCAGGGTTCGGCATGAAGAACTCTTCTTGCGCGTGATTGTAGGGCATGGCGGGCACATCCGGGCCTGTAACACGGAGTATCGGCCCGTCGAGGTACTCAATCGCGGCTTCTGCAATGGAGGCGCTGATCTCCGCGCCCCAACCGCCGCTACGGTTGTCCTCGTACACCACGAGCGCCTTGCCGGTCTTCTTCACCGATTCTATTATAGTGTCGCGGTCCAGCGGGCTAATGGTGCGTACGTCCACCACTTCCACCTCCACGCCCGCCTGCGCCATCTCCTCGGCGGCCTTCAGGCAGTGGTGCAGCATCATGCCATAGGCTATGGCAGTCATGTCACTTCCCTCGCGCACCACGGCTGCCTTGCCCAGAGGCACCGTATAATCGTCCTCAGGCACCTCACCCCGGATGAGGCGGTAGGCACCCTTGTGCTCCAGGAAGATCACGGGGTCAGGATCACGGATCGCGGCCTTCAGCAGGCCCTTGGCATCATAAGGATTCGAGGGAATAACTACTGTCAGACCCGGAATGTGCCCGTACAATGCCTCTACGCTTTGTGAGTGATACAGCGCCCCATGAATACCTCCACCATAGGGCATGCGGACCACCAGCGGCACGTTGAAGGCTCCATTGGAGCGATAGCGTATCTTGGCCGCCTCGTTCATAATCTGGTCCATCGCCGGGTGGCTGAAGTCCGCGAACTGCATCTCGGCTACGGGCCGCATACCGTTGATGGCCGCGCCAATAGCAGCGCCTGCAATCACCGACTCGGCCAGCGGCGCGTCAATAACCCGGTTCTCTCCGAACTGCTTGAAAAAGCCGTCTGTGACCCCGAACACGCCACCGCGCGGGCCCACGTCCTCGCCCATGACGAACACGCGCTCATCTCGCTCCATCTCCTCACGAAGCCCATCGCGTATGGCCTCGATCATCGTCTTTACCGCCATTGCGCTTTCTCCTCCGGGCTTGCGAACACGTGCTTGAGCGTGTCGTCGGCAGATGGCACGGGCTGCGTTTCGGCCCAGTCCGTAGCGTCGTTGACTTCGCCGTCGATGCGCTGCTTTATCGCCTGTAGCTCTTCCTCGCTCGCCACAGCGTTATCGAGCAGGTACTGCCGGAACTTCGGCAGAGGCTCTTTGGCACGCCATATCTCTATCTCGTCACGGCCACGATACGTGCGGTCGTTGTCGTCCGACGAGTGAGCGGTGAGGCGGTAGGTGATGGCTTCTATAAGGGTTGGTCCCTCACCGGCTCTCGCGCGCCTCACAGCTTCGCGTGCCACTTCATACACGGCCAGCACATCGGTACCGTCCACTTCGACGCCAGGCATGCCGTAGCCCGCCCCACGAGCCGCCACGCTGCCCCCGGCGACCTGCTTGGGCACGGGCACCGAGATGGCGTACTGGTTGTTCTCAATCAGGAATATGACCGGCAGGGCGTGTATGCCCGCCAGGTTCATCGACTCGTGCCAGTCGCCCTTGGAGGTAGCGCCCTCGCCACCCGACACCATCGTCACTTCGTCCGCGCCCTTGAGCTTGGAGGCGAGGGCCACACCCACCGCGTGGCAGAACTGCGTAGCCACGGGCGACGACCCGGTTACGATCTTGTGTTTCTTATAGCCATAGTGCCCCGGCATCTGGCGTCCGCCGCTGCTGGGATCGTCGCGCTTGGCGAAGTGCTGGAGCATAGTCTCGCGGGGTGTGACACCGAGCGCTAAGCAGACGCCCAGGTCGCGGTAATAGGGCAAGAACCAGTCTTTGCCCCTCTCCATCGCGAACGCCACCCCGATCTGGATGGCTTCATGTCCCTGGCACGAGATCACGAACGGTGCCTTGCCCTGCCTGTTGAGCAGCCACATTCGCTCGTCCAGGGAGCGCGCCAGGAGCATGTAGTAATACATTTCCAGCAACTGCTCTTTGCCAAGCCCCAGCTCTTCGTGCTTGCTCCTGGTTGCGCTCGACTTTGAGCGGCGGCTGTTCGTATCCACCTTTGACTTGGTGGAAGTAGCCATGCGTTACCTCCTCGTAACTAGAACGTCGATGAAAAGAATGATGCAAACATGCGCTGACCACGCACGCAAATTACTGCTCGTTCCCGCGCATAGGCGGACCCATCTTATCACAAGGGTAATACCTTGTCAAAGCAACTTCCGCGCCGGGACGATGGACGATGTACAAGTTATGAGTTGTGAGTTTTGGGTTTTGAGTTGACGGGTAGTAACCAACCATCATCCTCGTGGCGGGTTCTCTGCGTCCTCGGCGTCTTGGCGTTTCCGCCTCCTATCCTCCATCGTCCATTGTCCATCGTCCATCGTCTATCAGCCATCGCCCGCGTGTGGCACGTTTTGTGTATAATATCGGCCATGCCACACGACAGAGTTGAAGCCCCCGAGGAAGAGGTGGAAGAGCCTCGAGGGAGTATGTCAAACCCCCGCCCCATCGACTCACGGGCGCGCCGAATCACCATAGAAAGTGCTTTGCTGGGCGTAGAAAAGAACTTCTACATCGCCCTCCCACCCGGCTACTCCAGCACCACCAACAGCGGGCGACGGTACCCTACGCTCTACCTGTTCAGGGGTCACGAGCGCGAGTGGGTGCACCGCCAGCAGGACCATTCCCGGCACGGCAGGACGGTAATTGACGTCTACCGCGAGTTGCTGGAGGAGGGCGAGGTCGGCCCGATGATCCTCGTCTTTCCGGGCACTAGCAGCGACAGCAACAGAGTACCGGGCCTGCTGGTGAACTTCCGGGAGCCGTCACTGACGAAGGACGAGGCAGGTGTGGGCACAGGACAGTTCGAGGACTACTTTGTGCGCGAGCTTGTGCCCTACGTTGACGCCAACTTCCGTACCATTCCTCACCGCAGAGCACGTGCCGTTGACGGTTTTTCGTTGGGCGGGTTCCAGTCGATCAAGATTGCGGCGCAGCACCCGGAGCTATTTTGTTCGGCGGGCGCGTTCGACGGCACGTTTCTGTGGGCCACGAACGGGGGGCGGGGCGTGCGCTTGCGCGACCGAGTGCTGAACAACGCCATGTTCGACCCGGCCTTCGGCGTGCCCCGCGACCTTGAGCACGTGGCCGCCAACAGCCCCGCGAACCTCGTAGCCACTACTTCCAGGTCCTCACTTGCCGACGTGCAGTGGCTCATCCGCAGCGGTCCCGAAGAGGCCGAGCCGTGGCAGTCGAACTACTACCGCGCCCAGCACGTCATAGGGCTGCTAAGTGCCCGTGGCATCGAGAACGGAGTTGACGCCGTCGAGCCGGAGGCAACACACAACTGGCACTGGGCCGACAGGCACATTGCAACCACCCTGCCCCTGCACTGGCAGGCAATGGAGCAGGCAGGGAGCGAGGGTTACGCGGGCGCTGTGGAGCACTCTGAGATGCAGGCGGCGGGTGCCCGAGAAACTCGACTTCTTCCTTGACACAGGCACCCGAATGGCTTATACTTTCGTGTACCCTGTAACAGCGGGGGTTGAGTAGCGTTCCGCGATAGCTCAACGGTAGAGCAGGCGGCTGTTAACCGCAAGGTTCCAGGTTCGAATCCTGGTCGCGGAGCCAGGCATGAGGCAGAACTACTGAGTGGTTCTGCCTCAGTTGTTTAATTCAACTCCCGCGCCTCATGAGGCCAGTACCGTTACGTCAGGCGTTCGAGGATGGGCTATAATATACATGAGTCTCACGGCTTGGGAATTGTTCAAAGTAAAGTCTTAAAGACTATATCTAGGGGAAGCACAAAGAATGGACAGACAAACAGCTATCGAAACCCTGTTGGAGCTCTACGAGAACCCCGAGCACCGGGGCCACATGGACGATGCGACGGTTTCGGCGCTCGGCGGCAATCCCGGCTGCTCCGACGTTATTACCATGCACCTGAAGATTGACGACGCGGGGAACATTGAGACGATTCGGTTCGAGGGAGAGGGCTGCACTATCAGCCAGGCAGCCGCGGAACTGGTGTCGGAGCGTATGGAAGGTACGTCGCTCGAGGCGATAGAAGACCTGCAACAAGACATCATAATCGAGGAGCTTGGACGCGAGGTGGTGATGAGCCGTCCAAAGTGCGCTACCCTCGCGCTCGGCACCCTCAAGCAGGCCGTTCACGACTACCGCCAGCAACAGCGGCAACAGCGCCAGCAACAGTTCTAATCTTCCGGCGTGACGTGCGCCTCCTCGAACCGGGAACGCTGGTCGCCTGAGAGCATGCAGATGGAGCCGGTGTCAAACACCAGCACGGTGTAGGTCTCGCCCCGCCACTTCGCCAGGACGGGGCCTGGTGGCCGCCCAGTAAACGTTACCGCCTCCTTGGTGGCCTCCCCGTACCGCTCCAACCTTAGCGCGAACCCGTGCCAGCTTTCCCTGAAGACCTCCGTTATGGCATCGTACGCCGCCTCGAAGCGCCTGCCCTGGGCGTGCATTTCCTGCGACCGTAGGGACACTGCCGTGCGGTAGTTGGTCTGTGCTGCCTCAACTATGCGGTCTACGTGGCGCAAGATTATCTCCCACGGGGTGCCAGGCTCGACCCACAGGTAGCCGAGGTAGCCCTGCACCCGGTCGTCGGACGCGAATCGGTAGCGGGGATAGACCACCACTTCTATCTTGCCTTCCACCTCGTAACCGAGGAACAGCAGCGCGTCACCGTAGGCCGCCGAGACCCCCTGGAAGTCGTGGGTCAGCAGACCGGGCTGCGACTCATCGTCGCTGACCACACGTCTTGTGGGGCGATAGCGGCGTGCGCCGCCCTGTGTGTAGCTCTCTTGGGACATGATGGTTGGGTCCAGTTTGGTGGTAGGTGGTTGAGTGGAGTTGCGCCCGGCGCAATCTTATGATACAAAAGCGAACAGCACTCAACAAGCAGCAAGATTTTCGATGCGTGAAGCCGGGCGGCGAGATTGGTCCGTCGGCCGCTAAGAGCTCGCCCTTGAAGAGTCCTGCCTTACGACCTACAATCCGGGAGTCCAAGTAATGAGCATGAACAGACCGCAGCACAACCTGGGCAACGTAAGCTGGATAGGCGCGGAGGCCCTGGGGCTGCCGGGCCAGCGGACCTTCCGCGTCATGGCGCTGGGAAACACCTTGTCCGCGCACATTTGGCTCGAAAAGGAGCAGTTGCAGGCGCTCGCAGACGCTATCGGCAGGATGTTGATCGAAATCGACAACACCCAGGGCCTGGCGATCCCCAGCCGCACCGAACCGGTATCTAACCCGAGGCCAGCCGACTTCCCCACCGTCCCAGATGTAGACATCCACGTGGTCGCGCTCGGCCTGCGCTACGACCCCGACTACGACTTGATCGCTCTCGAAGCCTACGAGCACGAGACCGACGAGGACAGCGACGAGCCTCCTACCCTGCGGTGTCTCGGCAGCCGCGCCCAGATGGAAGCGCTCCAGCTCAACGCGTTGGAGGTAGTAGCCGCCGGACGGCCCCGGTGCCCCTTCTGCGGAACCCCCTTGAGCCAGGCAGGGCTGCCCCACTTCTGCCCCCCCATGAACGGGCACCAGAAGCTCAACTCAGAGGACTGATCCTCTGCTGGATATAAGACAAGAAGGGAACGGCTATCCATTCCCTTCTTGCGTAGTTGCCCATCTTTGAGTTCCCCTATCTGCCTTCTACCTGCCGTGCGTCCAGTTCGCCAGTCTGGTGGTCCTTTATCTGGAAGAAGGCATTCACGAAGGAGTCCATGCCTTCGAGCTTCCGGGTGTTCCAGTCAGCGATACTGACCGTGATGAGCGGCCTGCCCCTTACAGAGATGAACAGGGTGCGCTTAACGTGGAAGAAATAGCGCACTAACGTGAGCACCGCCCCTGCCACCAGGAGGACCGAGAACCAGATCGGGTTGACCACGTACAGCCAGGGATATTGTACTTGTAGGCCCTGCGCGGGCGAGGCGAAGGACAGGTACACACCCAGCCCCGCCGCTGCCAGCATGAGCACGCTACCGAACAGGTACCAGCCCGATGCCCTCTCAGTGAAAGTGCCTACCGCGTCGATGTCCCTGATGAAGGCGGACCGGATCACCGAGGGCGCAAGCAGAATCACCCGTTTGGTGGTAAGGTAGAGAGCGCCTAGCTGGAACGCAACGCTCTCCTGCGGCAGCAGTTCTAGCGCCCCTCGTGGCGTCTGTTTGCCTATTGGCCCGGTCTGAGTCTGGCCAGGGGCCTGCGCCAGCACCGACTGGTCGAACGGCCCGGTGCGGAGGGGGCCGGTATGTAGCAAGGGGCCAGTGTTGCCTGCGCTTCCGAGCGGTCCCGTGCCCGCCGTGCTGCTGAGGTATTGGGTGTTCTCACCAGGACTAATGTGTCCAGGCGAGGCAGGAGCATTTAGCGGGCCGGTACCCCTGAGGAAGGTCGTCTCCTCCGGGCCGTTGCGCCGCATTCCCAAGCCATCTCCCGAACCCGAAAGTCCACCCATACCAGTATCGGTTGGCCGGGCCACGTCCGGTATGGGAGGAGCTTCCTGTATGGGTGGTCTCAAAGTTGTGGCAGGCGGAGCCGGTAAGGGTGCCGGGAAGACATCCGGTGAAGGTGACACAGCAGGCGGAATGCTACTCTGGGTGGGCGGCACGGCTGGCGCGGGCTGGGCAGCAGCTACCGCGGGCGCGACTCGGAGGCCGCACCGCGGACATGCAGCATCACCAGCCTGTAGCGGAGCATTGCAGCGACGACAACTTTGCACAGCGGTCAAACTTGGTTCCTTCGCATCGAGAGATTGGCACTCCCTATCACAATGAGTATATCATAGGGCATATGCACCCGCAATTGAGTGGAGAAATGCTTGCGCCCCTGATTCGGGGCGAGATTGAGGCGCATGGCCCCATCACCCTCGCCCGCTTCATCGAACTGGCGCTCTACCACCCGGAGTACGGGTATTATACGCGCGGCCCCAACATGGGACCCAGGGGCGATTTCCTCACCAGCCCCGAAACTTCCTCAGCCTTCGGACAACTGCTTGCCCGCCATTGCGCCGAGATCGATGTGCTCCTGGGCCACCCCTCAGAGTTCCACATCATCGAGTGCGGACCCGGCAGAGGAACGCTCGCCGGAGACCTTCTTGACACCCTGAGTGCCGACTTCCCGGCACTCTTCAAACGCTGCCGCTACTGGCTTGTGGAAATAAGCCCGGCGCTCCGAGCCAGGCAGGCGGAGAGACTGGTACCCAGATACGAAGGTCGAGTCTCATGGGCTGGCAGCCTGGAGGAGCTCCCGGCGGGACTGAACGGAGCTTTGATCGGTAATGAGTTTGTTGATGCCTTCCCCGTCCACGTACTAGAAAACCGTGAGGGAGTGCTACTTGAGCAGTTCGTCGCCAATGCCCCTGACGGCGGGTTCCTACCCGAGTACCACAAGTCCTCAGACCCTCGTCTTGAAGAGTTCCTCAGGCGTTATCGCATCGAACTGGCCCTCGGCGAAGTCATTGAGGTGAACCTGGAGAGTGCCGGTTGGTTCAGGCAGGCTTCGCGGGTCCTCCAGCGCGGCATCATTACACTCATCGACTATGGCGACACTCAGCCCGGACGCTACTCCCAACAGCGGCGAGAGGGAACATTGCTCGGCTACTACGCCGGTGCCGTAACCCCGGACATCCTGGCCCACCCCGGCGACAAGGACATCACCGCCCTGGTAGACTTCACCGCCTTGCGAGATGAGGCCACAGATGCCGGGTTCTCGGTAATAGGCATGACCCGGCAGGCCACCTTCTTGGTGGGGTTGGGGCTTGGCACCACCATTACAGCCGAGAACCATGACACCGAGCTAAATGCCGCTCTAAATTTCCGACGTGGCCTTCAAACGCTCGTTTCTATGGAGGGCCTTGGGCGTTTCCACGTGCTCCTGCTGGGCAAAGGGGTTGATGCAGACACGGCGGCCACCTCGCTGAGCGGCCTGAAGTACGCCGGATTGCTGTAGCAGGGGGGCGCGCAGATAGGTGCTCCGGCCCTCCCGGCGAATTTGCATGTCGCGCCTGCATGTGCTATAATTGCCGTCTGTGGCCTGCGTCAGCAGGTCGCGAAAAATGCTGCTTATTCGGTAATTTATTCTACAGGAGCAAGCGACTCCATGCCTAAGATGAAGACGCACAAGGGTGCGGCCCGCAGGTTCAAGGTAACAGGTTCGGGCAAGATCATGCGCACCAAGCACATGAAGAGCCACTTCCGCCGCCGCAAGTCGCCGCGCGTGAAGCGAATGTTCGACCGCATGTTCCCGCTCGATCCGAGCCAGGAAGGTAACGTCAAGAGGCTGCTGCCGTACGGCGTCCAGTAGACCGGCAGCAGATTACCAGCTTACTGCTCCGTATTGCCTCCAATGACCGGCTTGGCAGGCCGGTAGCCTACGGTAGCAGCACTCCCAAGGAGAAATAGAGAGATGCCACGCGTAAAAAGAGGTGTCACAAGGCACCGGCGGCACGCAAAGATACTGAAGGCCGCCTCGGGTTTCAGGGGCACGCGCAGCCGCCTGTTCCGGTTCGCGAACCAGATCGTAATGAAGTCGCGGGCCTACCAGTACCGCGACCGCCGCACGCGCAAACGCGACATGCGCCGCCTCTGGATCACCCGTATCAACGCCGCGTCCCGGCTTGGCGGTCTATCATACAGCAAGTTCATCAGCGGCCTCACCGCAGCGGGTGTCACCATCGACCGCAAGATGCTGGCCGAGCTGGCAGTGCGGGACGCCGCCTCGTTCGCACAGCTAGTGGCCCTCGCCGGTGGCAGGCCCGTAGCACCTGAGCTGATCCAGCGGGCCGCGACTCAAGCCGTCACCCAGGCTGAGGAGATGGCCGAAACGCTGGCTCTGCCTGCCGCCGGGGATACTACCGCCGACACAGCCGAGACCGCAGCCACAGACGCCTAGCCGGCGACACATACTTTGCACCAGGGGCGACACTCTTCAGAGCAGTCGCCCTTTTGCGTACAGCCCCCATGCTAATCGACAGCCCAGCCAACCCAACTGTGAAGTCCCTGCGCGCGCTCGCTGGGGGCCCGAGACAACGCCGCGAGGCAGGACTCTTTCTAGTCGAGGGCGTTCGAGTGGTGACTGACGCTTTGGACGCAGGGCACATCCCGCAGGTGGTCTTGTACGATCCTGACGCACTGAGCAAGACCGAGCGCGGACGCAGCCTGGCCCGACGGATGGCATCGCTGTCCCGGTCTGAGCAAGGTCGAGTATTTGAGGCGACACCACGCGCGTTGGCTGCGGCCAGTGATACTCAGCACCCACAAGGAGTTATAGCGGCGTTTCCTTTACCAGTCTGGCCCAAGCCGTCGCCCGGCGACAACCCCGCCCTCGCACTCATCTGCGACGACGTGCAGGACCCAGGCAATCTCGGCACCATCTTACGCAGCGCTGAAGCCTCAGGTGTGACCGCCGTGTGGCTCACCGAGCGGTGTGTTGACCTGTACAGCCCCAAAGTGGTGAGGGCGGGCATGGGAGCGCACTTCCGCCTGCCCTGCTTTCCTGAGGCGTCCTGGGGCGACATTGAGGCGGGCCTGAGGGCGCTTGGCGTCGAACCGGACGGAGTGTACGCTGCCGATGCGGATGCCCCCCTAACGTACGACCAGCCTGAGTGGAGTGCGCCTTGTGCCCTTATCGTATCCAACGAAGCGCACGGCCTCGGTGAAGAGGCCCGGACGTTCGCAACTGGCGGCGGTGGGTTGATTTCAATACCGATGGTGGGCGGCACCGAATCCTTGAACGCTGCGATTGCCACGGCGGTAATCTTGTTCGAGGCGGCCCGGCAGAGGCGCGTTTCACTCTCGCTGTAGCGAACGCGGGCACTCCCAGCGCCTGGCGGTTGCTGTCCAGGCCCGATTAGTTGTATAGTATCAAAGTAGACCAATTAACAACTGCATAGATTGCTGGGGGAGCTTGGGTAAGCCAGGCTGAGAACGCGACCGGCTCGTCGCGGACCCTGTGACCTGATTCTGGGTAATGCCAGCGTAGGGAAAGCAGATTTGTATTGTTTACAACCACATCCCCAGCCGGGTGTGGTTTTTTGTTGCAATTGGAGGGGAGTCTCAGTCGTGGAGTCCCAAGGTACAGAGGAACCAAGGAAAGTGCGTTGCGTGTGGGTGCTGGCCGCCAGCCCGGTGTGGACTTCACCGGAGCGGCTGCGCGACCTGCCCGACCCCGACGTAGTGATAGCCGCCGACGGTGGCAGCACCCTGGCGGCGCGCCTGGGGCTCGTGCCCGACCTCGTGATAGGCGACCTCGACAGCAGCGATCCAGGCCTAGTACGCGAGTTGGAAGCGGAACGCGTCAAGTTCGACCGCTTCCAGCACGAAACCAAGCTGGAGACCGATACCGAACTTGCGGTGCTTGCCGCACTGGCGTGGCAGCCGGACACTATTTTGGTGCTGGGTGCCATAGGAGGGCGTCTGGACCACTCGGTGGCTAACCTGCTGTTGCTGACTCACCCCCAGCTAGTAACGCACGACGTGAGGCTGGTGGACGGAAAGCAGGTTGCCTTACTTGCCAAGCCGGGCCGCTGGAACGAGATTCCTGCTTCTGAAGGCGACACCGTCAGTCTGTTGCCCGTCGGTGGCGAAGCTACAGGAGCCGTGACTTCAGACCTGCTCTATCCCCTCAACTCAGAGACGCTGCTCGAGGGTCGCGGCAGGGGAGTAAGCAACCAGGTAACCGGGCCGCAACCGAGGGTCTTTTACGAGCAGGGACTGCTCATGGTCATTGTCGTCCGCACAGGACGTACGAGGGAGGAAACAAATGGCACAGATAAGTACGAACCAAGGTAGCGGCTACAAACCCGAGCCAGCCGCTACCCCGACAAGCTTGATGGTAATAGCGGGGGTGGCCTTCCTGGCGCTCTTCGTAGGCTGGGTATTCATATACGGCTGGCTCGCGCAGACTCTGCCGGGTAACGACAACCTGGTGCGGGGGGTGCTTTCGGCCTTGTTCTGGCTGATAGTGTTTGTCGTGGTGCTTGTGGCAGTGCGCGCGAGCAACACCGCCTTCACAAGCTGGCAGACCCGCGACATCCTGCTGCTCGCGCTGGTCGCCGCCGCCTTTGGGCCTCTGTTCGTGCAGTGGCAGACAGTCTATGAGGGCCTGAGGGGGCCGCTGGGGCCTTGGAACGACTTCGCGCAAGGCTTCTGGTTCCTGCCCGCCATTCTCATACCGTACATTATTCGCCGCCCAGGTGCTGCGCTTTTTGCCGAGACACTTGCCGCAACCGTGGCGGTGCTGGCTGGCAGCCCCTACGGGATCGTAGGCTCCGCCGTGGCTGGTCTGGTGCAGGGCATGGGCGCGGAGGTCGTATTCATGCTCACCGGCTGGAGGCGATACAACTGGCCCACGTTGGCAGTTGCGGGAGCGGCCTCGGCCATCACGGGGTTCGTCTACCAGTGGCCCATCTACTACCCAGGTCTGGACCCCACTCTGCTGGCGATCATGGCACTGTCCTTTGTGCTTGGCGTGCTGCTGCTGGCGGTAATCCCCGGCAAGTTGCTGGGTGACGCGTTGCTGGCTACCGGCGTATTGGATCGCTTCCAGATTGGTCGGGACCGCCGGGCACAGGCCGCTGCATCAGAGGAATTTTAGTATTGGACGTACCTTTGGCACCTCCGCTGGCCGTTGAGGGGCTGCGACTGCGCTATCCCCAGGAGGGCCGCGTGGTGCTAAAGGGTGTCGATCTGACCCTGCACAGAGGGGAGGTCAAGCTCCTTTTGGGGCCAAGCGGGGCGGGCAAGAGCAGCCTCGCCCTCACCCTGAACGGCCTCATTCCACACCAGATGGAGGGCGACATCCGCGGCCGCGTGCTGGTCAATGGCACCTCCACCACCGAAACGACGCTGGCTGCCCTTACCTCCCAGGTTGGTATGCTCTTCCAGGACCCGGAGTCCCAGATAGCCACCCTGACCGTAGCCGACGAGGTGGCTTTCGGCATGGAAAACCTGCTTGTGCCGCCCGAAGAGATGCCCGGACGCATCAACGCGGCATTGCAGCGCACGGGGTTGCAGGGACTTGACAGACGCGGCACGAGCGCCCTCAGTGGCGGCCAGAAGCAACGCCTGGCGCTCGCCTCGACATTAGCGATGGGCGCGTCAATCCTGGTGCTGGACGAACCAACGGCCAACCTGGACCCGGTTGGTACCTCCGATTTCTTCAATCTCCTGGCGCATTTCAAAGCAGAGGGTGTGTCGGTGCTGATCATCGAGCACAAGTTGGATGAGTTGGTCGAGCAGGTCGATAGCATCGCGGTGCTTGATTGGGACGGCAAAATCGCCCTTGATGGGCCGCCAAGGCAGGTACTCGCGCGGGGCCGCGAGTTACTGGAACAGCTTGGCGTGTGGCTACCGCAGGTCTGTGAGCTAGCCAACAGACTGCTCGACAAAGGGCTTGCGCTTGAGCCATACCCGCTGACGATTGACGAGGCAGTGGCTGCACTCAGTCCGGTTGTTGATACTCTCGGTCGGTCAGCGCACCATGCGGATATGCAACCGGCACCGAGGGCGGACTTAGTCACAGTAGAATCACTATCTTACCGCTATCCACAGGGAGAGCAAGCCCTCCGCGATGTCAACCTTCACATTCAGGAGGGCGATTTCTACGCGCTCCTGGGACCGAATGGCTCCGGCAAGACCACCCTTGCGAAGCACCTCGTCGGGCTGATTCAGCCTCAATCTGGAACGATAACGTTGGCGGGTAAGGACCTCACGCGCTTGGCCCCAGCCATGTTGAGCAGAGAGGTGGCGTACGTCTTTCAGAACCCCGAACACCAATTTGTAGCCCTCACCGTCTATGACGAGCTTGCCTACTCCTTGCGGGCGCTCAAGCTGCCGGAGGCGGAAGTAAAAGCGAGGGTGGACAGGCTGATTGAAGAGTTCGGGCTGGAGCAACACATCTGGAGCAATCCATTCAGCCTCAGCCAGGGGCAGAAACGCCGCCTGAGCGTGGCAACCATGCTCGCGCTCGAAGCCAAAGTGTTGATCCTGGACGAACCCACCTTCGGCCAGGACCGAGAGAACGCCACGCGGATGATGCGGGAGTTGCAGAGGCTTAACGCGAGCGGGGTGACAATTGTGATGATTACGCACGACATGAAGCTTGTGGGGGAGTACGCCCGCCGGGCCGGGGTGCTCATTGGTGGAGTGGCGCGTTACGACGGCAGCGTGGCGGGCCTGTTCGCTGACGATGCGTTGCTACACGAAGCCAGGCTCGATCTACCCCCCGTCTACGAAGTGTCGCGAAAACTGCGTGCAATTAGAGGCAACTTTCCCCTGTGCCTCAGCGTCGAGCAGACGGTGGAGGAAATATGCAGTCGTTCCGGTACCAGCCGGGCAGCAGCGTCCTCCACGCGCTGAACCCTTCAATCAAGCTGTTGACCATAGCCGCGGTCATGATCGCCATCACGTTCATCTTCGACGTGGCTACACCCCTGGCGTTCTTGCTGCTCACAATCCTGGCGATGGTCGTACTAGGGCGGCTTTCGCTCGTCCAAGTGCTAAGAAGCTTAGCACCCTTCCTGGTGATCGTGCTAAGCATCGTGGTACTGAATACCATCTTCCATCGGCCCCTCGCCAACGAAACTCTCATTTTCAGTGTTGGTCCGCTCAACGTAAGCTGGGAGGGGCTGGAAATTGGGCTTTCGATTGGCCTGCGCGTGCTCTTCCTGGTCTCCACGTCGCTGCTCTTCGTCGCAACCACGGAGCCGCAGGAGTTTGTGCTGAGCCTGGTACAGCAGGCGAAGCTCGGCTACAAGCTGGCCTTCGCGCTGCTGGTGGCCTACCGCTTCGTGCCGCTGTTCGCTGAAGAGTACGCCAACATCCAGGCAGCCGCCAGGGTGCGGGGTATAGGCAGCGGCCGGGGGTTCTTTGCGCGCGTGCGCTCCCTTCGCCGGGACGCTGTACCGCTGCTGGCAAGCGCAATCAGACGCTCGGAACGGTTGGCGGTGGCTATGGACAGTCGCGCTTTCGGTGCCTACCCTACCCGTACCTACCACAAGACGATGAAGGTAACAAGCGCGGACTGGCTCTTCTTCTTCGGCACCCTGAGCGTGTCTGCGGTGTTACTGGCGGTGCTCATAACAGCGGGCCTCACGCGCGGGGTAGGGGTCCTCTTCCAGTAAGGAGCGCTACGCGCGGCGGCCGAACTCGCGCTCGAGTTGCATCTGCGACAGGTGGAGCATTGTGGGCCTGCCGTGGGCGCAGGAACGGGGATAGCGGCACAGTTCAAGCTGGCCCAGGAGCGCGCGCATTTCGTCGAGCGAAAGCAGTTGGCCCGCCCGGATGGCACTGTGACATGCGAGCGTGATCGCCATCTCCTCTCGCCAGCGGTCAGGCGCTGTGCCCGACATCACCTCATCGATGAGTTCCAGCAAGGCCCCGCCCGTGTCGCGGTTGGACGACGCATAGACCGCGGGGACCGCCCTTACGAGCAGGGCCGAATCCCCGAAAGCCTCTAACTGAAACCCGAGTTCCGAGAGCAAGGGCAGCACAGGCTCCACCAACGACCTCTGGTGCGACGTTAGCTCCAGCGGCACCGGCGTTAGCAGCGGCTGCACCATGAGCGAACCACCCGACATCGCGTCACCTAGCTGCTCGTATAGCACGCGCTCGTGCGCCGCATGCTGGTCCACGAGAAATAGGCCATCCGGCCCCTCCGCGATGATATATGTCGCGCCAACCTGCCCCACCACCCGCAGCGGGGGCAAGGTACGCTGCTTCGGCGCGGGTAAAGGCTCGATGGCCTCATCTTGTGGTTGAGAGTGGGCTGGTGCGTTTGTCTCTGCCCACATGTCCGCTTGCTCTGCCTCGCCAGTCGAACCAAAGCCGCCAACGTAAGGAGCAGCAGTCGAAAACTCCGCTTCGATGCCAGGTGCGCCATTCCCAAAGCCCCAGCCTTCGCTGCCGCGAGAGCCAAACGCGGGCGCGGGTACGTGGGCCTGCAACGCCGAACGTACGGCTTTCTGCACCGCGCTGAAAACGGCCCGTTCGTCGCGGAACTTCACCTCGGCCTTGGCAGGGTGCACGTTCACGTCAAGCAAGCCTGGCGCTATGCTGAGGTGGACGATGCAGATTGGGTGCCGCCCCACCATCAGCAGCGAGTGGTAGGCTTCGGCCACCGCGTACTGCAACATGCGGCTTTGTATCGCCCGCCTGTTGACGAAAAATAGCATCGCCTGGCGGTTCGAGCGAGAGTGAGCGGGCGGCGACACGTAACCATACACCCCCAGGTCAACTAGGCTGTCCCACTCATCAACATCATCTTCCGGCTCGACACCCACCGGAAGAAATACGCGCGCCACTTCCGTGCCGTAGACGCATGCGGCGGCAGTTCGCAAGTCGCCATCTCCCGGCGACTGGAAAGTCTGCCGCCCTTCACTCGTCAGGGTGAACCGCACGCCTGGGTGCGCTAGGGCGTACTGCTGCACCAGGGCGGCGATATGAGCAGCCTCGGCCTGCGGGCTTTTGAGGAACTTGAGCCGGGCCGGTAAGTTGAAGAAGAGATCCCGCACGCTTACTACGGTGCCCAGTGGCGCGCCCTTCGGCCCGTGCGAGACAACATGCCCGCCCTCCACAACCATCTCAAAGCCGACCGCGGCGTCAAGCGGCCTGCTCAAGAAGCTCATGCGGCTCACGGCGGCCACCGAAAAGAGCGCCTCGCCCCGGAAGCCGAGCGTCTTCACGGCCCACAGGTCATCTGCCGTCTTGATCTTGCTCGTGGCGTGACGCAGGAAGGCACGGGGCACGTCTTCAGGGCGCACACCGCAGCCGTCATCGCCTACGCGAATAAGCTCTCTGCCGCCCCCACGAATCTCGACCCGTACGTGGTGCGCCCCCGCGTCGATGGCGTTGTCTACCAGCTCGCGCACTACGGAGGCGGGTCGCTCGACTACCTCGCCTGCCGCTATCTTGGAGGCTACTTCCTCAGGCAGGACGTGAATGATGGCTGGATTGTGCAGGTCGGCTGAGAGCCTGGACATGGGCGGACTTCTTTCTCAGAGCGGGGCGCGGCTAGGACACAAATAGGCGCACGAGTGAGAACTTGTGTACGTCCACCAGCCCCTTGTCGGTCAGCTTGAGCGCCGGTATGACGGGCAGGGCCAGGAACGCCATCGCCATATAGGGATTGGAGAGTGGGCAGCCTAGCTCACGCGCCTTCTGTAGCAGCACCAGCAATGCGTCGCGCACGGGGCCGAGAGGTTGGTCCGACATCAGCCCGGCCACGGGTAGCGCCAGCCGGGCCAGCACCTCGCCGTCCCGAGCCGCGCTCAACCCGCCGCCCATCTCGATCACCGCCTCTGCCGCCAGCAACATGTCCCGGTCGTTCGTGCCGACCACGACCACGTTGTGCGAGTCGTGGGCTACACTCGAAGCCAGCGCCCCGGCCTTCATCTGGAAGCCCCGCACGAAGCCCAGGCCGACGTTCCCGGTGCCCGCGTGGCGCTCCACAACGGCCAGCTTGAGTATATCACGCCCCAGGTCTGGCATCGCCCAGCCATCGTCGGCGCTGACTTCTGCCGTGCATTCCTGCGTCACAATCTGGTCCGGTAGCGCGACTATTATCCTGGCCTGACGCCCGGCCGCCGGTATGCGGAATGAGGCTTCGCTGAGTTGGGGCGGCAGCAGACCCCTCACGGGTGGCGCAACCTTGTTCACCAGTGGCTCCAGCATGCGCCCCGCTTCCGCTACGAGGCGGCCCCCGGCGAACGTACTCGACACCCGAATGTTGCGGAGGTCCGCGAAGGTCACCAGGTCGGCCACGTAGCCGGGCGCGACCGCTCCCATGTCGTTCAAACCGTAATGCCGGGCGGTGTTGATGGTCGCCATCTGTATCGCGACGATGGGATCAAGACCCTGCTTTATTGCCTGGCGAATGTTGTGATCTATGTGGCCCTGGGTCTCAAGGTCGTCCGGTTGCTTGTCGTCGGTAGCCCACGAGCAGAACCGGGAATTGGCGGTGGTTACAAGGGGCAGGAGCGCGTCCAGGTTGCGTGCCGTGGAGCCTTCCCTGATGTGCACGTGCATACCGGCCCGCAGCTTCTGCAAGGCTTCTTCAGCCGACACTGACTCATGGTCGGAGGTCACCCCGGCGGCGGCGTATGCCTGTAGCATACTGCCACCGACCAGCGGTGCGTGGCCGTCCACCCGCTTTCGCTCGCCATGCCCCAGGAGGACCTTGCCCACCATATCGTCGCTGCCGTAAGCCACGCCTGGATAGTTCATCATCTCCGCGATGCCAAGCACCCTCGGCTCGTTCTTCAGCGCGGCGAGGTCTTCCACTCCCAGCCGCGCCCCCGATGTTTCCATGTCGGTGGCCGGGACGCATGAGGAGAGCATCACGAAGACGTGCAGAGGTAGGCCCTCACTGGCCTGGAGCATAAAGCGGACGCCCTCGACACCGTACACGTTGGCAATCTCATGCGGGTCCGTCACGACAGCCGTAGTCCCGTGAGGCAGCACGGCGTTTGCGTACTCGGCGGGGAGGAGCATGCTGCTCTCGATGTGGACGTGGGCGTCCATGAAGCCGGGCGCTATGTATTCGCCTGCTAGCTCCAGAGTCTGCTTTCCGGTGTAAGTGCCAGGCGAAGGCGAGACGCCAGCGACCCGATCCCCCACGATGGCTACTTCCGCAGGGTATATCTCCCCTGTGAAGACGTTCACCAGTTGCCCCCCAGTGAGCACCAGGTCGGCGGGAGCGTCCCCACGGGCCACCGCCAGCAACGTCTTGAGCGACTCTGCCCCTTGCATGAACGGCTTCATTGCACTCTACTCCCCACCTGTTCCGACCTGCCTTTCCAGGTTACTCCACCACAATCAAAGCGGGTGAAGTCAGATAGTTGAACTACTGCTTGAGGTAAATATCCGCCTCATCATACAACCTTTGGCGGCGATTTTCAGAGTAAGCCACAAAGACTCCTCTTCAGGAGCCTTTGCAGCAATACGCGCGTGTACCTAATTGAGCCTGAGTGCCGACCGCACGGCCTCCGCGTCCTTCTGCGGGCCAACGAACGCAAGGTTGAGGCGATCTTCCCTGAACAGCCGCTCAGAGAGGCGCGCTACGTCGTCAGGGGTGACGCTCTCGATCTTGTCGAGCACGTCATCCACCGTCTCGATGCGGCCAAGCATTAGCTCCTGCCACCCGCCCCAGTGCGCCACATACCCGCTACGCTCCAGGCTCAGGAGCGTGTGCCCCTTGATATACTCCTTCACTTTGCGCAGTTCGGTCTCGGACACCGCCGTTTCGCGCATTCTCTTTAGCTCTTCCAGCACGCCCTGCACGGCGGGCAGCAGCCGGTCGGTGTCCACCGCAGCATGCACGCCAAACGCGCCCGTGTCCCGGTAGCTGCGCACGAAGCTGGAAACGGCGTATGCCAGCCCGCGATTCTCGCGTATCTCCACGAACAGCCGGGAGGACATGCCGCCACCCAGCAAGGCATCCAAAACGTCCTGCGTGTAGCGGTTGGGGTCCGTGTAGGGCAGTGCGGGCACGCCCAGTATGAAGTTGGTCTGCTCGGTGCGCTTCTTGAAGGGCAACACCTTCGGGCCGGAGCCGTTCAGATGTGGCGCGTCGGGGTCGGGCAGGATGTGGCCGTTGGTAGCCGGAGCTAGGTCACCCCAGCGCCGCCCTACCTCCTCTACTACTTGTTCGTGCTCTACATTCCCCGCCACGCTGACCACTATCCGGTCTGGCCTGTAACCTACTTCCAGGTGCCCCGCCAGGTCGTTGCGCTTGATGCGGCGCACCGTGGCCTTGGTGCCCGCGATGTCGCGCCCAAGGGGGTGCTGGCCCCACATCAGCTCGTCAAAGACGAAGTCCACGATGTCGCCGGGCGAGTCGAATATCGAATTGATCTCTTCGATAATCACCGAGCGTTCGCGGGTTATCTCGTCGTCGCGCAGCAATGGACGGCGTAACATGTCGGTAATCACATCGACCGCGTTCGAGAAATAGGGGCTGGGCACCAGGGCGCGGTAGCTAGTCTGCTCGTGGTCGGTGGACGCATCGAGAGAGCCGCCCACGCCTTCAATGGCCTCAGAGATTAGCACGGGCCGCGGCCTGTTCTCGGTGCCCTTGAAGACCATGTGCTCGAGAAAGTGGCTGATGCCGCTCTTCTCTTCAAGCTCGTTGCGAGCCCCTACGCGCACGAAGAACTGTACCGCCGCAGACCGCGTGTGCGGCATCTGGAAGGTGACGATGCGAAGGCCGTTCGGAAGCGTAGTTTGCTGGTACAAGGTACTCTCTACTCTAGTTCTAATGGCGAGTGTGGCTGGTGCAGTGAAGACTGAGGCACAGCGGACAAGCTGCGATCTATCAGTTCAACAAGCAATTCAAGTGCAGCGCGTACCGAGGCGGCCCGGTTCTCCGCCCTGTCGCCGGTCCACACGAACCGTTCTACGTGCGCGCTGCCGAGTCCCGATATGCCAATGAACGTCGTGCCTACAGGCTTTTGCTCGGTGCCACCCGTCGGACCCGCTATGCCCGTGATCGAGATGGCGATGTCGGAACTTGTGGCACGTTTCGCCCCCTCAGCCATTTCGAGCGCCACAGGCCCGCTCACCGCGCCGTGGGCCACAATTGTCAGCTCGTCCACGCCCAGCAGCGCGATCTTGGCGCTGTCAGCATACGCGATGACGCCGCCAAGGAAGTACTCGGAGGAGCCTGAAAGCTCGGTTAGCGCTCCACCCAGCAGACCGCCCGTG
>JALZHI010000019.1 GCA_030913985.1 Chloroflexota bacterium | reverse complement strand
TACTTGGGTGGTGAGGGACGAGATTCTTCACTGCGTTCAGAATGACAAGGTCGGGCTTGGTCCTCGCAGTTCAACAGTATAGATAGCCACCTGATTCTTCACTGCGTTCAGAATGACAAGAGGGGAGCAGGGTTCTCGTATCCAGTATCGGACATGCACCCGCCCCTGTAGGATGAAAGTGCCGATTGACGAGGCAAAAGCCCTCTGCTACAATCAGGGCACCTTCTTGGGCGCAACGTACCTCTTTCTGCTCTGTTACCTGACCGGAGCTACTTTTCTTGTGCTCCTTAACTATCTGCCCTGCCATATAGATCGAACGTACCCGCGCAACCTACTGTTGCCGCAACTTCTAAAGAGCACGCATACAGGCCTGCTCGTCGTTGGTTGGGCACGAGCAAACGGGCACCAAGCAAACACTGGAGATACTAGCATGCTAACGCGAACCGTTCAACAATATCTCACCAGCCGCAGGACTCTGGTACCGGCTCTGCTTGGGCTTGCTTTGCTGCTAGCTATGGGCCTGTCCGCTCGTGGAGGCTACGCGGCGGATATGTTGCTTCAGCCTGCCGCGCCGGACCAGGGCACCCGGCTACCCGGTAAGGGGGACCAAGAAAGCGAACAGGGCCAAGCCGGTGAGCCAGGAATGCCGTCGCTGCTCGGCGGACGTCGGGGCCTTCCGGGCGGCTCGCGGGCTACAGGTGATGAAGTCACCAGGCCGGGGGCCCCACCGTGCAGCCCTAACTGGTCGCTGGTCGCCAGCGCGAACCGCGTCAGTGGCGACAGCGAGATACTGGGCATCTCCGGCACCTCGGTCAACGACGTGTGGGCGGTCGGGTATTTCGAGGACGCGCCCACCACCGGCAGAAGGACCCTGATCGAGCACTGGAACGGCTCTGAATGGGTGCGGGTGCCCAGCTATAACGAAGGCGCGGACGAGAACATCCTGCGCGGCGTTGTGGCGGTGTCGGCTAACGATGCGTGGGCGGTCGGCGCTTACCGCGACACCAGTGTGGGCCAGTGGCGCTCTCTCGTCCTGCGTTGGAATGGCACCAGTTGGTTCCGCGTAAGCACCCCCACTGCTCCCGGTTTCGGAGACGAATTGTACTCGGTTTCAAAAGGCGAGGGCAACAGCGTATGGGCCGTGGGCTATTACGAGCCGACTTCCGGCGACCGGCAGGCCCTGGCTATGCGTTGGACCGGCGCGTCCTGGAGCCTTAGCTATCCTCCCAACCCCGGCGGGGCGACTATGGACCACTTGCTCACGTCAGTCAGCATCGTGCCGGGCAGTAGCGGCAACGACGTGTGGGCCGCCGGCTACTACTACAATGGCACCGACTACCGCACGCTTGTGGTCCACTGGACCGGCTCGTCATGGAGCCACGTCGCCAGCACCAATCCAGGGGCCTCCACCGACAATTTCCTCATGGGGGTGTCAGCTACAGGACCCAGCGATGTATGGTTTTCCGGCTATTACGGTGGTTTCGCCGCATCTACACCCTTCACGCTACGCTGGACGGGCAGCAGCTTCACTACACCACCCACCCCCAGCTCCGGGACCGGCGCGCAGCTCTTCCAGATAGCAGCCTTCGCGCCCAACAATGTGTGGACGGTTGGCTACTATTACACCAGCGGGAGTTCGGCGCGAACGCTGGTGGAACACTGGGACGGCACATCGTGGAGCATAGTGCCAAGCGCCAGCCCCGGACATGCCTCGGGCCTGGTAGCGCTAGCGGCTATAGACGCAAACAACATCTGGGCAGGGTACGTGTACGTACCCGTTCTAGGCGACCCATCGCACACGTTGATAGAGCGGTACGACGGTAGCAGCTTCGTACAGACCCCCAGCCCCAACGGCCCGACGGACGTCAACGTGCTGCTGGGTGTGTCGGCGCGCACGGCGACCGACGTGTGGGCGGTGGGTGCGTCGGCCACCAGCCCCGTGGCGGCGAGCACCCTGGTGCAGCACTGGGATGGCACGGCGTGGAGCATAGTGAGCAGTGAAAACGTAGGTGGCATGAGCGTCTTGCAGGACGTGGCAACGGTTTCGCAAAACGACGCCTGGGCGGTGGGCTTCTCCGGACCCACCCCGCAGCGTACTCTCATCGAGCGATATAACGGCACCTATTGGTCCCCCGTCACCAGCCCCAACGTCGGGCCGGACGACAACGAACTGCTGGGCGTTTCCGCGGCCTCGGCAGACGATGTGTGGGCGGTAGGCAGCTACAATAATGGCACAGTCGAGAGGACCCTTATCCTGCACTGGGATGGCACGTCATGGAGCGTCGTGCCGAGTCCTAACCCCGGCGGGTCGAGCGTGGACAACATCCTGGAGAGCGTGACGGTGGTGCCCGGAACGATGGGCACCCAGGCCTGGGCCGTTGGACGCACCGACGGCTTAGGGGTCACGCCGCAGGCTATCATGCTGGGCTGGAATGGGTCCACTTGGGAAGCTGTTACCCTTACGTCCCCCGCTGGCGGCTCGGAGTTGCTTGACGTACACGCCCGCGCGCATGACGACGTGTGGGCCGTAGGCTACACCACCTTCGGAAGCGGAAGCGAACGGCGGACCCGGGTCTTGCACTATGACGGCACTACCTGGAGAGAGCAGAAGACCCCGAACCAGGGCGCCGGCGACAACAAGCTGTACAGCGTGGTAGCCGTGGCACCCGACGAAATGTGGGCCGCGGGCAGCTACCAGGGCGGAGGTGGGATAGAGAAAACGCTCCTCCTGCATTTCGACGGCAGCAACTTTAGCATCGTGTCTAGCCCAAGCCCGGGCCACGTGGATAGAATTCTGGACCTGGCAGCGGTGTCACCGTACAAAGTATGGGGAGTAGGCAGCACCCAGGCCTCGGACACCAGCAGCCCTATATGGGGCTTCCAGACGCTGGCGCTACAACTCAACGAGTGCCCCTGCACCATCCAGTTCAACGACGCGCCGCCCGGTTCGCCCTTCTATGAGAACGTGCGCTGCCTGGCCTGCCGCGACATACTCTCCGGCTACGGGTGCGGCGCTCCCGGCGAGCCTTGCCCCGGTGCTTACTTCCGCCCCAACGCCAACGTCACCAGGGGCCAGGCCGCCAAAATCATCGCCAACGCAGCGGGCTACACCGATGTTATCCCCTCCAGCAGGCAGACCTTCCGCGACGTGCCGCCGGATAGCCCCTTCTGGCTCTTCATCGAGCGCGTCTACGCACACGGGGCGATTAGCGGCTATGCGTGCGGGGGGCCTGGAGAGCCTTGTCCCGGTGCCTACTTCCGCCCAGGCAATAACCTGACCAGGGGCCAGCTAGCCAAGATCTCCACGGAGGTAGCCGGGTACAGCGAGACGCCCAGCGGACAGTCGTTCAACGACGTGCCTCCCAGCAGCCCCTTCTATGTCTATATCGAGCGGGCGCGGCTGCACGACATCATCTCAGGCTACGGGTGCGGCGCTCCTGGCGAGCCTTGCCCCGGCGCTTACTTCCGCCCCGGCAACAACGTAACACGGGGGCAGACGGCGAAGATCGTGTCCAACACCTTCTATCCTGCCTGTGTGACTCCCACCCGGCCCTAACAACCACCTGCTTGTAAAAGCAAAAGCTCTATGCTGTGTATTCGCATAGAGCTTTTGCTTGCTCACCCTATCTCCTTGCTATAATGAAGAAGACTCTAGCATACGGTGCGAAGGCGGGATATAGAAGCCATCCTGTAAATAGCAGTGTTGAATGTAAGCAGCAGAGTCTGCCCTTGTCATTTCGAACGCAGTGAGAAATCTCGTCCCTTATGAAGGTATAACACCTTTCTCATAGACATACAGTACGCTAAGAAAGAAGAAACATCCTGGTGAAGGACGAGATTTCTCACTCCGTTCGAAATGACAAGGGCGGGGCTTTGGGTGCTAACCTATCCTCTGCGCCGTTTAGTTCTGAGGTCACCTACTGGCATGAGCCGAGCAAAGTCTAACCTTACTACCGATACAATGCTGGACGCGAAGCCTCGCATGCGCGGGTGGTCACACGCGGGGGCGGCAGCCGGTTCGGTGCTGCTGACGGTGCTGCTCTGCTGGGCGAGCCGGGACGATTGGCCCAAGATGGCCGCCATGCTCGTGTTCGGCCTGAGCATGATCGAGACGTACACGGTCAGCGCCATCTACCACATAGGCCGCTGGAGCGAAAGGCGCTGGCGGATGCTGCGCTCCATCGACCACTCCAACATCTTCCTGCTCATCGCGGGCACCTACACGCCCCTGGCCGCCGTCATGCTCACCGGCTGGGTAGGCACCGCGCTGCTCGCCTCCATTTGGACCCTGACCTTCATCGGCGTGGGCCTGTCCATCTTCGTCAGACGCCTGCCCCGCGCCATTAGAGCCGCCCTGTACGTAATCATGGGCTGGATATCAGTGCTGGCCCTGCCCGCCTTCCTACAGGTGCTGCCCCTTGAAGCCATCGGCCTGCTCGTCCTCGGCGGCACGCTCTACACGGTAGGTGCCGTCATCTACGCCCGCCGCAGACCAGACCCCTTCCCTCGCGTCTTCGGCTTCCACGAAATCTTCCACCTGTTCGTCATCGCCGGCAACCTGGCCTTCGTAGCGGTGATGATCATATGGGTGCTGCCGTACAGGGCGTAGTGGACGATGGACGATGGACGATGGACGATGGTTAGGGTTGAGGACTGAGGACTGAGGACTGAGTAGAGGGTACAAGGCAGGAGCGATGCGAACAATCTTAACCTTGGCGTGGTTCTTGGCGTCCTTTGCGTCTTGGCGGTTCCGTCTCCTATCGTCCATCGTCCATCGTCCATCGTCCATCGTCCATCGTCCGTCCTTGACACCACCCTATAGTGGGCGTAAGATAAGAGGCAGCTATTCAAGAGGCGCGCTCGAAAGGGCGTCATTTTGCTTGCAGATGAGTTTTTCAGCCGGATATTGAGTCATAGAAGGCACAAAGGTTACCACCAAATAATGGCAACAACGACCAAAAAGAGCGGCACCACCGCTTCCCCCCGCAAATCGACCAAGACCGCCAAAACGGCAACTACCAGCCGTTCGAGCGCCTCCAGCGCCAGGAGCAAAAGCGCGGGCAGCAGTGACGGCCCCATAGTGAGGGGCAACACCAACCTGGTGATCGTGGAGTCTCCCGCCAAGGCCAGGACGATAAAGAAGTACCTGGGGCGCAACTTCACGGTTGAGGCCAGCATGGGCCACGTGCGCGACCTGCCCAAGTCTACGCTGGGTGTGGACGTGGAGCGCAGCTTCAACCCTCAGTACGTCGTGCCACGCGACAAGTCGAAGACGGTGAAGGACCTGCGCCAGCGCGTGCAGGCCGCCAAGGCTGTCTACCTGGCGACCGACCCCGACCGCGAGGGCGAGGCCATAGCCTGGCACGTGCGCGAGGTGACGGGCGCGGGCAACAACAACCAGCCTGTGTTCCGCGTGGAGTTCCACGAGATCACCCCACACGCCATACAGGAAGCCGTAGCCAACCCACGCAGCATCGACATGCACCTGGTGGACGCGCAGCAGGCCCGCCGCGTGCTCGACCGTTTGGTGGGCTACCGGCTGTCGCCCCTCCTCTGGAAGAAGGTACGCAGGGGGCTGTCGGCAGGGCGCGTGCAGAGCGTGGCCGTGCGCCTCATCGTGGACCGCGAGCGCGAGATAGAGGCGTTCGTGCCGGTCGAGTACTGGAGCATCGAGGTTGACCTCAGCAAGCGCCCCGGCGGCAAGAAGAAGGACCAGTTCCACGCCGCGCTGGCCCAGGTGAACGGCAAGAAAGCCGACCTGAAAAACGAGCAGGACGCGGGCGAGATAGTGCGGGCGCTGAACGGCGCTGAGTACGTGGTGGAGAGCGTGAAGAGGCGGGAGGCCCAGCGCCGCCCGTCGCCCCCGTTCACCACCTCCACGCTACAGCAGGAGGCTTCGCGCAAGCTCAACTTCGCCGCCCGCAAGACAATGCTCATCGCCCAGCAGCTTTACGAGGGCGTGGACATCGGCCCCGAAGGCTCCACCGGCCTCATCACCTACATGCGCACCGACTCGACCAACGTGGCTGGCGTGGCCCAGCAAGAGGCGCGCGCGGTCATAATGGAGCGGTACGGCGCGGAGTTCGTGCCCGGCTCGCCCCCGGTGTACGCCCGCAAGAACCCCCGCGCACAGGAGGCCCACGAGGCCATCCGCCCCACCTCGGCGGGCCGTGACCCGGAGTCGATAAAGAAGTTCCTCTCGGCGGACCAGTACAAGTTGTACCGGCTCATCTGGCAGCGCTTCATCGCCTCCCAGATGGCTAACGCCGTGCTCGACCAGACGACCGTGGACGTGGGCGCGGGCAGGCCGGGGGCGGGCAACAGGCCCTATACCTTCCGGGCTAACGGCTCGGTGGTCAAGTTCGAGGGCTTCACGGCGGTCTACCGCGAGGGGCATGACGCGGGAGACGCCGAGGACGACCTGGACAAGGGTGCCCTGCCCCCGCTGACCGAGGGCGAGTTGCTGGACCTGCTCAAGCTGTGGCCGGAGCAGCACTTCACCCAGCCACCGCCCCGCTTCACCGAGGCCACGCTGGTCAAGTCGCTGGAGGAGCAAGGTATAGGCCGCCCCTCCACCTACGCGCCCATCCTCTCGACCATCCAGGACCGTGGCTACATAGTGAAGGAGGACAAGAAGTTCCTCCCCACCGAGCTTGGCATCGCGGTGAACGACCTGCTGGTGGAGTTCTTCCCCAACATCGTGGACGTGGCCTTCACCTCCTCGATGGAGGAGGAACTTGACGACATCGCGGCGGGCACGCGCACCTGGGTGCCGGTCATCTCCGAGATGTACGGCCCGCTGGAGGAAAACCTGGCGAACGCCGAGAAGACGGTGGGCCGGATAGAGGTGTCGAGGCCGGAGGCGGAGAAGACGGGCGAGCTTTGCCCCGAGTCGGGACACGACCTCGTTATCCGCGAGAGCCGCTTCGGGCCTTTCATCGCCTGCTCTGGCTTCCCCAAGTGCCGCTACACCCGCCCCATCGTGGTTGGCACCGGCGTCGAGTGCCCCCAGTGCGGCCAGGGGCAGATCATCGAGAAGAAGAGCAAGAAAGGCCGCGTCTTCTACTCGTGCAGCCGCTACCCCGAGTGTGACTTCTCGACCTGGGAGAAGCCGGTGCCCATGCCCTGCCCCAACTGCGGCGGCCTGATGACCGTCATGGGCCGCACCCAGCGCCAGGACGGCGTCCAGAAGGTCAAGTGCATACGCTGCGCCCACATAACCGAGTGGGACGGCACCGCTCCGGAGGAGAAGGTCTACGTGGCGCGAGGAGCGTAGGGGAGTTCCGAGTGCCGAGTGCCGAGTGCCGAGTGCCGAGTGCCGAGTGCCGAGTGCCGAGTGCCGAGTGCCGAGTGCCGAGTGCCGAGTGCCGAGTGCCGAGTGCCGAGTGCCGAGTTCCGAGTGCCGAGTGCCGAGTGCCGAGTTCCGAGTTAAGAGAAGAAGGAGGTTGGTTTGCGAACCAACCTCCTTCTATTTACCCCACTGCTAACTCGGCACTCGGCACTCGGCACTCGCTACTGTCCTTCCGGGGCCTGGATGTCGAACGTTTCGTTGAACCGGCTCCACTCGAACGTCCCGGCGACCTCTGCGCTGCCCGTCTTGCCGTCTACCCGCATCCGGTGAACGTAAGGCGTATCGCCGGTCGAAACCCAAAACGTGACGGTGCCCTCTTGCCCGGTCTCACCGCCGGTGCCGGTCAGAGCGTTCAACTCCACGGCGCTACCAGCGATAACTTTGGTGCTGACACCGTCTAGCGTCTGCACGCCGGGCGAGCCATCCCTGAGCGCATCCCTCGCCTTGTCTATGTCCTCAAGCTTGAATCTCTCCCATATGCCGAGGACGCCCTCCAGGTCGAGGTTGTTGGAGGCGGCTTTGGTATATGAGCCCCCATTCTCGCTGAAGTAGGCATCTCGGCCTATGACGATAACGTTCGTCCTATGAACTGTGCCCGTAATAACCAGCATAGCTCTATTGTTGGTAACATCTACATCCCCCGACATTTCCGTGTGCTGGGCCGGGGTGCCTACAAGGGCACGAAAATGGTAGCTCCTCAGCGCCTTCATGCGCTCAACGGCGCTCCTGAGTAATACAACGTTTTCGTTCGTCGCATTGTTTGGAGCAGGCCCGCTGCCCAGGCACCCCTGCAACAGAGGCAGCAAAGCAACCGATAACAAGACCAAAACCAGGCGTAACTTGCTCAAGTTCCCCAAATCAATCGCCTTTCCCTTGCAGAATAAGAAGCACCCGGCAAAGCCGCGGAGAGGGCCATGTACCGCAACATTATAACATGCCCCACCGTTCGGACCTACCGGCAGACCATACGACCTGGTTATAGCAGGGTCACACTGGCCGCGCTACGCCGTGGAACCCTTCTTTACATTCGTGGTTGAAGTGTCGGCCTCGGCCTGGTTGCGGCGCAACAGTGAGTAACCGAACCAGAGGCCGTAGAAGAAGGCCAGCGTGATAAGGCTTGCGGCCCCGGCCACGGCAGGCGAGCCGGTGACCTTCCAGACGACCACGAACAGGTCGCCCACGATGCCGAGCGCCAGGAAAGCCATAGCCCCCAGCACCATTCGAGTCGCGTAGGTGTGCAGGCGCTCGGTGTTCTCGCCCTGCTCGGCCAGCCTGTGGAAGGCGGCGGGGGCGATGAGCAGCATGGTGCTTACCGCAATCGCGCCCAGGCTCGCCAGGTGGAGGTATTTCAGCTCGATGGGCAGCCTGTCGAACGCCGCCGTCAGCATCGTCAGGAACTGGAAGCCAAGCAACGCCTGCGCGCCCGGAAGCACCACGCGAGCCTCGGTTATAGCGAACTCTACCTTGTCCTTCAATTCGGCTTTCTGCGCCTCTCTATCGTTCTCCACGCGCCTCATCACCTCCTCGTGACGCCTGTGCGACTCCGCGCTCTTCTGCACCCAGGACAACCCGTACCAGAGCAGGATGGCGAAAATAAAGGCTACGATGCCCCCCGCTATCCCGGCGGTAGTCCCGGCTACCTGCTCCACAGCGACGAATACATCCAGCCCCAGCCCGGCAGCAAACGGCAGCAGCGCAATCCCTAACACCCAGGTGACGTGCCGCAGGGAGGCGGGGCTGTTGTTGCCGCGCCCCACAAGCTGGTGGAACGGCGCGGGGGACATGCTGAACGCAAGCGCCACCAAGAACAGCCCCAGCGCGACCAGCTTGATGTGCTGTGACAATTGGGGCAGCCTCTCGAAACCCTCGGCAAAGACCGAGTTGAAACCGAAGCCGATCAGCACCTGCATGCCCAGCACCAGCATGCGCGACTCGTCAAGCGATATCTTGAGTTTGCCTTTCATTTCGTCTTTGAGATCGGACATGGACCTACCTGTGTATGCGACTGAATGGGGTGCGCTCCACATCGCGACGGCAAAGGCCGCCAGCCAAATGACGATGAGGCAGAAATTGTGCCATGTAGTAGTTGTAGCAGGGGCGTGCTAAGTCGAATACGGGAACCAAGCCCCCCTCTGTCATTCTGAACGCAGTGAAGAATCTCAAGAAGGTGGGTAGGGATAGTGCTCAAAATGCGGGCTATAGTGCTGAAGGTTGACCGCAGAGGTAAAAGGCGCATCTGAGATTCTTCACTGCGTTCAGAATGACAGAGGGGAGTAGGGCCTTCATATCCGACTTAGCCCCCACCGTGATAGCCATAGCTCCTCCTGTTTTCCCCAACTGCTTTTCCTGATATACTCTGCCTATGTGGGAAGCGAGTCCGGGCGTAAGCAGCGGAACAGACAGTCGCGAGGAGGAGCGGCAGCTAAACGCGGCCCGCGAGGGCGACCTCTCCGCCTTCAACTGGCTGGTGCTGCGCTACCAGACACGCGTCTACAACCTCTGCCTGCGCATGCTCTCCGACCCCGAAGCCGCCGCGGACGCCACGCAGGAAGCCTTTATCTCGGCGTACAAGGCTATCGGGCGCTTCAAAGGCGAGCAGTTCCGCACCTGGCTCTTCAGGATCGCCACCAACGCCTGCCTCGACATGCTGCGCAGCCGCAAGCGCAGGCCCACCCAGTCGCTCTACGGCCACGCCCACGACTCCGAAGAAGAGGCCGAGGTCCTGCCCATAGCCGACCTCGACCCCACGATTGACCCGGAGTCCTCTGCCCTACGTGCCGAAGTGGCGGCAGCCATCCAGGACGGCCTCGACTCCCTCCCCGACGACCAACGCATAGCCCTGGTGTTGGTAGACGTGCAGGGCCTCAGCTACGAGGAAGCCGCCACCGTCACGGGCGCAAACCTCGGCACCATCAAGTCGCGCATCAACAGGGGTCGCGCCAGGCTGAGGGACTACCTGTACGAAAGTGGGATTTTGCGGGAGGAGTGATGAGTAACGCGTAACTCGTAACTCGTAATGAGCGAGAGTAGCTTCAAAGGGTGATTACTTACGTGTTACGTGTTACGTGTTACGCGTTACGTGTTAACAGGCGGAACAATATCGGCAGAGGCACCGTTTAACATATGTAAAGCAGACTACGGACTTCACGCAGAACGGATATGATAGATGGGTATGGATAGCAAGAACAACAGCATAAGAGGCGAGCACGTAATTGACCTGGTTTCCAGCTACCTGGACAACGCGCTTGAGGCGGGCGAGCACGAGCGGGTGCGCGCGCATATCGCCACGTGCGAAGTATGCGGGGCCGAGCTAAGAGAGTTGCAGGCCACGCAACAGATGCTTCGCGCCATGCCTGTGCAGGTGCCTCCTCGCGTCTTCACGCTCACGGAGGAGATGGTTGGGGCAAGGCCGAGGGCTGAAGCCTCGCCGTCGCTGCTATCGCGGCTGTTTGGCAGGGCGCTCGCGCCGAGGCTGGCCACGGGGTCCGTATTGGCATTCACGCTGCTGCTGGTCATGCTCGTGAGCGACCTGGGTATGCTCAGCCAGGGCTTACCGTTACGTACCGTAACGACGGGTTCCGAGTCGGCGTCGGGGGAGGAGAGCCTCAGGTACGGGCAGCGCAATATGGCCGCGCCCACGACCACAACGGCAACCGAAATGCTGCCCATGTTCGCCCCGCCCGATGCTTCCGCGACATCCGGCGAGGGTGGCGAAGCGGCGGGCACCACTCCCGGCGAAGACGACCAGGGCAACAGAGTACCGACCGAGGCAACCCCTGTAGCGGAGACGAACATGGCTACCGCCACAACCGGCACGACCGCCGGGGACGCGCCCGCACAGGAGCAGGCAGCAAATGCCCCCACCGAGCAGGCAGCCGTGGGCGACCAGGCTAAAGAGGTCCAGGCTGAAGGCACGGTCCTGGCGTATTACGACCGCCCGGCACCTCCTGGGGAGGACCCTGCAAGTGTCAGCGTACCCCTGGTGCCGGCCGCACGCGTCACGGTGCCTATCAACCTGCTCATTGAGTTGGGCCTGGCAATACTGGGCGTAGGGCTGGCGATAGGGGCCTTGCTGGCAAGGCGCAAGAGCACCTAGCGGAAATAAGGCTTACTTGAAATAAAGCTTACTTGGTTGTAGGGGCACGATGCATCGTGCCCCTTTTGCTTCTCCGCGATACGACATTCCGGCTTACAGAACCAAGCCCCACCCTGTCATCCTGAGCGTAGCGAAGGATCTAAGATGCTTCCCTTGTAAGGCTGTTGAACCTTCAGCACTATGGTTCTCCCATTCAACAGCATCCCTACTCACCTTCTTATCCTTCGCTACGCTCAGGATGACAGAGGGAGGTTTGGTTCTCAGCGTTGAAGCACGGCGGCGACCCATCAGGGCACGATGCATTGTGCCCCTACGATAACCAATTCCTTGATCTACCCGGCGTGGTCCTCCGCATCTCGGCGTCATGCCTTTACACTTGACGGCTGTGCAATCCTTGCCATCTGTGTGGGTGCTCTGTTAAACTGGCAGTTGTTGCTGCTACACAGCGCACGAAAGGATGCTTGCTTGAACGCACTGGGAAACCTGCGGGGTAAATTGATACTGGGCCTCGTGCTCGGCCTCGTGGTGGTCGCCGCGCTGTCCATATATGCCGACTTCAGCAAGATGCTGGTCGTGCTGCGCGACTTCAACTGGTGGCTCCTGGTGCCCATCCTCGGCTTCACCCTGTTCAACTACGGCCTGCGCTTCTACAAGTGGGACGTGTACATCCGGCTCGTGGGCGCTACCGGCGTCTCCAAGAAAGACTCCCTGCTCATCTTCCTCAGTGGCTTCGCAATGGCGATGACGCCCGGCAAGGTGGGCGAATTGCTCAAATCGTACCTGCTCAAACAGATACGCGGCACACCCATCGCAGTGTCGGCCCCGGTGGTCATGGCCGAGCGCGTCACCGACGGGCTGGCGATGATGGTACTCGCCGCCGCCGGCCTGGTGCTGTTCGACTACGGACGCATCCTCCTGATTGGCATCGGCATCGCGGCGGTGGTCTTCCTGGTCGTCTTCACGAACCGCTCCGTGGCCGACCGCCTGCTGCTCTGGGGCGAGAGGCTGCCCCTCATTTCCAAGACGGTGCACCACCTGCGCGTCTTCTACGATAGCTCCTACGAACTGTTCCGCCTGCCCAACCTGCTCTTCGGCCTGGTTATCGGCGTGGTGTCCTGGTCGGGCGAGGTGCTGGCCTTCGTGCTGGTGATGACGGGGCTGGGAGTGCCTTTCTCGTGGCTGCTGGTCATTATCTGCTCGTTCATCCTGGCGGCCTCCACCCTCATCGGCTCGGTTACGCTCCTCCCCGGCGGCCTGGGCACGGCGGACGCCAGCATCGCAGGCATGCTGATATTCCTCGTCCCTGCCTATTTGCAGGTGCCGATGCCCCAGGACACCGCCGTCGCCGCCACGCTGCTGATTCGCTTCGCTACCCTCTGGTTCGGGGTCGGTATCGGCCTCATCGGCCTCAGTATGATGCAGCGCCGCCTCGGCAGGTTAGACCTCGACCGGATCGAAGAAGAGCGCGTCATGGTCCTGGCCGAGCGGTAAACAGGCTATGCTTTTCCAGGACTCGGTGGATATGACGCCTGACGCTACCCGCAGGGTGGTTAGCCTGGGGGAACTGATTGCACTCCGCGAAGAGTGGCGGGCGGAAGGCAGACGGCTGGTGCTTACCAACGGCACCTTCGACCTGCTACACGTCGGCCACGTCCGCTATTTGCAGGCCGCGAGAGAACTAGGCGACGTGCTGGTAGTCGGCATCAACTCCGACGAATCGGTGCGGGGATACAAGGGACCGGGCCGGCCGGTGGTGCCCCAGGACGAGCGCGCCGAGATAGTGGCCGCCCTCCGCTGCGTGGACTACACCACCATCTTCGACGAGCCGACCGCCACCCACCTCGTTGAAGCCCTCCACCCCGACATCTACGCCAAGGGCGGCGACTACGCACCTGGCAGCAAACCCCTCCCCGAAGCCCCAGCCGTCGAACGCTACGGCGGCGAAGTGCGCATCATCCCCTTCGTAGAGGGCCACAGCGCGAGCGAGCTAATCAGGAGGAGGGGGAGTGAAACGTGAAACGTGATGCGGCTCATGTATTTGGTACGTGAATGAGATATGGTTTGTACTACAGGACTCCGTTCCCCTTGTCATCCTGAGCGTAGCGAAGGATCTCAAGAAGATGGGTAGGGATGCTGCTGAACGTTAAGAGGCATAGTGCTCGTGGTGCAGCAGAAAGGCAAAAGGAGCATTTGAGATCCTTCGCTGCGCTCAGGATGACAGAGGGATGCTTGGTCCCGCAAGTTCAACAGGCCGGCATTCACGAACCAAGAATAGCAAACCCCATCACGTTTCACGTTTCACGTTTCAGAACTATGCTTCCCAACACCGACGTAACCCTACAGGACCCCGAAGCCGGCGCGGCGGAGCTTATGCTGGAGGCCGGAGGCGCGTCGGCGGCGCGCGAGCAGGAACGTAGGGCTTCGGCCAGCGGGCGCATAGCGGGGGCCGCCCTCATCCTCATGGCCGGGACGATCTTGAGCCGCGTGCTGGGTGTGGGGCGTGAGAGCGCCATCGCCTTCCTCTTCGGCGCGGGGGCCGAGGTGGACGCCTTTACGGTCGCCAACCACGTCGCCACGATTGTGTTCGACCTGCTCATCTCGGGCACGGTGAGCGCGGCCCTGGTGCCGGTGTTCAGCGAGTACGCGGGCAAAGAAGAGAAGCGGGAAGAGTTCGGCAAGATAGTGGGCACGGTGCTCACCATCTCGACCGTCTTCCTCATCCTGGCAGTGGCCGTGCTAGAACTGTTCGCGGTGCCACTGGTGGGCTTCATGTCGCAAGGGGCCGACCCCCGTACACAGTCGCTGGCCCTCAACATGACCCAGGTCGTGCTGCCCGGCGTGATATTCATGGGGCTGTCGGGCGTGGTCATGGCGGTGCACTACTCGCTCAACCGCTTCATCTGGCCCGCGTTCACCTCGGCGCTGTTCAACGCCGCGATTATCTTCTGCGCCTTTTCGCTGTTCAGCATGGGCGTGTCGAGCCTGGCGATTGGCCTCGTGGTAGGCTCGCTCGCCATGCTGGCCCTCCAGGTGCCGGGCCTGCGCGACCTCCCAATCCGCCCCTCCTTCGACCTCAGTCACCCCGCCGTCCGCAAGATATTCAAGCTGTACGCCCCCGTCGGCGTGAGCATGGTAGTAAGCGCCACCGCCCTGGTGATAGACCGCAACCTTGCCTCGCAGGTCGGTGAGGGTGCTATCAGCGCCATGCGCTACGCTACCACGCTGGTGCAACTGGCGCTAGGCATAGTGGCGGCGGGCATCTCGCTGGCCTCCCTGCCATCGTTATCGCAGCACTTCAGCAACGGCGACAGCATGGCGTACAGGCGCACGCTGGCGGCGGGGCTGCGCATGGTGACTCTGCTGGTGCTCCCCGCCGCCGCCGGGCTGCTGGCCCTCTCCACGCCCCTGGTGAGCCTCATCTTCCGCCACGGCCAGTTCACCGCCGAGGACCAGGCGCTGGTGGTGCTGGCGCTGCTCTTTTACATACCGGGCCTGCCGTTCAGCGCGATAGACCAGGTGCTCATCATGGCCTTCTACGCCCGCAAAAACACCCTCACCCCCGTCATCATAGGCATAGCGGCAGCGGGGGTCTACCTGGCGGTGGCCTTCAGCACGGTAGACACGATGGGCATGACCGGCCTGGTGCTGGCGAACTCCGCCCAGCTTACCTTCCACGCCATCGTCACGGGCATACTGCTGTGGAGGGTCTTGCGTTCGGAAGGCGGCTTCGGCGGCCAGGGCCTTGTCCAGGTGACCGTGAGAGCGTTCGGCGCGTCGGTGGTAATGGCTGTGGTAAGCTGGGGTGTCTGGTGGGGCATAGACAGGCTGTTGCACCCCACACCCCCCGGCCCCGACTACGCGCCCTCCCTCCCGGAGGAGATTGTCACGTTGGGCGTCCCGGCTGCCGTAGGCGGAGCCGTGTATGTCGCGCTAATCTGGCTGATGCGTATGCCTGAAGCCGAGATGGTAGCAGGCAGGATCAGGTCGAGGCTCAAGAGGGGATGAGCGTATGCCGGAGCGTTTGACTAATCTTTACCTCGTACGTCACGGCGAAAGCGTACTGGCGCACAGCTATCATATCCGCGATATTATGGCGGAGGACCGGCTGACCCCGGAGGGCGTGAGGCAGGCCGAGCGACTGCGCGACCGGCTGGCTGCCACGGGAGAGATACAGGCTGACGTGCTTCTAGCCAGCACCTTTCCCAGGGCCAGGCAGACAGCGGAGATAATCGCTCCCGCCCTCGGGCTGCCCGTGGTGCCGGACGACGACCTCCAGGAGATGCGACCCGGCGACAACGGCGGCATGTACTGGGACGAATACGTGGAGAAGCACGGCAGAATGGACCCGGTGCGGGCGCCGTTCCGGGCGATCACCCCAACCGGGGAGAACTGGGGCCAGTTCATGCTGCGGGTTGCCACGACTCTACACCGCATCGCGCACGAGCATGAAGGCAAGACGGTGGTGCTGGTCTGCCACGGCGGCGTGGTAGACGGCTCGCTCATCGGCCTGCTCGGTCTGGGCACGTTCTACCGCCCCAGTTTCACCCTGGACACAGACAACACGGCCATAACACACTGGCAGCACTTCGAGCGGGACGGCGCGCCGCACTGGCAACTAGTCAAGTACAACGACGCCCTGCACCTGCATTACAATATCACGGCAACTGGCTAGACATTAACCGCATCACGTTTCACGTTTCACGTTTCAGAGAGGTCCACATGCCTGTATCCGGCACACTGCTCAACGTGCTAACCGTCCTCGTGGGCGGGACGCTGGGCCTGCTCCTTGGCGGGAGGCTGCCCGAACGCTTCCAGGGCATCATCTTCAACGGCCTGGGCCTCGCTACCCTGCTCATAGGCATGCAAAACGCCCTCACCACGGGCAACATCCTCGTGCTGCTGGGCGGCATACTCATAGGCGGACTCATAGGCGAGTGGCTGCGCCTGGACTACCACCTGGACAACCTGGGCACTTACCTGCAAAAGCGGCTGGCGGGCAACAGCGACCGCAAAGGCTCGGCCACCTTCAGCGAGGCGTTCGTCACCAGCAGCCTCATCTTCTGCGTGGGGCCACTCACCATACTCGGCTCGATACAGAACGGCATCAGCGGCGACATCACCTTCCTGGCGATCAAGTCGATGCTGGACGGCTTCGCGGCCTTCGCGTTCGCGGCAAGCCTGGGCTGGGGCGTGCTGGTGTCGTCGGTGACGGTGCTGGTATACCAGGGTGCCCTCAGCCTTATCGCATGGCTCGCCATGAGCGGCGTGCCGAGTCGCGACAACCCCTACATCATCGAAATGACCGCCGCCGGGGGCCTCATCATCCTGGGCGTGGGCCTGCGCCTGCTCAACATCAAGGAGCTAAAGCTAGCCAACTACCTGCCCGCCCTCGCCGTAGCCCCCGCGATAGTCTGGGTGCTGGAACATTGGCCGGGGTAAGTGCGTAATGTATGTAGTGGACGATGGACGATGGACGATAGACGATAGCTTGTAACTCGTAACTCGTAACTCGTAACTCGTAACTCGTAACTCGTAAATTCGAAATTCGCAATTCCAAATTCCAAATCCCGAAGGTGTTCTATGTTCTCAAAAGAGCTACTTATTCCCGTTGCCGGCCTGCTGGTGTTCGTGGTGGCCGTGGTGGGGCTGTTGTTTGGCGAGCGGCTGGGGTGGATGGACATGCTAGGGCGGATACCGCCGCTGGTGATCCTCGCGCTTGTCGGAGGGGCTTTGTTGGTGGGCTGGAGGATGAGGCCGGGCCGCAGCATAGGGAACCTGGGCAACAACATCTGGATGGCCCTCTTCATCTTCTCCGTACTTGTGCTCCTCTGGCAGGCGATTTCCTATTTCCAGGCGCAATAACGGTCGTCTGGTCCTTGTCCACAGGGGCCACCCGGTACGCCACGGGGGGACCGCAGAGCGCGCGACCTGGGAACCGGCACTGCCGCTATAGGGACCAAAGCATCTTATCCACGCGCCTGGCATCCCCTATAATCTGACCGTAAGCAACACCCCATAAGTGGCACGGCTCGCAGTAAACAGTACAGTGCGAGAAGGGAGGCGTCTGCGGGGCCGTTCGCTACCACTCTCACCCTGAGCGTACCGGCGGGCGCTTACGCCAGGACCTGCAAGACAAGGGCACCGTCACCACCTGCGTCACCACCGCCCCATAAAGAGACGCATCACGCGAGGGGCTGCCATATGGCAGCCCCTCAATCGTCCAAAGAACAAGGGATAGGAGACCTCCGTGAGCGTCCGCAACATTCTAGCAATCGCCGCCATACTGGTGTGCGTGCTCTCCACCCATGCGATGCCCGCCGCGTCCCAGGGTAACCCCGAAGTGAATGCCCTTTCACTGGCGCTCGCCAGCGACACGCACAGCGACGGCAAGACCACCACATACGACCGGCAGTTGCTGGCCGAAGCGTCCCAGGATACGGCTCCAGCGCCACCCGCAGCCAACGCGTTACCGTCACAGGCGGAGGGCGCGAACCAGACCGCAGAAGCGTCGCACTCGTGGTTAGAATACGGACTTCTGGTCCTCCTCCTGGCAATGGTACTGTTACTGGCCGCGAATCTCATGGTCGGTCACAGGCCACCCAAGCAGCACTAGCACAGGGCAACATAGTAAGAACAGCAGTCAAATACAATCAATGGAAAGGTGGGTGTGCGGACCCACCTTTCTGCTTGTAAATCTACGCAAATTGCTGTCGAAAAAGGCCGTTGCGGCTGGAACAACCAGTAGACCACTTTTCCGCACGGACCCATATGCACCCACAAACACCCTACTACATAGCCCTGAGCAAAGTGCCCGGAGTGGGCGCGGCCAGGGTGAGGCGGTTGCTGGACCACTTCGGCAGCCTCGAAACGGCCTGGCGCGCCACGTTGGGCGACCTGCTTGCCGCCGGGCTTGACACCAAATCAGCCATGTCCCTGGTGGAGACCCGCCGCACGGCCAACGTAGAAGCCGACCTGGAGCAGCTTGAGAAGCTCGGCGGGCGGGCCGTGTCGTGGGAGGACGAGGAGTACCCCCAGCGCCTCAAGGAGGTCGCGGGCGCACCCCCGGTGCTCTACGTGCTGGGTGAGATAACCCCGCAGGACGCCTGGGCGGTTGGCATAGTGGGCACCCGGCGGGCCACGCACTACGGCAAGGAGGCTACCGAGCGAATAGTGGCTGGTCTGGTGCAGGCGGGAGTGACCGTGGTGTCGGGCATGGCGCGAGGCATAGACACCGTGGCCCACAAGGCGGCATTGGAGGCGGGCGGCAGGACGCTGGCGGTGCTCGGCTCGGGGCTGGACGTGATTTACCCGCCTGAGAACCGCAACCTGGCGAGGCAGATGGTGGACGAGGGGCTAGGGGCCATAATCACCGAGTACCCGCTGGGCACGCGGCCTGAGCCTGTCTATTTCCCGCCGCGCAACCGGATCATCAGCGGCCTGTCGTTGGGCGTGCTGGTGGTAGAGGCCGCCGAGAAGAGCGGGGCGCTTATAACGGTGGAGTTCGCGCTGGACCAGGGTCGCGACGTTTTCGCGGTGCCAGGCCCCGTCACGAGCAGGTTTAGCGAAGGCACCAACAACCTCATCAAGAAGGGCGCAAAGTGCGTCACCTGCGCCGCCGACATACTGGAAGAATTGGACCTGAACATGGTCACCGAGCACGTAGAAGCGGTGCGCGCCCTGCCCGCCGACCCCACCGAGCGCATGTTGCTAGAGCACCTGCAAGACAACACCCGCCACATAGACGAGCTGACCAACCTCACCAGCCTGCCCGCCTCCACGGTCAGCGCTGTGCTCACCATGATGGAGCTAAAGGGGCTGGTGAAGTGTATTGGAGGGATGCAGTACGCGGCCAGGTAGGCCAGGCATTACGTAACCAGGCCCGGTGTGGTAACATCTGCTCACAGCAATTCAGTCACAATAAGGTGGCAGCATGGAGCAGGAACTTCTCAACCTTCTAAGCGCGCGCAAGGGACATTTCCGCCTGGAGTCGGGCTATCACGGCGGGCTGTGGCTCGACCTCGACCCCCTGTTCGTCATGCCAAGCCGCATCCAGCCCTTTGTGGAGAGTCTCGCGGAACGGCTCAAGCGGCACAACATCGAGGCGGTGTGCGGCCCCATGATAGGCGGCGCGTTTCTCGCCCAAGCTATAGCCTCCCTGCTCGACATCGAGTTCTACTACGCCCAGAGGTTCGTGCCTGCCGTGCGCGACACCCTCTACCCGGTGGAGTACCGCATACCAGCCGGTGTGGGCGGCATGGTGCGGGGCAAAGCCGTCGCCGTGGTTGACGACGCGATAAGCACGGGTTCGGCGGTACGGGGTACGCTAGCCGCGCTTGAGGCGAACGGGGCCAGGCCGGTAGCTATGGGCGCGCTGCTCATCCTGGGCTACCATGCGGAGCAGTTCTGCCGGGAGCGGGGGCTGGCGTTGGAGTATGTGGCGCAGGTGCCGTATGAGGTGTGGCTGCCGGGGGAGTGCCCTATGTGCTCGGCGGGGGTGGGATTGAAGGATATGGGAGCACCTTGAGCCTATCGCGAGCGCATCACGGAACTTGAAGGGGCGGGAAGTGGTCCGAGAGCTTTTTGTCGGAGCCTTTAGCAGATTATCCCAGCACTTGTATGCCGTCACACGGGATGCATGTCCTGAAGATATAACCGGAAGTGATATAGTTCTCAGGCCGCTAGCCACCACTACGGCAATTACAGGATAATGTTACCAGTAGTAATCTGGAGGAACTAGTGTGACATTCGGGCCTGAGGTGCTGGCCGTCGTTTATGGCCTGGCATCGGCGCTTACGTGGGGCGCGGGCGACTTCAGCGGCGGACTGGCGACACGGCGGGCCAACCCCTACATCGTGGTGGCAATCTCCCAGGGCTTGGGCTTGCTCCTGCTGTTGGCCCTCGCCCTCCTGGTGGGCGAACCCCTGCCCCCGCAAATAGACCTGATGTGGGGCGCGCTGGCGGGCCTGGCCGGTGGAATAGCCGTGCTGCTGCTCTACCGGGCACTGGCCGTGGGGCAAATGGGCATAGCGGCCCCGATTACGGCGGTGCTGGCCGCTGTCGGACCCGTCATATTCAGCGCCTTCACCGAGGGTGCGCCCAGCGAACTGCAACTCGCCGGGTTCGTGATTGCGGTATTGGGAGTATGGCTGCTATCTAGGCCCAGCGGCCCGCTCGGCAAGCCAGAGGGTATTGGACTGGCCGTGCTGTCGGGCCTGGCTATCGGGGCCTTCCTCATCCTGCTGCAACAGGCGGGCACCACCGCCCTCTTCTGGCCCCTGGTAGCCGCCCGCGCCGCCTCCCTCCTCATGATGACCGCGCTGGTCCTGCTCAATCACAGGGCGGGCGAGTTTCCGCGACGGCGCACCTTCCCGTTGGTGCTGCTGACCGGTGCAATGGACGCTGCTGGCAACGCCTTCTTCGTGCTCGCGGCGCAGGTCGGCCGCCTCGACGTGGCGACGGTGATCTCCTCCCTCTATCCGGCGAGCACCATCCTCCTCGCGGCGGTCATCCTTAAGGAGCGGGTAACGCGCCTGCAAGTGGTTGGCATAATAGCGGCCCTGGCGGCGATTGCGCTGATTGCCGCTTCTTAGGACGTGTAGGGAACGTCCCAACGCCTTATGGTATAATCGCAGAGAGCCTATCGCTAAAGAGTGGAGGAAATTACGGCATGGAAAACGGGCGGCGGAGGGTGGTAATTACGGGCCTGGGAGCGGTCTCTCCCCTGGGCAACGACGTGGAAAGCTCCTGGCGCGGCGTCATCGAGGGGCGCTCCGGCGTTGGCCCTATCACGCGCTTCGACAGCGCGGGGTACGAGACGCAAATAGCGGCCGAGGTCAGGGACTTCAACACCGACGAATACGTGCCCCCTAAGGAGCAGCGGCGCATGGACCGCTTCATCCACTACGCCATTGCCGTCTGCAAGCAAGCCGGGGCGCAGGCGGGGCTGGAGATCACCCCCGACAACGCCGAAGAGATAGGCGTGCTCATGGGTTCCGGCATAGGCGGGATAGAGACCCTCACCGACGCCGTGCTCACAATTCGCGACAAAGGCCCCAACCGCGTCAGCCCCTTCACCATCCCCATGCTGCTCACCGACCTCGCCGCCGGTCAGGTCTCCATCCAGATGGGCCTCAAAGGTCCGAACTTCGCCGTCGTGTCGGCCTGCTCGTCGGGCGCGCATGCAATAGGCGAGGCCGCCGAACTTATCAAGCGCGGGCAGGCGAAAGCGATGTTCGCGGGAGGCTCCGAGGCCACAGTGTGCTCGGTGGGTATTGCCACCTTTGGCGCGATGAGGGCGCTCTCCACCCGCAACGACGACCCCACCGGGGCCTCACGCCCGTTCGACAAGCTACGCGACGGCTTCGTGCTGGCCGAGGGCGCTGCCGCCGTCCTGCTGGAAGACCTGGAATACGCGAAGGGGCGGGGTGCCAACATCATTGCCGAGGTGGTGGGCTACGGCTCGACCTCAGACGCCAGCCACGTCACCGCGCCCGCCGAGGGTGGCGAGGGTGCGGCGCGTGCCATGCGCATGGCCCTCAGGAGCGCGGGGCTGAAGCCCGCCGACATTGGCTACATCAACGCCCACGGCACCGGCACCCCACTTAACGAGAAGTACGAGACGCTGGCTATCAAAGGCGCCATGGGCGAGCACGCCTACAAGGTCCCGGTATCGTCTACCAAGAGCATGACCGGGCATATGCTCGGCGCGGCGGGCAGCATGGAGGCGATCTTCTGCATCAAGGCGCTGCACGAGGGCATCCTCCCGCCCACCATCAACCAGGAAGTGCCCGACCCCGACTGCGACCTCGACTACGTCCCCAACGAGGCGAGGAAGGCGGACATCCGCTACGCCATGTCCAACAGCATGGGCTTCGGCGGGCATAATGCTGTGCTCATCTTGAGGCGCTATGAAGTATAGCGGGTCGGCGTCTATAACAATCCAGGACTGTAGAGAGGGCTGTCGTGCGGCCCTCTTTCACTTTAAGAGAACCAAATATACCTGCCTCTCTAGCCGCAAAGTACTACGAGTTATGTTAGTTTTACGATCCCAGGAGTGGTAACATTGACCTGGCAGTACATCCATTGTTTATACCTGCTGCCGGGAGCATACGCGTGTCCAAGAAGAACTTAACCTACCTGGCAACCGGCATCTTTAGCCTGTTGCTCTTTATTACTGCGCTCTGGTCGGGGCTTGCTCAAGCTGCCGCCCCACCCGCCACGACGGGAAAGACCCAGCCGGGCACATCGAACGGAGCTTGTGGGCCAACCTGGCAGAGAGTAAGCAGCCCAAGCGGGTCTACCGGCGATACGGTGCTATTTGGAGTTGATGCTGTGTCGGGCGGTGCAGCTTGGGCAGCGGGCGTCGATTACAGTACTGAGACGAATTCAAACCCGAACGGGAACGAAACGATTGTAGAGCGTTGGAACGGCTCCGAGTGGAGCCTTTCAGGACAACCAATAACAGGCGGAATACCTACATCTCTGTGGTCCGTGGCTGCCATATCCGACGACGATGTGTGGGCCGTTGGCGGCCATTTTAGCAGGACAACTACGCCGCTAGCCAGGCATTGGGACGGCACCGATTGGAGCACGGCACAATTGCCCCGGCCTGAGAACAGCTTCTTGTACGGAACGGACGGGGTCGCGAGCGATGATGTTTGGTCGGTGGGTGTCTGGTGGGACCGCAGTGCGGAACATTCCCACATACTTCATTGGGACGGTCAAAGTTGGACTGAAACACCAAGCGCCGACGGTGGCGACGAGCGCCTGACTGCTATAGATGCCCGGACGGCAAGTGACGCGTGGGCGGTGGGCAGCGTAGACCCCTGGGGTAACACCCCGCTAATCAAACGGTGGAACGGCACGCAGTGGAGCAATGTACCGGCTCCAAGTATGGCAAGCGGCGCCCATCACGTGCTACGAGGCGTGAGTGCCCTGTCCGAAACGGCTGCATGGGCGGTGGGCTATTATGACGTTGGTAACGACGACCACAAGTCTTTGCCTCTCCTCATGCGCTGGGACGGCCAGACCTGGACCATACTGAATCCTCCCACTTATGCCGCTACGGAGGACCGTGGAGGCGAGTTGCGGGACGTGGTGGCGCTCGCGGAGGATGATGTATGGGTAGTAGGCTACTACAGGAGTAACTATATAGGTTCGCAGCCACTTATCTGGCACTGGAACGGCCTGGAGTGGAGCGTAGTTACCACGCCCTCTGCTAATGGCGACTACGGAGAGCTTTACGGCGTAGCGGCGGACCCTGCCAGCGGAGATGTCTGGGCCGTTGGCAGGTCTACAGAGGGCAGCCTGGTGATGAGGTACCACGACCCTTGCTCCGATGCTACCGCCACGTCCACCGCGACAGCCACGGCTACAAGCACAGCTACCGCTACAGCCACCGCTACGCAGTGCGTGCTGACCTTCCAGCAGGTTAGCAGCCCCAACCTGAGTGAGTCCTTTAGCGTTCTGGCGGATATCGACGCGCTATCGAGCGATGACATATGGGCAGTGGGCACCGGCCCGGACGCGAACGGACCAAAGTTACTTATCGAGCACTGGGACGGTACTCAGTGGAGCTTCTCCGGCCAGGACTTAGCGGAAGGCATACCCGCCGAGCTAGAGAGCGTAGCCGCTGTCGCCCCGGATGACGTATGGGCTGCCGGCACGCTCTACTACGGTTCCTCCGGCTCTCCTTCCACCAGGCGTGTGGCACTGCTTCTCCATTGGGACGGTACAGAGTGGAACACAGTCCAGGTCCCGCTACCCGCCGATTCCGTTGCATCGAGCCTGACGCATATCGCAGCCAGTTCGGCAGATAATATCTGGGCAGTGGGCCATTCCTACAATAACGGGGTGCGCGCTATCTCTCTCCACTGGGACGGCACCGAATGGACGCTGGTACCCGTGGCCGGCGCGGAAGGGAAGTTGCTCAAGGCCGTGTCGGTGAGGGCGCAAGATGACGTTTGGGCGGTGGGTAACACCTACCCGGACGTAAAGGCTATCACCATGCACTGGGACGGCACCGAGTGGAAGTCGGTACCCGTACCGGACGTGGGAGCAGAAGGAAGCTTGTTGGACGGGATTTCCATCCTCAGCGCGGATGACGCCTGGGCGGTTGGGTACTACCGTAGTCCCTTGTCCAGCCACGGTCTGCCACGTGCATGGGCGATCCACTGGGACGGCCAGAGCTGGCACAACACTACCGACCTGGAAGACGAGCGGACCGGGTATCTCTATGACGTCGAGGCGCTGTCACCAAACGACGTGTGGGCCGCGGGGATCGGCTCACATTGGGGGCCGGAAGGGCCTGTCATTATGCACTGGGACGGCGTCGCGTGGTCCAGGGTGGAAGGCCCTAACTCCCCGGAAAAGGTTGAAGGCATCATGGCGCTGACCTCCGTATCCTCGTGGGAAATATGGGGTGGCGGCTGGTCTAAGACACAGAACCCATACAAATACGAAACCCTGGTCGTGCGTACATCCACGGATACCTGTAATTTACCCACTCGAACTCCCGAGGGAACCGCCACGCAGACCGCCACCCCAACCAGCACTCCCACAGCCGACCCCTGCGCGCCCAGCATGCAGCGTGTAGTTGGCTCGAACCAGGCCGCAAACGGCACGTTCTACGATGTGGACCCCTATGCTTCCGATGACGTGTGGGCCGTGAGCACCCTGGCTGTGGAGCGTTTCGACGGCAGCCAATGGAACGTTGCTTATGAGTCCTCACAGTCTCAGGATACCTGGATTCACGGCATAGAGGTGGTAGCGCCCGACGACGTGTGGGCGAGCGGACGGCGCATCGGCAACACCGGCTCTCCGCTGGTACACTGGGACGGTGAGACCTGGACCGAGCAGTCATACCCCGGCATGGCAATCGGTGACATGTTCTTCACTGTAGAGGCGGTAGCGCCCGACGACGTGTGGGCGGCGGGCACGCGCAACAACAAGGCCGCGCTGCTCCACTGGGATGGTAGAGGTTGGAGTGAAGTGGCCGTGCCTGATCTGCCGGGCACTGTGTCTAATAGCGGGTTCGTGGGGCTGTCGGCCAGTTCGACAGACGACGTATGGGCGGTCGGTAGCGTGCGAGGCAAGGACCTGGACAATACCGCCTATTCAGGAGCACTGGTAGCGCACTGGGATGGCGATAGCTGGAGCGTAGCTAACCCTACCGCCGACCTGGGGTTCAGTGCTCCAGACGCTACTTTACGTGCCGTACACGCGCTCTCACCGGACGACGTGTGGGCGGTTGGACTTTACTTTGGGCCCTCTGCGCAGCCACTTGTAATGCACTGGGATGGGCTGACTTGGAGCAGCGTGCAGGTGCCAAAGCTACCATACGCGGACGTCACGCCGCTATTCGACGTGGTAGCCGTCGCCACGGACGATGTATGGATGGTGGGCAGCACTAACGGCGGAGACTCGATCAGGGATTCACAAGCATTCATACTTCACTGGAACGGGGCCGCCCTAGAGATAGTCTCAGGGCTGACCCCGAACTACGACACTGATTTCCCCTTTGCGATAGACGCTACGCGAGGAAAGCCGGGCGAAATCTGGATGGTAGGCGAAGAATATAAGAGGGGCAGCCACAAGACTCTGGCGCTACGTCTCAGCAGGCCGTGCGTCGTAGCCCGGGCGACGGCAACCCCCAGCGTAACGCCTAATTCAACCAACGCACCTACTGCCAGCCCCACCGCTACGGCCAGGCAGCCGGAAAGCTCACCTACCGCGCCCGGCAAGACGGCGACAACTACTGCGACTAAGGCGACCACAGCCACAGGGACAGCCACAACCACAGCTTGTAGCCTGCAATTTGCCGACCTGCCGGATGGGAGCACCTTCCAGCCCTTCGCCCTCTGCCTCGCCTGCAAAGGTATCCTATCCGGCTATCGCTGCGGCGGTCATGGCGAGCCGTGCGATGGGCGGAACAGCCCATACTTCAGGCCGAGCAGCCTGGTGACCAGGGGGCAGATCGCCAAGATTGTCGCCAATGCGGTTGGTCTGACGGGCGCGCCGGGCGCACAGCTATTCGAGGACGTACCTCCGGGCGCGCCCTTCTACAGCTACGTCAACCGGCTGGCGGCGCTCGGCGTCATGGGTGGTTACGCATGCGGCGGCCCTGACGAGCCATGCGGAGCAGGCAACTTGCCCTACTTCCGGCCCGATAACAACGCCACTCGCGGGCAAATAGCCAAGATTGTCTCCAACGGGGCGGGCTACACCGAGTCCCACACCGTACAGACGTTTGAGGACGTTCCAACCACACACACCTTCTACCTACCGGTAGAGAGGCTGGCTTCACGTGCGGTCATGGGCGGCTACGACTGCGGCGGACCCGGCGAACCCTGCGGGCCTGAAAGTCTGCCATACTTCCGCCCCGGCTCCAACGCCACGCGGGGACAGGTCGCCAAGATCGTCTCTAACACCTTCTTTGAAGGATGCGCGGTCCGGTAATGCTCGGACAAAACAAAACCCCGCCAGTTGAGCGGGGTTTTTGTTTTGAGGGCTTGTTCTAGGGTTGCTGGTCGGGCCAGAGCACGTCGAAGCTGACTTCGTAGCGGCCCCCGGTGTGCACGCCCAGGGCGCGATAGGCTTCCTCCCCCAGGTCAATAACGATGCCTTTGTTGCGCACGTAGGGGATGTCGGGCCAGTTGATCACGTCGATGAATTGCACGAAGACCGAACGGTTGCCCCGCGTGACCCTGGCCCATCTGCCGTAGAGGTGCAGGTCGGCGGGTGCGGCGGCGTAGAGGCCCCTTCCCACAAAGTCTTCGGGCAGGTTGCCCCAGCTTTTGTTCAGGCTAATCACTCGCTCCCAGTTGGCCTTGAACCAGCTTGCCTCTCCCCGGAAGGTCATCTCGAAGCCGGGCCGCGCCAGGGCCTTCGCCCACTCTGGGTCAAACCCCGCTGCCTTGTGCTTCTCTAGCAACTCGATGCCCACTTTACCCAGTTGCACCCTGCCCTGTTGGGCTAGCTCGAAGCGGGACCGCTCGAAGTACTGCACCGTCTTGCCATTCTCCACCATTTCCTCGGAGATTGGCAGGCCGAAGATAGCCATGCCGCCGCTCGCGTCCCAGAATTGCTTGAACGCTCCGCCGAGGTTGTGCCCCGTCTGCTCGAAATAGGTAGCGCCCTGCCTGGGCTGGGCTTTCGCGAAGTCCCGGCCCGCCGTCAGTTCGCTACCCGCCAGTGTCAGTTCTACTTTCCAGGGGCGGGTGCTGGCAGCGTTGTACTCGAAGCGGGCGCGCTCGAAGTACTGCACCGTCTTGCCACCGTACTCCTTCTCCTCCGAGACCGGGTAGCCATAGAGCGCGGTGCCTCCGTTCATCAGCCAGTAATTGAGGAAAGCATCGCGCACGTAGTGCCCGGTCTGCTTGAAGTAGACCAGGTTATAGGAGCGGGTGGTCACGGGCGCGGCTTCAGCCACGTTGGAGGGGCGAGAGGCCGCAGGAGGTGCGGGGAGAGAGTTGGCGGTCGCCAGGTACTCAGGGGCGGTCTGCCGGGATGTGCCGGGCAGGGTAGGCGCGAAACAGGCCGCTATCGCCACTGAAGAAAGGGAAAAGGCAAGACACAGCCGCCTGGCTGTTGCTGATAACAAAAAGCGGTCTCCTCCGGTACGGGACAATAAGCTACGTCGCGTATGCACAAGGCATGGCCGGGACACACATGTAGCGGTCTGGAGCGGATTTTAGCCCACGCCTCAGACGCTTGTCAATAGAGGAGGCTGCTATATGGAGCTTGTAGAGGACCGTCCGGGGAAGAATACGTAAAACACATTATGAAAAGACAGCATCTACAATCGGTGGTAGGAACACAGCCCCACCATTTGCACGTGTGTCTCGTACCGAATTGAGGGACCATACTCCCTTTTGTCATCCTGAGCGTAGCGAAGGATCAGTTCCCCGCTCTTGACTCTTCCTATTGCAGCACCAAAGTTCCCACTGGCCTTATCATCCCCAACGTTGAGGACTCTCGCCTACCCACCTGATCCTTCGCTACGCTCAGGATGACAGAAAGGGGCTTGGTTCTACCAAACGGCGAATTAAGGCTACACGGGAACGCGATGCATAGTGTCCCTACACACCCCAACCCATCCTAATCTTTGCGCGTTCTTTGCGTCCTTTGCGTCTTTGCCGTTTCGTCTCCAAGAACGCTCCACAAAGCGACCGCAGTTGAAAATCAGTCCCACCCGGCCACATAGGTAGTGCTGGTCGGGCGCTTGGCGATGTTCAGCTTTGGAGCGCCCGGCTGCTTGGGTTGCACAGCCAGCGAGGCAAAGCCGTAATCCAGCAGGGCCGTGCTATCTTCCACCCACTCCGGCGCGTTCAGCACCACGGCTATGACTCGCTTGCCGTTGCGGGTGGCCGAGGAGACCAGGCACAGGCCCGCCCGCCGGGTATAGCCAGTCTTCACGCCGTCAGCGCCGGGGTACTCGCCGATTAGCTTGTTGAGGTTCTTCAGCGGGTGGCCGGGCGCGTCGTAGTTGGGCTGGCGCACGATCTGGTTGAACAGGGGGTAGTGCATAGCGTACCATGTGAGGCTTGCCAGGTCGTACGCTGACGAATAGTGGTCCTTCTTATCGAGGCCGTGAGGGTTCACAAAGTGCGTGTCCCGCAAGCCAAGCTCGGCGGCGCGAGCGTTCATCATGCTTGAGAAGCGGCTCACGGGGTCGTTACCTGCCGCCGACGAACCCGCCTGCTCGCCCAGGTGGCGGGCAATCGTCATCGCGGCGTCGTTGCCGGAGGGGAGCATCAGGCCGTATAGCAGGTTGCGCATCGTCTGTCGCTCGCCGCTGCGCAGGCCCATTTTGCTGCCTCGCACCAGGTCGGTGGGAGCGACCACTACCTCTTCGTCCAGGTTGCCGTACTCCAGGGCCATAATGGCGGTCAGCAGCTTGGTGGTGCTGGCGGGCGCAACGCGAGTGCGAGCGTCCTTCTGGTACAGAATGCGCCCTGATGGGTACTCCACCACAATCGCGGCCCTGGCGGTAATCTCCGGCGGCAGGGGCTTGCTCTGCGCTACGGTGGCCGCATACGACGGGCCTGCGGCAGGCAAGAAAGACACAAAGAGGACGAGGGCGCTCAATAAGAGGAGGCCCAGGCGGGAATGAAAACCAGGCATGACCAACTTCCCTTCCGTAATGCGAAGCCGTGCTGCACGTGAAGGAACGAGACTCTTATCCGCAACTAAACTATACCAGAAGCCGCCATCCTTGCTAAAGGTCGTAAATGCCATAGAGGTGGCGTTCCGCTCGGAAATACGTAATCGGAATTAGACCGCAGGCTATCCCAGGACTAACAGTGCCGGACATCAGCACCAAGCCCCGGCCTTGGTCATTCTGAGCGCAGCGAAGAATCTCGTCCCGCCCTGCCCAACTTGCCCCTTTCCACGCACCACGAAACCTCCCACGTAAGGAATAGAGCCAGGATATTCTTTTTGTGCCGCCCTGGACGCACAACCCGGCACAGATAGGTACCGTTCTTGCAACATAAGAGTTAGCTTCTGGTAAAATGCAGGCAGGGTGCATCACGCCTTATAGAAAGGACATACCAATATGGAAACCGGACGTTCTCGATTCCGCCCTTTGATGATTGCGGGTCTGCTCGTGGCATTAATTGCAACCGTCGTCGCGCTCGTGGCACGCGGCGATATAGCGCAGGCCGCACCGGGCAGCCCGCTCAGCCCTGACGCTCAAAGCGAACCGCTGCCTCCAGGGGTCGTCACCCAGACGCTGCTGACCAACATGAACGATCCCGTAGCTATGGCCTTCGACCCCGACGGGCGGCTGTTCTACACCGAGAAGAACAGCGGCAACGTGCGAGTGTATGCTAACGGGGCTTTGCAAGCGGCAATCGTAATCCACTTCGATGTAGACAGTGCCAACGAGCAAGGTTTGCTGGGGATCGCTATAGACCCTAACTTCAACACCAACAACTACATCTACGTTTTCAGGTCTTGCCCACTCGCGATCTGCAACCCTAGAGAGCATCACATCATCCGCTTCGTCTTCGATGAGAACACAGGGCAAGCTGTATCCAATTCAGCTACGATAATCTACAGAATATCCAACGACTCAGCGTGTCTAAACCACAACGGCGGCAACATCCACTTCGGCCCTTATGGTAAGCTCTATATCACAGTAGGCGATGACGGCTGCACGCCACAAAAGTCCCAGGATTTGAGCCTCAAGCACGGTAAGATACTGCGCATTAACTCGGACGGCACGGTGCCGAATGACGGCCCTTTCGGCAGCAGAACTGATGACGGCAAGGCTATTTGGGCCTACGGCCTGCGCAACTCCTTCGACTTCACCTTTGATCCCGTAGTACCTGGGCGCATCTTCGCCACCGAGAACGGACCCCATTGCGACGACGAACTCAACCTTATCGAAGAGGGCTTCAATTATGGTTGGCGCGCCGGTTACCCCTGCGACGACCAGAAACCGAACCCCGACTACAACGACATACGGCCACTCTGGTACCTTGGTGCAGGTTCACCCGACCCGGTACCATGCTGCATCGCACCCACCGGCGTGGAAGTCTACAGCGGCACGCAGATATCTCAGTGGACGAACCACCTTTTCATGTGCACGCTTAAGGCCCCCGGCTCAAACTACGGTACCGGCTACCTCTACCACTTTTACTTGAACGGCGACCGCACGGCAGTTACCGATTTCCGCACCGTTGCCGGTGTGAACTGTACGATGGATATAGAGAGTGGGCCTGACGGGGCGCTCTACTACATGGAAAAAGTCGTAGGCGCTGGCAACGTTGGGAACCTGGTAAAGATAGTGAGCACCGCCAATCAGGCGACCAACACCCCCGGCCCCAGCAACACACCCGGTGGCGCCACCCCAACGCGCACTCGCACTGCCATGCCCAGCGCCACTGTCCCGGCCACTGCTACACCAACCACCTCGGACTGCGAGATAACCTTCCAGGACGTACCGGCGGGCAGCACCTTCTACCCATACATCACCTGTCTTGCCTGCCAGGGCATCGTGGGAGGCTACCCTTGCGGCGGGCCTGGGGAGCCATGCGGCACTTCGCGCGACCCGTACTACAGGCCCGGTGCCAATATCACACGCGGGCAGATATCGAAGATTGTGTCGGAGGCGGCGGGCTTCGCGGACGACCCAGGCACGCAGGTATACGAGGACGTGGAGCCGGGTAGCCCCTTCTACCCCTGGATAAACCGCCTGTCGAACAGGGGGCACATGAGCGGCTATCCATGCGGCGGGCCGGGTGAGCCATGCGAGGCGGGCAACAGGCCCTACTTCCGCCCCAACGCCAACGCCACCAGGGGGCAGCTATCCAAGATCGTAGCCAATGCCGCCGGGTTCGACGAGGACGCCTCGGGCCAGACCTACGCCGACGTGCCGGTGAGCAGCGCCCCAAGTTCGTTCTATATCTACATAGAGAGGCTATCAGCCCGGCAAGTGATGGGTGGCTACGCCTGCGGCACCGCCGACCCCAATAGTGGTCCCTGCGACGACCAGGACAGGTCCTACTTCCGCCCCGGCAACCTCGTCACGAGGGGACAGGCAGCCAAGATAGTGGGCAACACCTTCTATCCCAACTGCGAGCGGGCCGTCGATATCCGCAACTTCGCCTACATCCCGGAAGAGGTGACGGTGGAAGTAGGTACCACCGTACGCTGGACCAACTTCGACCTGGACTACCACACTGTGACCTCATTGGAGCCGAGCGGCCCCCTGGACAGCCCTGCCATCCAGCAGCACGAGACGTGGGCCTACACCTTCAACGCCCCAGGCGAGTACGAATACTACTGCGAACCCCACCCCTACATGCGAGGCAAGGTGGTAGTCACACCCTAGGAGTTGAAACGCCAAGACGCCAAGACGCCAAGGACCACGCCAAGATGATTATGGTTTAGAGAGCACAGGGAGGAGCAGGGCACGACATCACGTACCCTGCTCCTTTTTGTTGAATGACAATCCTTAACTTGGCGCGTTCTTGGCGTCTCCGCGTCTTGGCGTTTCAACAACCGAAGACACTCAAGTGTTTGACATTTATTTGTCGCCTCACTATACTAACTACTGGTTGCGGTAGGTGCCTGCTACAAAGAGCAGCAGGCTTGCCGGGCACATAAATGTCACCCCTGGCCCGTTATGCGGGGGGTGCGAGTAGTGTTTCTCCAAGAGCGGAAAAGAGCCGGTTATGCGTATCATCCTCTACACGGGCAAAGGTGGCGTCGGCAAGACAAGCGTGTCGGCGGCCACGGCCCTGCGCCTCGCCAAGATGGGGCACCGCACGCTCGTAATGAGCACCGACGCGGCCCACTCCCTCGCGGACTCGTTGGACGTTCCTCTCGGGCACGAGCCGGTTGAAGTCGTGCCCAACCTGTGGGCGCAAGAAGTCTCGGTCCTGCACGAGGTAGACAAGTCCTGGGTCACCCTCCAGAAGTACTTGAGCACCCTCCTTTCCTGGCGTGGCATGGAAGACGTAGTGGCCGAGGAGATGACGGTGCTGCCGGGAGCTGAGGAGCTCGCCGGGTTGGTGCGCATCGTCAAGCACTACGACTCCGGCCTGTACGACGCCATCGTGGTGGACTGCGCGCCCACCGGCGACACCCTGCGCCTCCTGTCGTTCCCCGAAATCGCCAAGTGGTGGCTCGACAAGCTATTCCCGATACAGCGCCAGGCCGCCAAGATAATAAGGCCCATCGCCAAGCGCGTTACCGACATGCCGATGCCCGAGGACGACGTGTTCGAGTCGATCAAGGTGCTCCTCACGCAGCTGGACCGCATCCACAACCTGCTGGCCGACCAGCAAATGACCTCGGTGCGCATCGTGCTCAACGCCGAGAAGATGGTCGTCAAAGAGGCCCAGCGCGTCTACACCTACCTGTCGCTGTTCGGCTACTCGACCGACATGGTGGTGTGCAACCGCCTCTTCCCCGCCTCGATGGAAAGCCCCGCCATGCACAACTGGCGCGAGCTACAGAAGCGCAACCACGAGCTTATAGAGCAGTGCTTCTCGCCCGTCCCGATTTTCGACGTGCCCTTCTTCGACACCGAGGTGGTGGGCCTCGACATGCTGGACAAGATGGGCGACGAGGTATTTGACGACGCCGACCCATCAACCGTCTTCTTCAAGGGCAAAATCCAGACGATTGAGCCGCACGGTACCGGCTTCCTGCTGAAGATGCCCCTGCCCTTCGCCACCAAAGAGCAGGTGGACCTGCTGCAAACGGGCGACGAGCTTGTGGTGCAGGTGGGCGACTACAAGCGCAACCTGATCCTGCCCCGCGCCCTCGCTACTTTGCAGGTAGCCGGTGCCAAGCTCGACAACGGCGAGCTAAGTATCAACTTCGCGAAGGCGTAAGCACCTATTTTGCGCCCCGCTACACACCACAATTACCCTCTGCCACCCTTACTACTACCTTAAGAACGCAACCGCACGAGCCTGACTGCCGGACCTTGGCAGCCAAAGCCCCTTTTGTCATCCTGAGCGTAGCGAAGGATCAGGTGGGTAGGCGAGAGTCCTCAACGTTCAGGATGATAAAGGCAGTGGGAACAGTGACGCTGCAATAGAAAGAGTCAAGAACGGGCTACTGATCCTTCGCTACGCTCAGGATGACAGGGGGAGCAGGGTACCGTTGCTTCAACAGAATGGACAGGCGTACTTGACTTGACAAGCGGCTTTCCTTGCAATGAAACATTGACGGTGGTATAGTTGGGTACCTGTAGAGCCGGTAACTGAAGGCCACGCGGCGGCATTTACATGAGGGGCCTTCGACAAGCCAACGGCCTCACAAAGGGGAGAGGGAGACATATGGAGGACACGGGAGCGCCAGGGACCCGGCCCGCGCGACCTGAGGCACGGCAGACTAGACCTGCCTCGCCTGAGCCTGCCGTGCTCACGATGCAGGACCTCCTCGACCAACTCCGCCAGGCTCTACCCCCTGAGACCAACAGGCACCTCCAAAACGCCACGCGCGAAGCGTTGCTCGCGGGCTACAGCCTGTGGCGGCACCTCAACAAGTCTGTGTCCGGCAACTCAGGTCCGAAAGTCCGCAAACGCATCGACGTTGAGTAATTACTAATTACGAATTACTAATTACGAATTAGTGGAGAAGCAGACGCTACCCGTAACTCGTAACTCGTAACTCCGAATTAGTAATTCGTAATTAGTAATTCGTAATGTGGAGAAAAGACTACAGATGGCCGATGCCACCTCGCACCAGGACGACAACCCGGTAAAAGGCCAGGGCAAGCGCAAGGGCGCTGCCGGTGAAGGTAGCCCCAATGGGACCCCTCAGAAGTCCGCGCGTGCCAAGCGTAAGACCGGGGCAGCCAACCTGCCGCCTTTCATCATCGTTGAAGACGTGGCCTATCTCGATTCCGACGAAGAAAACCTCGCATCTTCCAAGGAGAAGATCGACATCTCCTCGATGGACGATCTCGACGTGACCGAGCGGTTCGACCTGGGCGACACGATGTCCCGTTCGGGTGGGACGCGCGGCGAGAGCCTTGTAGAGCTATTGGACGAGGCCTTTGACACGCTGGCCCTCGATGAGAGGGACGGCGCGAGCGAGCCTGCCAAGGGTAAGCGCGCCATAACCCGCACCAGCGCTTCCATCACCAGCATAGACTCCAACGGCCTGGTCGCTGAGGTCGAAATTGACGAGATAGCTATCACCGAGACTACCGCCGAGACCGAGTTCGAGGAAGAAGGCGAGCCTGACGTAGACGAGCTGGAGAAGGTGGACGCCGTCGAGGCGGATAAGCCGGAGGAGCTAGAGCGATTCATAGACCGCGCTCTCACGATGGAAGGCGTGTCGGTGGACGACTCGGTGCGCATCTACCTGCGCGAGATAGGTCGCACCGCCCTCCTCAAGTCGCCCGACGAAAGTGCGCTGGCTGAGCGCATGACCCAGGGCCGCAACGCCATAGTCGAGATGGAGATGCTCAAAGAGAGCCTCGCAGACGGCAGCCTCGATTCCTCGATTATAGAGAGCCGCATGCGCGAGCTTGAGGCGCTAAAGCGTTCGGGCGACCAGGCCAAGCAGATACTGGTGCAGGCCAACCTCCGGCTGGTAGTGAGCATCGCCCGTCGCTATATTGGACGCGGCCTGTCGCTGCTCGACCTGGTGCAGGAAGGCAACATCGGCCTGATGAAGGCGGCGGACAAGTTCGACCACCGCAAGGGCTTCAAGTTCTCCACCTACGCTACGTGGTGGATACGCCAGGCCATCACCCGCGCCATCTCCGACCAGAGCCGCACGATACGCCTGCCGGTGCACGTCACCGAAATGGTCACCAAGCTGCGCCGCGCCGCCCACGAGCTTCAGCAGCAACTCCTGCGCGAGCCGACCGAAGAGGAGCTAGGCAAGGAGCTAGGCATGCCCGCCGAGAGGGTGCGCCGCATACTCGACATGGCCCGCCACCCCGCCTCGCTCGACGCGCCGATGGAAGAGGGGGAAGACAGCTTCCTGGGAGACTTCATCGAGGACGAGAGCACGGGCGCGCCGGAGGAAGAAGCCTCCCGCCAGATGCTCAAGGAGCAGGTGGAAGACATCCTGAGCAAGCTGACCGAGCGTGAGCGCAAGATACTGGAGATGCGCTATGGCCTGGCCGACGACCGCCCCCGCACGCTGGAAGAGGTGGCCCGCGAGTTCAACATCACCCGCGAGCGCATCCGCCAGATAGAGACGCGCATCCTGCGCAAGCTGCGCTACGCCCGCTACGGCGCGAGCAAGCTAAAGGGCTACCTGGATTACTAGGGACCCAAGTTTTAGCGATAGAACCCGGTGTGACAGTGATAGAAGACGCAGAAGAGGCCGGTGGGATCGGCCTCTTCTCTACAGTAAGGGATAACTTCTCTTGCAAAGCCATACACCCTCCAACGAGAAGACGAGCCCCCAGGAGCAGGTTGCTAAAGCAGCACATATTTCAACGTCAGCAGATAGCCTGAACAAGGCTACAGGTGCTGCGACCGACGTCCGGCCCGGCGCAAGAGCGCCTTTCGTGCCCTATTTGCCGGACGAGACGACGTACGAGCCTGTTGATGAAGCTGCGCTCGACCGGCACGCCACCGGATACACCAGAGTTAGCCTGCGCGAGCTGGTACTGGCGGTCCTTTTCCTCGGGGGAGTTAACATACTCTTCCTCAGCCCTGCCATCTTTTCGGGTAGTTATCTCAGCCCCGCCGACTTGCTCATTCAGAGCCACCCGTGGATAGCCAAGCCCCCCGAAGGCTGGGGTGGGGTCACCAATCTAATCCTCTCCGACAGCGTGACGCAGTTCGAGCCCTGGAGGGTCTACGCAGCCCAGCGTCTCCAGGCGGGATCCCTACCCCTCTGGAACCCGGATAACATGCTGGGCGCTCCCTTCATAGGTAACGCGCAGACCGGCGTTTTCAACCCCCTAAACTGGCTCTTCTATCTCTGGTCCAGCCCGGAATCCCTGGTGGTGAGGGCCTGGCTGAAGCTGTTGTTAGCTGCTATGGGCATGTACCTGTTGGCCCGCCAGGTATTGCGGGTGCGACCCTTGGGCGCCATTATCGCGGCTGTCAGCTACGCGCTGGGAGCCACCATGACAGTGTGGCTGATGCTGTCAGTGGCGGATGCCGCTCTCTGGCTGCCCTGGGTCTGGTGGGCAACCGGGCGGCTAATGTCACAGCCGTCACCCGGCAGGTTAGCGGCCCTCGCAGTTGTAGTGGCCCTGAGCTTGTTTTCCGGGCACATGGAAACAGCCTTCCACCTGGCCCTTGTCACAGGACCATTCGCGGTCTTTGAAGCTTTCAGGTCAGGTAGCTTTACGGCCAGGCGAATCGCCGGGTCGCTCGCAATGTGGGGAGCAGGTTATGCCCTGGGTGCCGGGATTGCTGCCATCCAGATTCTGCCGTTCCTGGAATACCTGGACCATAGTACGATCAAGCTGGTGCGTAGCAACTCGGCCTCCCCCGAGTCGGTACCGTGGTTCTATGCCTGGACCCTCTTCAGCCCCAAGTTGTTCGGCAGCCCTGTGGCACCTTCGACCTGGTGGGGACCGCTCTCTAACTACAACGAGAGTAACACCTATTGTGGAGTGCTGACGCTGTTATTGGCACCTTTCGCGGTGCTGGCCGGTGGGATGAGGCGCAGACCACTCGCGCTTTTCTTGCTGGCAATCATCGTCTTTAGTATGGGCGTCGTGTACCATTGGCCCGTCATCTACGACCTGGCTTCGCGTATCCCGCTTCTGGGAGCAACACGAGGCCAGAGAATGGTGTTCGTTGTGCAATTCGCGTTTGCTTTGCTTGCGGCCCTCGGCGCTGAGGGGATCTGGCAACACGCCAGGCGTCGCCGGTGGCGCGTCTTTGTGTGCCTGGCAGTAGCTATGGTCTTGCTGCTCCTGGCAGGCGTAGTGGTACCCTGGCTCAACGCAAGCAACCCCTTTCCCGTGCCGCCGGACCATGCGGGCGTGCTCCAGACCTGGCGTGAGGGGCTAACCCGCGGGGGGCTGTTGGTGCTGGTCTATGGAGCTGTAATTCTAGCGGCAACAGCCCTCTGGAGGACCCGGCCTCGTGAGACGCGAGGTGTGCTCGTGCTGCTGCCCTTGATCTTAGTATTCGACCTAATCAGCGCGATTAGCGGCCATAATCCCACCATCCCGCCCAGCCGGTACTTTCCCACTACCCCTGAAATCGAATATTTGCAGAACGCCCCGAAGCCTGCCAGGTATATCGCCAAGAGCTGGATAATACCCGCCAATACCAACCTGATATACGGATTGTCGGACTTCCGCGGCTACGACGTCATGATGCCCTTTTCGTATCGAGAGCTTGGTCAGCAGATTGATAGTGAAGTTAACGTGCCGGAGCCAAGGGCTCTCAACAACGTTCACTCGCCCATAATCAACTATCTAGACGTGCGTTACGTGCTCATCCCTCCCGACGACCCCCTTGGCAGCACGATAATAGACGTAGAGCAACCGGACTTCCTGGTGGGCGAGCCTGGTGTGGTTGGACCTATTACCGGCGATGCGCAACCAGGACAGACCTTCGTAGCTACGAGAAATAACTTGATGCGGGTGCGTGTATTCGGCGCTACTTACGCCCGGCAGAACGTTGGGCAACTGGTGTTCCACCTCAAGGACTCACCCGATGCGCCACAGGACCTGGCGACCGTACAGGTCGATACCAGCCAATTGAAGGACAACGCATACTGGGACTTCGATTTCCCCCCTATCCCCGACTCAATGGGTCGCACCTTCTACTTCTACCTGGAATCACCTGACGCCCCAGAGTTGCAGGCTGTCACGGCGCACTTCTCGCCCGACGACGCTTACGCGGCAGGCTCGCGCATGATGAACGGCCAACCTGCCGAGGGAGACCTCACCTTCTCGACAGTATCCCTGCTCAGTCCCGACGACCCCTGGTTGCGGCCGGTACAAGGTGTCGGAGGCGGGGGAGACGGGGGAGACGGGGGAGAAGGGGAAAGAATAGTAGTGCTGGAGAACCGGCGAGCGCTTTCACGGGCGTGGCTGGTCCACGGGGTTGAAGTGATCGAAGACAGGCAGGCCAGGCTCGACCGCCTGAAGGACCCTGATTTCGATCCAGGGCGCGCGGTCGTGCTCAACCAGGCGCTGGACTCGAATATGCCGCTGCCCACAGAGCCACCTGCGGGTGGTGACACAGTCAGCCTGGACAGTTACGAACCCGAGAACGTGCAAATTAGCACCGGAAGCACCGCCGCGGGGTTGTTGGTGCTCGCCGACCAGGATTTCCCCGGCTGGCGTGCGTATGTAGACGACCAACCGGCGACCATCCATACTGCCAATCACGCCCTCAGGGCTGTATACGTGCCCGCGGGCAACCATAAGGTACGCTTCGAGTACCAACCCGCGGCCTTCCAGCTAGGCCTGAGCATCACACTCGGCTCGCTGCTGGTTACGTTGCTACTGCCGCTAGTAGGGGCGCTGCTGCGCAGGACGCGGGGTGCTGCTCGCGCACAGAAGTTAGACCCTGTCGTGCCAGGACGGTCCACTGGAAAGAATTGAGGTATTGAGTTTTTCAATGAGAAGGCATAATGGAAGGCGCATCATAACACGCAGAATACTGGTGACAATGCTGGTGCTGGTCCTTGTAGCCGGGGCAGTGTGGGGCGGCACCTATGCGTGGAGCAACATAATTACCAATAACAGCCCAACTCCTCCCGTCGTGGCGGACGAGTGGCCCGCCTACATGTACGACGGGGGGCGTAGCGGCTTCAACGCGGGCGAGAAGCGACTCTCCTCCTACAACGCCTCGAAGCTCAAGCTGCTCTGGAAGGCGCACCTGGGCAACGTGCTGGCGGCCCAGCCCATCGTCAAAGGCGGCGTCGTGTACGTCGGCTCCTGGAACGGCTTCCTGTACGCCCTCAACACGGAGGATGGCTCGGAACTCTGGAAAAAAGACCTGGGCCGCACCACCTCCAAACGCTGCGTGCCCGACATGGCCGGTATCAGTTCGGCCCCCGCCGTTACGGACGACGCCCTCTACATAGGTGGCGGCGACGAGTACTTCTACGCCCTGAACCCGAAAACGGGCGAGGAGCTATGGAAGTTCAAGACGGGCGACAACAGCGAAGCGGGAGGGGCCTACAACTGGGCCTCCCCCATCGTGCATGGCAACCGCGTGTACACCGGCATCGCCTCCTTCTGCGACAGGCCCTTCGCCCACGGCGAGATGTGGGGCCTCAACAGGGCCACGGGCGCGGTCGAGCAGCAGGTGAGCTTCGTGCCGAAGGACCAGCGCGGGGGCGGCATCTGGACCTCGCCCACCGTGGACGAGGCCACCGGCAACTTCTACGTGACCACGGGCTCCGGCGACTACTACATCCAGCACAGCTACAGCGTGGCCCGCCTCAACGCGCAGACGCTGGCCGTGGAGGACGCCTGGCAGATACCGATTGAGGTGCAGGTGTTCGACGGCGACTGGGGCACCACCCCTACCCTCTTCAAGCACCGCGACGGCAGGCTCATGGTGGGCGCGATGGCGAAGAACGGCTACTATTACGCCTTCGACACGGCCAACATGCGTAAAGCCCCGGCGTGGAGCATGAAGATAGGCGACGGCGGTTCCTGCCCTCAGTGCGGCGACTCGATGATCTCCTCCAGCGCCTACGCATACGACACGGTGTACGCGGCGAGCGGCTACATCTCCCTCGGGCAGGCGCAGAAGTTCCCCGGCATGGTGTACGCGCTAGACCCCTCCACGGGCGGCGTCAGGTGGTCGCACCCCACGCAGGGTTCGGTGTTCGCGGCGCTGTCGGGGGCAAACGGCCTGCTGGTGGCCGCTCCCGAAGATACGGTGGAGGTGCTGGACGCCGCCACAGGCAGGCTGCTTTGGGAGTACGCGACCGGGGGAGTGATATACGCCGCGCCTACCATAGCGGGCGGGGTGCTCTACGTGGCTTCCACCGACGGCTTCGTGTACGCTTTCAGCGCGGGGCCTTACGACGACAACCCGCAGCCCTACAAGGTCGAGACGGTGGGCAGCAACCCGCCCGGCTTCACCGTGTTCCGCACCCCCGTGCCCGCACCTAAGCTACAGGGCGCGGAGCAGTGCTTCCAGGACACGGGACACTGCGTGCGCGGCGGCTTCCTCGACTTCTGGCGCGACAACGGCGGGCTGGACAGGCTTGGCCCGGCGGTCACGGACGAACTGAGCGAGGCCGGGCGTACCGTGCAGTACTTCCGCAACGCCGTGCTCGAAATCAGCCCCGACCTGGACGGCAGCGGCGCGCGGGTGAGGCTGGGCAGGCTCGACTTCCGCCTCTTCTACCCCACGCCCACCAACGAGGCGTTCGACCCTGCGGACCCCGCCCCAGGCGCTTCATACGTGCCCGAAACGCGCCACAACCTCTCCGACCCGTTCCTATCGTTCTGGCGTGCGCATGGCGAGGTAGCAGCCCTCGGTTACCCCGTCAGCGAGCCGCACGAAGAGTACAGCGTGCTGGATGACACGGTCCGCCGCGTGCAGTACTTCGAGCGGTCCCGCTTAGAACTGGTGACGGGGCCGGACGGCACCGAGCAGGTGGCAATGGGAGCATTGGGCCTGCAACGCTACCTGCAACGGTACGGCACGCTACCGTAGGCACGCCTGTTACGAGTGAAGCGGAGGGGTAGAGCACCTGGCAATGCACACCGTCGAAGGACACATCAGGCCACGCCCCCCGTTCGACTTCGACAAATCGAGGGAGTTCCTGGCCGGGTTCGCGCCTACCCAGAAGGGCCACAGGTCGGAGGCGGAGGCTTTCACCAGGGCGCTCTCCATTGACGGGCAGGTCGTGGCTTTTCAGCTTACTTCCACGGGCAGCGTAGAAGAGCCGGAGTTGCATTACAGGCTGCTGTCCGAGCAAGCGATGGACGAGGCCACACAGCGCAGGGCGCTCGACCGCGTTACCCTCTACCTCAGTCTGGACGACGACGTGGAGCCGTTCTACAGCATGGGCCGCGCCGACCCACTCTTCGCCCCGGTAGTGGAGCGCCTGTACGGCTACCACCAGGTGAAGTTCCTGTCGCCCTTCGAGGCGGGCTGCTGGGCGGTACTGACGCAGCGCAACGCCATGTCCGAAGCCCGCAAGATGCGGGCGGTGCTGGTGAAGCGTTACGGCACCGGCATTGAGGTAGAGGGCGCGACCCACTGGGCCTTCCCCGAACCCACACAGCTAGCCGTAGCCGACCCCGCAGACCTGGGAGCTATCGCAGACAACGAGCGGAAAGGCGATTATATGCAAGCTCTAGCTCGCGCCTTCGATCAGGTAGATGAGGAGTTCCTGTTGTCGGCCTCCTACGCCGAGGTAGAAGCCTGGCTGCGCGGCATCAAGGGCGTGGGCGAGTGGTCGGCCACCTTCATCTTGCTGCGGGGGCTAGGCCGGACCGAGAAGGTGCCGATGGACAAGAACACCCTGGCTGCCATATCGCGGGTGTATGGTGTGGGCAAGACGTTGAGCGAGAGTGAGGCAAAGGAGCTTGCGGGTAGGTACGGGGAGTGGCAGGGGTATTGGGCACATTATTTGAGAGCAGCATATTCTTCCAACAGGTAAATGGCAACTATCAAATGCTCAAAGCTGTCATATTCGATTTAGACGACACCTTAATAGATTGGAGCAACTGCATACAGAAGTGGCCGGATTATACGTATCCGCACTTCGAGAACGCATTCAGCTTGTTGCAAACACGTAGTCCAATGCTAGACCGCGGGACTTTCTTTCGAACGTTATTTGAGTTGCGTGAACAGATGTGGTCAGACGCCATGCATACTTTACATGCCCCGCATGTAGGAAAGTTGCTGACCACAACTCTGGATGCCCTTAAGCTGCCCGCACATCTCATAGACGAGACCACGCTCTTGCACGCTTATGATTGGCAGCCAGTGGCTGGAGAAGAGGCATTTCCGGAGGCACGTGCAGTCCTGAAGAAACTGACGTCATGCAACGTCAAGATGGGTATCGTGTCAAACGCTTCGGAGCCAATGTGGATGCGAGACAGAGAACTTCAAGCGTTTCAACTATTAGAGTTCTTTCCTGAGTGCAGGGTATCATCAGCTGATGTAGGTTACCTTAAGCCCCATCCAGCTATCTTCAAAGCAGCGCTGGAGCGGCTAAATGTAAGTCCCGAAGAGGTAGTGTTCGTCGGTGACAACCCTTTTACGGATATCTTGGGTGCGCATCAGGTTGGTATGTGTACTGTGCTTAGAGTGAGTGAGCAAGCAGCGGTTCATGAAGAGAAGAGGAACTGGTCCGTGATCCCCGATGGAATAATAACTACTCTCTATGAACTGCCACCCCTATTGGAGAGGTGGTTTCCGTAGCTGAGAATTTGACCTTTGTAGCCAATTACTTCTTACTAGACCGCGGTTCAATGAGCCTCCCGTCCAAGATAGGACCTGTTCCGGCCTTCAATAACATCTCCTCTTCATGCTTGGACTTTATTTGGCCCCAAGTACTCAAGAAACCCTGCTCCACAGAGTTACCTCGGCGCAATTTTGCCTCCTGTCTGAGCATATGCATTGCCAAGAATAAATACCAAATAAACACTGCAGCACTAAGGCTGAGCAGTAGTACTGCACGCCATTCCTGCTCCGACCAATTGAAGATACTCGTAAGTAACGCAACATTCTCATGTGTGTAGCGCGCCGCAACTGCTGGGATCGCCAAGAACAACATGGCAGAGGTCGCTATTGTATTAAGCAAGATAATTATCATGAGTTCATTGCCTGTGATAAAGGTGGTACGTGGTATCCAACGTGGCTTCTTTTTGTTCTGCGTACTAAGTCTTACCAGCGCGGCTTGCTGGTCCAGGCGGCTCTCCCACTTAACGTGATCTAGCTCCGGCTCAAGGAATGTACTGATGTATGTACTTATGCGCCATATACGGTGACGATTGCCTCTCAGCAAGCTGTATGCTGGAACGGTAACCACATATACGCTCAGAAGCGCCAGAAGCCTGGCAAAAGCGTCTTGAAAGTTGAATGAAGCATTCAGTATAGCCGCAACGGCTGCAATGACTATGCCGATTATCTGGTAATTCAGCGAGTCGGCACGCATTATTTCATCACGTAGCGTAAGATAATGGTTCCAAACTTGAGTCTGTTTGTCCATTGGCACTCCGTACATTGAAGGGGCTCTTAGTTGTGAGTATTATATTTGCACACCATCGTCAGTAGCAACGTAAGTCTTATGCTATCTACTTTTTTCCTCTACCAAGAAACTCAGGCTCGCCGAGCCGCCAGAACGTTGTCCTAGTTACACCACATACTATGTGACACAAACCCGAGTTTGTCAGGCTGTAGTCTGAAGTTTGTCCGTTTTACCGCGTGAGCAAATAACTTATCCCTTCGACCAACCTGTTTAGTTTTTACCTCTGCTGGCTTTGGCCCAGTAGGCTTGTGCCCGACAAATCCAGGCTCCATACGTACACGTCAGCGACCTGTTACATCTAAAAAGATGCTGAAAACCTTGTAACTCACGCACAAGAGAGGTGAAAACCGGCCGCCATGCCCGGGTGCGGCCCCCTGTCGCATGCAACGGCGCCTAGCCCCCGAAGCTACGGTCGAACCGCGCGCTTTCCGCACATAGTGAACCAGGTTGTTGAATGTGGAGTTTAATTATTGCACATGTAGGAGAGAGCACCATGCACAACAGGAGGTACCTACATGGCAATCTACGTCATACGGCGACTGTTCCAGGGCATACTGGTGCTGCTGGCTGCCACGTTTCTCACCTACAGCATATTCGTGATCACGCCCGGGGGGCCGCAGGACCAGATAAATGAGTTGCGCGCCCAGGGCGCACGGGGCCAGCCGGTAAACGAGCGCCTCATCCAGCAGATACTTGCAGCCTACAAGCTCGACTCGCCCTACCCGGTAAACTACCTGCGCTGGTTGTTCGATCCGCTTGAAACTCAGGAGCTGGACCGCAACAACGACAGCCGGTATATCCCGAAGGGCGTGGATGTGAACATCCTGGGCTTTCAGATTAAAGGCTCGGGCCTGCTTACCGGAGACCTGGGCAACTCGCTGCAACTAGCCAGGGGCACACCGGCGGTGGACCTGGTAAGTGCCAGGCTGGGCAACACCCTGGCCCTCACCGTGAGCGCCTTGATCATATCCTTGCTGATCGCCCTGCCGGTCGGCATCATCTCGGCGGTCAAACAATATTCCAAACTCGATTACACGGTGACCACCTTCTCCTTTTTCGGCCTCTCGATGCCCACATTCTGGCTGGGACTGATGCTGATCGTTTTTGCGGGCGTTATCGCCAAGCAACTCAACCAGAACGGCTGGGAGTGGATGCCATACTTGCCGACCGGCTTCGCCTACGACATAGACCAGGAAAACAACCTGGTGAATCGCATATACCACCTGGTGCTGCCGGTAACTGTGCTCGCCTTTGTGAACATCGCCCAGTTCGCGCGCTTCGTGCGCGGTTCGATGCTCGAGGTGCTGCGCCAGGACTACGTGCGCACTGCCTGGGCCAAGGGGGCGTCCCAGCGCACCGTGATTCTGCGGCACGCCCTGCGCAACGCCCTGCTGCCGGTTATCACGATTGTCACATTGTCGCTGCCATTTCTCTTGTCGGGCGCTATTGCCACCGAGACGATATTCTCGTACCCCGGCATGGGACAGCTCTTCTTCACGGCGATAACGGTGGTAGACCTGCCTGTCGCCATGACCTTCCTCACCATAGTCACCATCTTGATCATAACCTCCAACATACTGGCAGACGTGCTGTACGCGGTGGCCGACCCACGTATCCAGTACAGCTAGGAACCAGGGATGCCCTTCACGGTCGCTGTGGAGGTCAGAGTGTAACTGAGGAATGGAATAAGCTCATACCGACCTAGAACCATGTCAAGGGTGAGCCACCTTCCAAACTAATCGTGGAGAACTGTGACACAAGCCTGAGTTTGCCGTCTGACGGCAAACTCAGGCTTGTGTCACAGAGTAGAACAAATTTGCCTATTTCGTGCCTGAAGTATTGACATTTTAGAACAAATTTGCTATAATTCTCTTGCAGAGCAAACCGAAGACCTGATCGCTGAGGAGGTCCGAAGAGCGCCCGCGCAGAAGTTGATAATCGAGTTGAGAGCTTGGATGAAGAGTTTTAGAGCTTAGGAGGAAACGGTAGTGAGTGCTAAGAAGATTGAGCAAGAAGAGTTTCTAGCGGAAGTTCCGGCTGAGGTTGCGGGGGCGGCCATTGTGCCCGCTTCGTTGCTTGCCGACACCCCCAACCAGGCGGAAGGCTCTGATGCCGGTAACGGTTCTAAGAGCAAGAGCGGCAAGACGGCCACCACACGCACCCCCTTCGACCCGGCCCAGTACCTCAGCAATTTCGACGGTCGGGAGTACCTGGAAGTCAAGTGGCGGCTCCTGTGGCTGCGCAGCGAGCACCCCGATGCCCGTATGACGACCGAGATCGTGCAGCACAACGAGGAAGGCGGCTTCGCCCTGTTCCGCGCCGAGGTGGAGATACCCGGTGGCGGCAAGGCGACCGGCTGGGGTTCCGAGACGGTGCGCGACTTCCACGACTACATCGAGGCAGCGGAGACCAAGGCGCTGGGCCGTGCGCTCGCAGCCCTCGGCTACGGCACGCAGTTCTGCCAGGACTTCGATTTCTCGGCCAACGCCCGCCCCGGCACCAATCAGGTGGTGGACGCTCCCGTGAACCTGGCCGACCGCCGCAACAACGGCTATGCCGCCAAGAGCAACGGCACCAATGGTAGCAGCGGTAACAGCAGTGGCAGCAAGGGTGGCGGTTTCATCAACAGCGGCTTCAGGACCGCAGCTTCGAACGATGGGGGCCGCATGCCCGCGGAGGACGACGACTTCGACCGCCTGCCCTCCGCTGAGATTTCTCCGAGTGGCTCCGCGGCCACCGAGAAGCAAATCAAGGCGATCTATGCGATAGGCCGCGCCAGCAAGCGCCTCTCCGAGGGCCAGGTGGACGACCGCTCGGTGGAGATCTTCGGCGTCCGCCCCCACGAGCTGACCAAGGCCGAGGCTTCGCAACTGATCGACCTGCTCAAGGGCGACACAGCGGCATAGTAAGTGCCGAGTTCCGAGTGCCGAGTGCCGAGTTAAGAAGAACTACTCGGAACTCGGC
>JALZHI010000177.1 GCA_030913985.1 Chloroflexota bacterium | reverse complement strand
GACAAGCACACTCCTACTGATAGATGCCGAAATAACCATGTTGGTTATAAATGAACGCACACGCGACCGCCACCCACCAGCCTATCAGATTGAACCTGGCAGCAGCATGCTATATTATTGGCAATCACTCGCAGCAAACTACTGGCGACCATCCACCGGGAGGTAACGATGCCCGACACCGGAACGAAGAATATCTGGGCAAGCGGCGATGCTTACGAGCCATACGTTGGACGGTGGAGCAGGTTGGTGGCGCGGGAGTTCCTGGCGTGGCTGGCTCTGCCCCAGGGCCTGGACTGGCTCGACGTAGGGTGCGGTACGGGTGCGCTCAGCACTGCAATACTCGACAATGCCGCACCCCGGAGCGTGACGGGAGTTGACCCCTCGGAAGGCTACATTGAATACACCCGCGAGCACGTAAAGGACTCACGCGCCACTTTCACCACAGGCAATGCTACGTCCCTTCCTGCTGGACCTGCCTCATACGACACGGTGGTGTCGGGCCTGGTACTCAACTTCGTTCCTGTGCCTGAGCAGGCGATGTCCGAGATGGTGCGCGTGACCCGGCCCGGCGGCACCGTGGCTGCGTACGTATGGGACTACGCAGGGGAGATGCAGCTAATGCGTTACTTCTGGGACGCTGCCGCCGCGCTCGACCCCGCCGCCAGGGACCTGGATGAGGGAGTGCGCTTTCCTATCTGCAAGCCGGGGCCGCTAATGACGCTCTTCACCGGGGCAGGCTTGCAGGACGTGCGCGTGCAAGCCATCGATGCGCCCACCCACTTCCGCGACTTCGAGGACTACTGGACTCCGTTCCTCGGCGGTCAGGGTCCGGCCCCCGCCTACGCTATGTCCCTGGACGAGACGCGCCGGGCGCAACTACGGGATTATATCCAAGAACGTCTGCCTGTCAGCGACGACGGCAGCATTCAACTCATAGGGAGAGCATGGGCAGTGGCCGGACGGACCGTAGGCGAGCAGAGTTGAAAACGGCACACGCTTCTCACGCCCATCAACGTTGCTAGAAATCATATCGTAAATGGCAGCGCCGAATACGGCTACCATAGGGGCCTTGTCATTTCGAACGCAGTGAGAAATCTCGTCCCTTACCGACATGGTTCCTCTTTCACACGGTACGTTGTGGCTGTAGGGAAGGTGTTGCCATGTGCTGGAGGACGAGATTTCTCACTGCGTTCGAAATGACAGGGTGGGGCTGGTGTGCCTATTACGGCTGTTTGGCTTCAAGGTCGCATTCTTGTTGCGGCGCGGCCCGCTTTGATCAGTCTTCCTCGCGGAGGATGACGTGCTGCGGCGTGTCGGGTAAGGCCTTGAGGGCAGTCTTGAGGAAAGTGGGGTAGAACCGCAACTCCTCTAATTCGCCAATACGCACCCACCGGAAAATAAGCGGCATACCGAAGTCGTCACCGTAGAAGAGAGGCGTGTCGGGGGTGATGTTGGCGGCTGGCGGGAAGTGCGCCCGGTAGTAGAAAGTGACTTCATGGAAGGTGCGGCCCTGCGCCTCGAAGAAGTACTCAGCCACCCATAGCAGCCGTTCCACCTCCACATCTACCTTCAACTCCTCGCGCATCTCCCTGGCCGCGGCCTCGAGAGTGCTCTCCCCAAGCTCGACGCGCCCGCCGGGTGGCGTCCAGAAGTCGTCAGGCTCGGCGCGGTGGATGAGCACGTGGTCGCCATCCACGAACACACAGACGGCGCGCAGGTTGAAGACAGCACGCTCTGTTTCAAAGTGGACCATGTGGCTGTTGTTGGTCATTGTGAACCCTTCGGGCAGGGCCGCCTGGAAACCCAGGCATCAGCCCCCGGTCCCATCTTTCACATCAGCAGAGCCTGAACATCCATCGTCCATCGTCCATCGTCCATCGTCTATCGTCTGATAACGATATAAATCCCCAGCAGCACCAGCAGCCCGCCGCCAACCTGGTAGAGACTCAAGCCTTCACCGAGCAGGGGCACGGCCAGTAGCGCGGTAATAGCGGGCTGCAACAACAGCGTGACCGACACCAGCGAGGCGGGCAGGTGGCCCAGGGCGTAGTTGATCGCCAGCCAGCCGACGACATGGGTGATAACGCCAAGCGCGATCAGGGACAGGTACTGTTCGAGGCTGTACCCGGTAAGCGGTTCGCCGGTGGCGAGCACGTACGCCAGCAGCAGCACCGTGGCTGACGCCGAGGCCACCCACATGAACGACAGCGTGCCCATGTACCGGCGGGCGCGCTGCGTCAGGAGCATATAGGCGGCATAGAAGAGACTGCTGCACAGCGCCAGCAGGTCGCCCAGTCCCAGGTTCGGGTGCTCGAACACGTCGCGGCCCACGATTATGGCAGCGCCTATTACGGCGGTAGCCATTCCGACCCAGAAGCGGCGTTTCAGCGCCTCCCTGAACAGCAGCGTCGCGCCTATCGCCACCCACAGGGTGGAGGTGTTGCCCAGCAGCGTGGCGTTGGCCGCCGAGGTGAACAGCAGCGAGGTGTTCCAGAGGCCCAGGTCGAGCGCGAAGAACAGCCCGGCAAGCGCGGTCAGCACGAACGCGAGGCGCGGCAGCCCGAAGGAGGATCTATCCGTGCCCCGCCGCCTCGTCTCGCTCACCGCGTAGGGGACCGCCAGCACCGCCGAGGCAATCGCCACCCGGTAGAAAGCCGAGACCGACCCCGGCGTCGCCGCCCACTTGGTGAATATGGCCGAGAAGCCGATACATAGCGCTCCTATGCCCAGTGCCGCATAGGCCTTGTAGCGCGGCGACATGGCGCCGAGCCTTGCGCGGTAGGTAATGCGTTGAGTGTTAGCTGTGTTCATGTAGTCTATCTACCCTGCCTGAGTTTATATTTTCCTCTCGTTCCGCGTCCTGGCTATTGCCTGGCATTGTACGGTGGTATATGATGGTCTTAATAAGGCTGATGCTTAAACTTAGCAAGTGCCCGGAGGACGATCCCGTGAGCAGACCTCGCAAAGGTATCTTGTTCGCCGCGCTCGTTGCTTTGCTGTTCCTCGCAACGGCTATCTCTCTGGCTGCAAGACCTACCACACAGGAACCGGCCTTCAGTGCCGGTATTTCCGCCCAGCTACCTCAACCGGTGGGCACTTACTATCCCCCGACCTTAACCGCCACTCCGACTGAGCCCACTTCTACCCCTTCGCTCATTCCCCCGCCCCCTTCAGCGATCAGCCTGGCTCCTGTTGCAGGTAGCAAGCCCAATATCGCCTGGGGCGCGATTACTCGCAACTACCTCATGCTGTGGGTTGGGACTTACAGTGACATCCCCTCTCAATCTCTTGCGAACGCCAGGGCCGTAGCGCGCTGGAATGTACCCCTCGACCTCATTAGCATGGCAGTATCTCCTGACGGCAGGTGGCTTGCTTTGCTCACCGTGGAGCGTTGCTTTCCTCCCGATCCTTTGCCGACGCGCATAGTCGAATATCAGAACGGTACCCCGGTTGCGCATCCTATTACCGGTAGCTACTGCGAGGGCGACTGGCCCCAATACATCTATGTCGTTGACTTGCTTACTAATGAAGTTCAACACGTACCTGATTACGCCGATTACGATCTCTATGCTGAGTTCCGGTATGGCCGTTTGCTTGGCAGCTCGGGCGGTTACAGGAGACTTCTAGGCTGGTTAGATAACGATAGGTTTGGTGTTGTCAATGGCAGTAACCAGATGATCGTTGCCACAAGAGATGGTGTGACTTTTGAGCCTCGGAACTTCCCCAATCTCACAGGCAGGGATTTCATTGGCGATATCGATCTCCTGCCCGACCGTAAGACGCTGCTCGTAGTGGTGAACGGAGAATTGTACTCCCGAGACGTTCACACAGGAGTGATACGGAAGGCGGGCACAGGCAAGGGGCTCTCGGATGTCCCCTCGCCTGATGGGGTATCCACTGCCTACATGCACATCGAGCGCGACCCGGTAGCTGCTCATATTCAGCATGACAGCCTATGGGTGCGGGACCTCGACAGTACTACCGCTGACCTCCTATACACTGGGGAGTTGGCTGGCGAACCCGTCTGGTCTCCCGATAGCTCGCAAATAGCCTTCGCCGCGGTCGAAGACAGAGACCCTATCTCGTATGAGCCCACTTCAGATATCTTTGTCGCCAACCGTGCTACAAAGACATCGCGCCGGTTGGTTGACTTCCAGGCGGCTCGAAATACTGACCTGCGCTGGACACCAGGTGGGAACCTGCTCCTTCTATCGAATATGGGTAGTAGCGGCGAATTAGCGCTAGTGGCGGCGTCCACAGCGGACGGAAGCCTTACAAAGCTGGCAAGTCCTGCTCAAGGCGAGGAGTTCAGACAACCCATCCTGTTCGATCCTCAACTGCCCCAGGGTATGCCCCATGTTGGGGCTGAACCCTCGCAGCCTTAACCGCTAAGCTACCGCCGAACCCTCGCCCGCTACCTCCACGCCCTCTGCTGCTGTGCCTTCCTGCTCCTGGTACTGTAGCTGGTATAGGCGGTAATAGTAGCCGTTGCGCGCCATGAGTTCCTCGTGCGTGCCGTCCTCCACCACTCGGCCCTTGTGCAGCACGATGATGCGGTCTACGTGCCTGATGGTGGAGAGGCGGTGGGCGATGATGATGCTGGTGCGGCCCCGCATCAGCTTGTAGAGCGCGTCCTGTATGAGCGCCTCCGTCTCGGTGTCCACGCTGGAGGTCGCCTCGTCCATCACCAGCAGCACCGAGGGGTTGAAGGCGATGGCGCGGGCGAAGGTGAGCAGTTGCCGCTGTCCCACCGACAGGTTGGCCCCGCGCTCCTTCACCTCGTAGTCGTACTGCTCCGGCAGGCGCTCGATGAAGGTGGCGGCGTTCACGAAGGCGGCGGCGCGGCGCACTTCCTCGTCGCTGATGTCCTCGTCCAGCAGGCGGATGTTGCGGGCTATGGTGCCTGAGAAGAGCACCGGGTCTTGCAGCACCACACCGATGTGCCGCCGCAGGTCCTGCTGCTTCACGTCGCGCACGTCCACGCCGTCCAGCAAGATTTGCCCGCCCTGCACGTCGTAGAAGCGGCTCAGGAGCGAGATGATGCTTGTCTTGCCCGCGCCGGTCGCCCCCACCAGGGCCACGCTGGTGCCCGCCGGTATGTGGAAGCTGATGCCCTTCAGCACCGGCTCGTCGGGGTTGTAGGCGAACTCTACGTTGCGGAACTCGATGTCGCCCACCACCCTGCGCAACTCGCGCGGCTTTGGCGGGTCCACTATGGTTGCCTCTTCATCGAGCAGCATGAACACTCGCTCGGCGGAGGCCATAGCCCCCTGCATGATGTTGTACTTCTCGGCGAGGTCGCGGATGGGTTGGAACGCTTGCTCGGTGTACTGGAACATCATAACGAGCACACCCACCTGCACAGCGCCCGACAGCACGCCGCCCGACCCGACACCCAGCAGCCCCGCCGTGGCTATGACGGACAGGAAGCTGACCACAGGGAAGAAGTAGCAGAAGACCCGCAACGCCTCGATATTGGCGTCGAGGTAGTCCTTGTTCAGCTTGTCGAACTCGTTGAACTTCTTCTTCTCCCGGTTGAAAAGCTGCACCACCAGCATGCCGGAGATGTTCTCCTGGAGGAAGGCGTTCACGCGGGCTATCCGCACGCGCTGCTGGCGGTAGGTGGTGCGCATCAGCTTCTGGAAGAAAAAGCTCGCCAGCAGGATGAGGGGCAGTACCGCGAGGCTCACCAGGGCAAGCTGCCAGTTGACCAGGAACATCACCACGACCACGCCCAGCAATATCACCACGTCGCCCGCCACCGTGACCAGGCCGGAGCCTATGAACTCATTGAGGGCGTCCACGTCGTTGGTGAGACGGCTGATGAGGCGGCCCACGGGATTGCGGTCGAAGTAGCCGAGCGACTGGTATTGCAGGTGCGAGAATATTTGCTTGCGCAGGTCGTACATGACGTTCTGCCCGATCATCTGCATGATGTAGTTCTGCGCGTACCGGAAGATGAAGGCCAGCACGAGCGCGCCGAGGAAGGCCGCCAGGATAGGCGGCAGGTTCTCAGGCCGGGGCGGCAGGTTCACAGGGGGTGTCACCGAGTTGTCTCTAGGTGCTATTGCCTCATCGATAGCTAGTTTCGTCAGGAACGGCCCGGTAAGCACCGCCAGCGTGTTGGCGAATATCAGCACGAACGCCAGCGCCACCAGCTTCCTGTAAGGTCGCAGGTAGACCAGGATGCGCCGCATCAGCCGTGCGTCGTATGCCTTGCCCAGTATTTCGTCTTCGTGAACCATGCCTCGGCCCATTTACGTCTCCCACCTCAGAAACAATGCTACTGCGCTAGTCTCCCCACCGCCATCCCAGCACCCAATAGTGCCCCTGTCATCCTGAGCGTAGCGAAGGATCTCAGATGCTACGCCTGTGCGCTTGTTCAACGTCTGCATCATTGTTGCCGGTAATTCAACGTCATCCCTCCCCAACTTCTTGAGATCCTTCGCTACGCTCAGGATGACAGGGGGAATAGGGTTCTGCATCAGCAACAATGTGCCGCACGTGCCTTCTGTTGTTACGAGTTACGAGTTATTTATCACTCGTCACGACGCCAGCGGGTCCACACCCAACTCGCCCGAAAGCAACTCCCGCCTGTACATCTTGGCGTAGACGCCCCTCCGCGCCACAAGCTCCGTGTGCGTGCCGCGCTCCACGATGCGGCCATCCTCCAGCACCAGTATCTGGTCGGCCTCCTTCACGGTGGAGATGCGCTGGGAGATGATGATGCTGGTGCGGCCCCTTAGCACGTCGCGCAGGCCCGCCAGTATCTCCGACTGGGTGTGCGTGTCGATGCTGGAGAGCGCGTCGTCCAGTATCAGGATGCGGGGGTCGCGCATTACCGCGCGGGCAAGGGCCGTGCGCTGCTTCTGGCCGCCTGAGAGGGTCACCCCGCGTTCGCCTATCACCGTGTCGATGCCGTTGGGGAACTGGTCGAGGTCGTTGCTCAGGCGCGCCACCCTCACCGATTGCTCGACCATCGCCGGGTCCGGCTCGTCCACCCCGAAGGCCACGTTCTCGCTCAGGGAGGTGGAGAAGAGGAAGGTGTCCTGCGGCACGTAGCCGATGTTGCGCCGCAATACAGCCAGCGGTATCTCGCGCACGTCCACGCTGTCTATCAGCACCCGCCCTTCCTGGGCCTCGTGCACGCGGGTAATCAGATTCACAATCGAGGTCTTGCCCACGCCGGTAGGCCCCACGATTGCCAGCGTGCTACCCTCCGGCGCGTGGAACGACACGCTGTCGAGCACCTGCCTTTTGTCGTAGCTCAGCGACACGTTGTCGAACACGATGTCGCCCTTTATCGCCCTGATGTCGTGCCGGGTGGCCTCGGTGTCGGTAATCTTTTCCCGCTGGCTCATCAGCCCCCGGATGCGGGACATAGAGGCCGCGCCCTGGTGGTAGAGCGACACCACCCAGCCCAGCGCGATCATCGGCCACGCCAACATGCTGAGGTACCCCAGGAACTGCACGAACTGGCCGACCGTCAGGCTACCCTCCATTACTTCGTTGCCGCCCACCCACAGGACCGCCGCCCCCGCCAGCCCCAGCACGAGCGCCATCATCGGCCAGAGCAGTTGGTTCAGCTTCTGGTATGCCAGGCTCTTCCGCACGTAGTCGCGGCTCGCATCCGAGAAGTGCTTGATCTCGTAGTCTTCCTGCGCGTAGGCCTTGATGACCCTTATACCGGAGAAGTTCTCCTGCGCGTAGGTGGAGAGCGCGCCGAACTGGGCCTGTACCTCATCGAACCGCTTGTGCATGCGCCTCCCGATCACCATGAAGGAGATGCTCACCATCGGCATGAAGAAGATGAGGATGAGAGCTAGCTGCCAGTTGATAGTGAGCATCAATATGGAAGCCATAATGAACATCAGGATGGTGCGCACGCTGTTGGAGAGTCCTGGGCCGAGGAACTGGCGCACCGCCGTGAGGTCGTTGGTGGCGCGGGCCATGATGTCGCCGGTGTGCATGCCCTGGAAGAAGCTGGCTTGCTGCCGTTGCAGGTGGGAGAAGAGGTCGTTGCGAAGCTGGTACTCCACGATGCGCGACACCTCGTTGATGAGGTAGCGCCCGAAGAAGTCCACCACGCCCTGCACAGCCGCGAGGAGCAGGATGATGCCCACGATCCAGAATATCTCTTCTTGCGGCCTGCCCTGCCTCAAGCGGTCGATGCCGTTGCCTATGAGGAAAGGCTGCGCGAGAGCGAGGAAGGTGCTGAAGACGATAGCTACGGCTCCCCACATCATCTTACCCCTGTAGCGGGCGAGATATGGGATGAGCGACTTCAGGTCGTGCAAACCGAGGCTCCTTAGACATTAACCTTAACAGGCTTGAACTAAAAGTATACACTAAAGGGGAGGCGCGTTCCTGCTACCGCAGATGTATTTTGAAGGTACGACCCGCGGCTAAGATATGGTGACACTAAAGGCCATCAGGTGCTATGCTTGTGATGCAAGGAAAACTACGGCGCTGCCAGCGAACGCCCGGCGAAGGGGGCGTATTGGGGGCAGTGTGCGAAGGACGACGCTTGGTGAAGGGGTGTGTCAGGGGCAGCTGTGAAGGACGGCGCCAAGTGAAGGGAGTGTGTTAGGCAGCGTACGAAGGACGACGCCAGGTGATGGGGGCGTGTTAGGGGCAGGGTGCGAAGGACGACGCCCGGCGAATAAATTCGCGGGCTACACAAGGCGAAGTCCGCCCTACGGCGGACTGCTTTAGCTGCATCTTTGCGCGATTAGTAGC
>JALZHI010000176.1 GCA_030913985.1 Chloroflexota bacterium | reverse complement strand
ACACGTAACACGTAACACGTAACACGTAACACGTAACACGTAACACGTAACACGTAACACGTAACACGTAACACGTAACACGTAACACGTAACACGTAACACGTAACACGTAAAGCGGCTCCAGGGACTATATACCCTGAGAGCCGCTTTGTCGCTTGTTGCACCCTTACGCGTTACGTGTTACGCGTTACGCGTCACTCGTCATCTAACAGGCTATCGTCACCGTCCCCTGCCGCGAACGCCTCCGGGTCGTAGTCTTCCATCACCTTTTCCGGGTCTTCGCCCTTTTCGATGCGGGTGAGGGCCTGGTCGAACTCGGGGCCCATGTCGAACTCGTCACCCAGGCTCTCCTTCATCTGCCGCGCCCAACGCGCCACCTGGCGGGGGTCGTCCTGGTCGATGCCCGCCATGAGGTCGTCGTCCGTAGCGCCCATGCTGTTCGCGCCCAGGTCGGCCCCCATCTCGGTGTCGTACTCACCGCCGCCTCCCGCTCGCACGGTGCGGGCGCGGGACATCACACGCTTCAGGTCGGGGCTGCCACAGCGAGGGCAACGGTTCTCCCCCGCCTCGGCCCGGCTCGCGGCCACGCTGTAGCTCGTAAAGAACAGGCTCACCTTGCGGTCGCACCCGCCGCACTTGTACTCGTAAATAGGCATCGCTTGCAAGTCCTCTGGAATAATTTCTAACCCCGAATTGTAGTATAGAGCGCCGTCAGATGCAAGGTGGTCAACGATAACGAGCACGTGGCCGCTCGGACCAACCAGGATATTAGAACCCTCGTGATGCGGCATAAGGTACACGGTTGGCCTATTACCTGCTAAGAACCCTAACCGCATCACGTTTCACGTTTCACGTTTCACGTTTCACGTTTCAGGAGCGCAGCGATGATCTGGATCGGCACCTCCGGCTGGGTGTACAAGCACTGGATCGGCTGTTTCTATCCGCCGGAGATGAAGCAGCGCGATTGGCTGCGGCACTACGCTACGGTCTTCCCCACGGTGGAGATCAACCGAAGTTTCTACCGGCTGCCAACGCGCGAGAACTTCGAGTCGTGGTCTCAGCAGGCGGGCTTCCATGAGGGCTTCCAGTTCGCTACCAAAGCGAGCCGCTACCTCACCCACATCAAGCGTCTGGGCGAGCCGCAGGAACCCGTCCGCGCGCTGCTCGAAGCAGCCGAGGGCCTGGGCCACAATAAGGGGCCGTACCTCTACCAGATGCCGCCCCGGTGGAAAGCCAACCCCGACCGCCTGCGCAACTTCATCGCGCACCTGCCACCCGGACACAAGGCCGCCTTCGAGTTCCGCGACTACTCATGGTACAGCCAGGAGATTTACCACATCCTGGGTGAGGCAGGCTACTCGTTAGTGCGGGCCATAGGCGGCTACTACACGCCGATGGACGTGCCGGACGTGGGACCGTTCCGCTACCTGCGCGTGCACGGCGGCCAGTGGGGCATCGGCCTCACCGAAGGCGAGCTCCAGTACTGGGCCGACCGCATAGCCAACGACGCCCGCAACGGCATCGAGACCTACATCTACTTCAACAACGACCCCGAATGCCAGGCCCTCTACAACGCCTACCGCCTCCGCGACATGCTCGCCCACACAGACGCTGTCGTGCCGTAATCCCAACAGGCTCCTCGTGTGCTATTACTTGGACGGAAACGCCAAGACGCCAAGACGCCAAGGACGCGCCAAGGTCAAGGAATATTATTCGCCGCAGAGACGCAGAGACACAGAGGGTACGCTGAGACTGTGGTGGGTTGGGAAGGGGCAAGAAGGGCAGCATCATACAGTACGATGCTGCATGACAAAGAACACCTTCAATTTATCTCTGCGTAACCTCTGCGTCCTCTGCGTCTCTGCGGTGAAAACCTTTATTCTCTTGGCGCGTTCTTGGCGTCTTGGCGTCTTGGCGTTTCCGTCTCCTCACGGTTGAGGATCAGCGAAGTTGCCGGGGCGGGCGTGTGGCTGTTATGCTAGGTGTATGGGTGCTGATAGGGCAGTCTGGCTGCGGGTTGGGTTGGCATTTGTAGCGTTTGTGCTGATTGGCGCGAGCGACGGGGGCCTTGGGGTGCTGCTACCCAGCATCCAGCGGTTCTACGAGATCGACAAGTCTACCGTGTCGCTGCTCTTCCTGTGCGGCACGTCGGGGTACCTCACGGCGGCCTTCACCAGCGGCCTGCTCGTGGAGAGGCTGGGCACCCGGCTCTTCCTAACGCTGGGCGTGGGCGCTTTCATCACCGGGGCCGTGTCTATTGGGCTGGGGCTGCCCTTCTTCCTGCTGCTGGCCTTCTACGTCGTCTTCTTCTTCGGCTTCGGCGTGCTCGACGCGGGGCTGAACACCTACATCGCTGGCCTGCCCAATAACACCGCGGTGCTCAACAACCTGCACGCGTGCTACGGGCTGGGCGCGCTTATCGGCCCCGTTGTCGCTCAGGGCTTCCTCGACCTGAGACTTGGCTGGAACGCGGTCTACCTGTGGTGGGCTAGCGTGGCTTTGTTGGTCCTCGCCGGTATGTGGTTCGCATTCCGAGGCATTGGTAGGGTGCGGCACGAAGATGGCGCGGGCGCGGGAGGCAACGTGCTCGCGGCCACTCTCCGGCTGCGGGTGGTGTGGATTGTCGCCATATTCCTGCTGCTGTACGTGGGCGGCGAGGTGAGCCTCGGCAACTGGAGCTACAGCCTGCTCACCGAGGACCGCGCGGTGGACCCCACCCCCGCGAGCTGGTTCGTCAGCGGCTACTGGATGGGCCTCACGGTGGGGAGGCTGGTGCTCGGCAGGCTGGCAAAACGGCTGGGAGACCGCAACCTCATCCAGCTTTGCCTGGGCGGGGTCATGGCCGGGTTGCTGCTGGTGTGGCTGCCACCCTGGCCCCTCGCGGCAGCAGCAGGTCTATGGCTCACCGGCTTCAGCCTCGGCCCTATCTTCCCCACTGTGATAGCCGTCCTGTCGCGCATGGTAGCGCCACGCGTGCTGCCCAGCGCCATAGGCTTCGTGGCGAGCGCGGGCAGCGCCGGTGCGGCCTTCTTCCCCTGGGTGGCCGGCAACCTGGCCGAGGGGCTGGGGCTGTGGACGCTGATGCCCTATGTGGTCCTTCTAGCGGTTGTGATGTTGGGTGTGTGGTTCCTGCTGATGAAGATATCCTACCGCCCTTCAAATAGGGACGAGCAGGCGGCTCTAGCTCAGAAGGCGATGTAGCTCCTGTAGACACCAAGGTGGACTGTATAGTGTCTATACCAGTTGATAGGCAATCAGCACAGGCTCTTCTAAAGTATCTTACAAATTGGGTGGATAGGCACCCGATTACTATATTTCAGGTGTGCTTTTTCTCATACTCATTTAATGCCTCGTATAACTTTTGGGCAGAAGGAAACCTTTTTTTGGGGTTCCTATCCAAGCACCTCATTACAATACGCTGCAGAGTAGGCGAGATTGAGGGAACGTGATTTGTTAGGGGCAGCGGCGTTTCGTAAAGATGAGCGTGCATCGTTGCCAATGGTGCGATTCGCTTGAATGGTGATATTCCTGTTAGCATTTCGTACGTAACAACACCTAAAGAATAAATATCCGAGGCCGGACTTAGGAGTCTTGTTCCTTCTGCTTGTTCTGGAGACATGTATTCTGGAGTACCCATTGAAAGTCCAGTCATGGTCATTGTTACAGCCTCACGCGAACGAGCTATGCCAAAATCTGCGAGCTTAACGTGCTTCCCCTCGAAGAGTAGGAGGTTACGAGGGGTAATATCCCGATGAATTATTCCCGCTTTGTGAATGTAATGGAGACCTTCGCATACTTGCTTCAAGATTAGCAGAACTTCTGATGCGCTCAGAGGCTTAATTAGGTCCCCTACATCAAGGGCTGTTCGGCTATCTTCTAGTTTCCAGCCTGGGGCCAACTCCATAACCAAATAATGATCTACTAGATCCTCTCCATAGTCCACTACACCAACTATATTAGGATGCTCAAGTGACAGAGCATGTATAGCTTCTTGCCGAAATCGTTGCATGACTGAGTGATCACTGAGCAAATGGAACGGCAGCAATTTTACAGCATACGTTTCAGAGCTGCCAATCACTTGGACTTTGTATACGTCTGACATGCCGCCTCGGCGGAGGTGCTCTATAACTCGATACTTTCCATCAATTATGTGCCCTCTAGGAAGTTTCTCCCAGGACGCATCAGGCTCTAGATAGAGGTATTTTCCTTTATAGCGTAAGTGAATACTCCTGTTCACATTTAGAAGCATCATTAAGTCTGAGCCTGCTGCCTTATCACGAAGTTGATGTCCTTCTGATGATATGTACTCAATGCCCCGGTTACCGATTCTTTCAAATTGGAATAGGTGTATAGAATCGCAATCGGAATCTGGGCAATTACGTACAACGTAGAAGGGATACAGGTAAAGCACTTCAGACGTGCGTGGGTTAATAATTCCCACACGAGCATGTTCCAAATCAATGTCGCTAGTAATAGTTGTCGGTAAAAACGATTTGTGAAATCCCATGTGGGAATAGCATAGATGGGTCTTGATGTTGTTCTTAATCTGTGTGCTCCTGGCAGAGACTAAGGGGAAATCCTTTACAAATTGAAGAACCTGTAGCAATTCAAGTAAACGACCTTTAAATTGCTGGTATTCAATGAAGCTAATTAGTCCACCGCCAGTACGCTTCAAGAGCGTATTTCGCATATTCACAACACTGTCGATCAAAGTCTTGAGTGATGATCCAGGTAAGATCCCGATAGTCGGGAAGTACGAATTGAGTAGAGGTGCCATAAAGGCTTGCTGTGGCTGTTTGTGTAAGAATGTTGCTACGTCTCGAAGTAGACCTGCCCATGCACCATAACTCAGTGGCTTGCGAAGCTGTTCACCTATTCTATGGTTCAATGAAATATCTCGTGCTGTACCTGATAGATATTCAGATAGCACAACAGTAGCCAGGTATTGCAAGGTTATTCCCAGTAACGTTGCAAGTTGACTGACCTCTGACCGCCAATCATCAATACTACGCAACTGGTACAGAGCATAAGAAATCATATGGGGAAACTTGTTTTCAATTGCATGCTGGAGACGTGGAGATTCTGTCCATCTTGAAACGTGCTCTTGAGCATAGTCCGTTGATCTGGGGGGCTCACCCATAAGTTCTACACGTAGTCTAGGTCTCCTCCTTAGTATGTTACGGACTCTGGCTGACAACTCATCCGGGTCTATTGGTTTAACAACGTAGTCATCAGCACCCAAGTCGAAGCCTACTACCTTACTGGGAACCGCTGATCTACTGCTGATCATGATAACTGCTACGTCATTGCCCTGCTGTCGAAGCAGCCGAATTACCTCATAACCATCCATTCCTTTACCGAAGTTCAGGTCTAAAAGCACCAAGTCAAAGGTGTAATTCTCTACTAGCCGTAGGGCTTCTTCCCCGGTGTATGCATGCATCGTGTCATAGCCTTCTGATCGAAAGTGTTCTTCTAGTAACTGTACGACTGTTTCCTCATCATCAGCGACTAAGATACGCATGGCTTTGGGCTCCAATTGTGAACATTCCTGGGGGACTTTAGATGAACGGGTGTGGAACCGGACAAGTATATCTTCGACGCAATACGTTGGCTGCATCGAATATGTCACGTTTTACTGTAATCTCTGTAGGAATTTAGGTCCAGTAAGGTCTTTCCAAGAGGAATGCTCGCCACATGCGCCACTTGTCACCGCACTAGACCTGATCACGGTAATCCGGTAGTCCTCAGAATGAGGTTCTTGACGTAAATACATAAGCTGAGGAGATACTTAGGTTATACCCAACTTGCCTACCCATGCCAAGATATCGCCATCATCAGGAGATATTTCGTCAGCAGGGTAGTTAGAGAGATGAACCAACAGTTGGAACATTGTACAAGTTCAGACTGAAATGGTTTTACTCTTACTCCTGTCTGATGGTATAGAGGTACGAGTGGCAGCTAATATATTTACGTCAAGGTACTTTGTAGAGCCCATAATCAAATCAAGGTTGGGCTAGCTAATCGATCAAATAGACCTATTGGCGTGTGGACGCTGATGCCATATGTGGTCCTGTTGTCCACCGTGATGTGGGGGTTGTGGCTACTGCTGATGAGGGTGCCCCACCGCCCCCCTGATGTCCAGGCGCAGGAGGCTCTGGCTCAGGAGGCGACGTAGCCCCAAGGGACACCAGGGCAGCCGGAGTGGGCCGGTTTGCCCGAAAGGTGGATTAGTAGCACCATGTCGAAGCGAGGCTGTCTCCTACATGGATTGGGCTTTCGCCGGTGCTTGAGCCAATGCCATGCAGGTAGAGGTTCATGAGAGCGCGGCGCGCGGCTCCCGGCACTATCTCCCAACCGGTCAGGGCGGAGGTGCGTAGGTGATCTAGCTGGTCGCGGCCAAGCTGCTTACCGTGATGGTCGAGGATGTGGTCATACGCGGTGAGCAGGAAGCCTGTGGTGCCAGAGGCAGGGTCGCAGATGGTTTGCCCAGGAGCGGGTTGCTTAGCATCAACGATAGCTTGGATGAGGGGACGCGGAGTGAAGTACTGGCCAGCTCCAGATTTCGTGTCCTGCGCGTTCTTCCCGAGGAGCCCTTCGTAGATAGCACCCTTGACATCGATGCCGAGGTCGGTCCACGTTTCGGTATCGATAAGCTGCACGAGGCGGCGGAGCTTAGAGGGGTCGGCTATCTTGTTTTGAGCCTTGCGGAAGATGTCAGGGATGAGGCCGGTACCGGTACCGAGGCGGGCTAACGTGGCCCTGTAGTGCAGTTCTAGTTCTCCACCGTCTAGCTTGCGCAGAGATTGCCAGTCGTACCCTTAGAGGATTGGGTTCGATTTATCGAGGAGCTGAACCTGCTCATCTGCCATTTTGAGGAACAGCAGGTAGGTGAGCTGCTCTACTCAGTCGCCGTAGGAGACACCCGCATCACGGAGAACGCTGCAGTAGTTCCAAACTCGCTGGACTATATAGGCAGATGATGCTTGAATTACGCTCATAGTTTCGCCTCACTGACATTACCGAGGGTACTAGGGCTCTCGTTAGTCCACAGGCTTGCCCACTGATGTACGGTCCTTATGCTTGCCCGTAGAGCAAAGCTAGAACTAAGCCATGTTCCAGAGTAACCGCTACTAAATTCCTGTATCTCTTCGATCTTGGGAACGTTTTTACGGAGATAGCTTCTCCACTCACTACAGGTACCCACCTGCCGTCTGCAAATAGCATAATACTCTGTTCTGTTTCGACTAATAAGCGGTTGGGTCCCATGCTGTCAGCACTCAAAACACGGCCAAGGCTGCTATTGTACTTGTGGACAGAGCGGGCTCTTACACCATCGTGATTTGGCAGATTTATGTCAACGGTTAAGAAATCACCATTCCATGTGTGTAAGAACAGGGTTGATAGTGAGCTGTAGGCATATTGAATTGAGTCCCGGGTAAAACCGTATTCGGTTCCTAGTTGTGTAAGGAGTACGTCTACGTTGTACGGTACACTCTCAATGTCGGTGATGGCGATACCTGGCCGGTTAGCTGCTTTGTCCCAACGAGGTTCCTGCTTAGTTGGTAGAAGTTGGAAAGTAGCGGAACTTGTGTAGTTCACTAGGGTTTGGCGCAGCCAACTGGTATAAAGCGAAGTGCTTGTAATCGGCTTAAGCGGTTCGGGACTCTGATCATAAACAGATTGGAAATTTCTAAACGAGGAGAAGAGGCCATCCTGCCCACAGGAGGCATTTACTACTCCGAGATAGGCTGTAATGTCATAACAAGTTGCATCGAGTTGCTTACTAATATTCAGATCTAGATCTGAAGAAGCCCAGTTACCGCTTACAGTGTAAAAACCAGTATCAGCTCCAAGATACATGTTCCAGAAATAGAGCTCAACATCGAGTAGAACAGTGGCCTGAACGTTGAGATCCTGTCTCCCAGGATCTGCTAGTAGGGAGGATGGTATTTCCACGAAGGCTTTAGGATCCTGGAGAGCTTGGGGCACTAAGTCATTTAAGCTATTGCTCCCAGCGGAATCATGATGAGCGGAGAACCCCTGCTGCAGTGCAGGCTTAAGTTCAGAATATATTTCGCCCAGAGCCTGTACTAGACGGCGAAAACCAAAGGTAAGTATCCTCTGATCTTCTGTTAATATTATAAGCTGGTCCAAATATGCGTAAGCATGCTCAAACCGGCCTGGGATATAGAGCTTCAGGATCTCCATCTTAGTACCTGTTCCCTTGTATACGTCTTCCTATTACCTTTCTAACTGCACCAGCGTCAATCCAAGATTGTACCAGGTGCGCGGGAGGTGCATCTAAACCTCGTCGCATGTTCGGCGAAACGGGATATCCATGCCATGGATCAGTCATGTTACTTCGATGGGGAAATTTACATAGGCGTTCTCGACAAGTGCCAATGTCCGTCTCACACCTCTGATAGAAGCTCCAGTAGTCACCTGCGCTGTTACACCAGTTGTTTACGTATGCCATACAAAAGATCTCGTATTCGGTTGCTCGAGCTATGTGAGGAGCCCAGCATCCCTTATCTCGATTAGCATCACACGTAGCGCACCTATGATAATTTAAGGAGATATAGTATTGATTGCATCTCTGTGGATCTGGATGAAAATGCATCCCCGTTCCGTCAATCGAGGTTCCTACAGTAGCTTCCATCGATTTGCTCCATATACATTGAGACTGAGTTCCATGTCAGATATGTATCCATGTGTCGACTGCTATCTTTGGGAAGAGCGCAGCTGTTCAAACGTGGCACCTAGCGCCTTACCCTGGACGATGAGGAGGTAATCAGCGAAGCCACTGGTGAGCCGGTATTCGCACACAGCGAAGCCGCAGGCCGGCGCTTAGGTCTATGATGACATAGACC
>JALZHI010000175.1 GCA_030913985.1 Chloroflexota bacterium | reverse complement strand
GTGCTCAGCCGTCCATCGTCCATCGTCCATCGTCCGTTTGTGAAAGCTTTGACAAGTGGCATGGGGCGTGCTATCATCCTGCTGATACATTTTGTGGTTTGCGCGAGATAGTAGCTATTTGGGAGTGGTAAGAGACTGCTCTCCAGGAGGCGTTAGATATGCCGCTGTTTAAGAAGAAGGTCGTGAGCGACGGGCAGTGGGTCGATGCGAACCCTGACGATCCCGACTACAAGTATGCGGTGAAGAAGGGGAAGAAGACTAAGGTCTTCCGCGTGATTACGGTGCGGGGGCGGCAGGAGCAGGAGTGGCTCGACTCGGGCATGTGGCAGCCGCTTCAGGAGACGGTTATCCCTGCCGAGGCTAAGGCCCCGCAGACGGTGGTGTATTATGGCACCTACGGGTCGGACGGTATGAGGCACGACGGCGCGCCGGGCGGGGCTTACTCGTCGGTGTTCGACCAGTACGCGATGCAGGGGCAGGACGTGTATACTCGGGACGAGGCCAGACGTTTAAAGCAGTGGGACACCCGCAAGCCTTTCCCCGGCTTCGACCCGAAGCTGGGCAGCAAGACGCTCGATATTTACTCTGAAGACTAGTCTTGCCGCAAATTGGAAACGGAGTCATGGGCGGGCCGCAAACCCGCCCTATTGTATAGGTAAGAGAGGTAGTAGATTGACGCAGATGCATATTGGAGTGCTGGGTGGTGGGGCGTTGGGGCTGACGGCGGCGATGCGGCTGGCCCGGCGAGGCGCGAAGGTGACCATCATCGAGAAGGAGCACGAGCTTGGCGGGCTGGCGGCGGGCTTCCCGGTGGGCGACAAGGGCACGTACCTGGAGAAGTTCTACCACCACCTGTTCCGCACCGACAAGGATATAGTGGCCCTCATCGAAGAACTGGGGCTAGGCGATAAACTGGGGTGGCACAACGTCAACACCTCCACGCTTATCAACGGCAAGAAGTGGAAGGTCACGCCGAAGGACTTGCTGCTGACGTACCGGGTGATGTCGTTCCCGTCGAGGTTCCGCATGGCGGCGGCGAGCGCCTATTTGAAGTTCGAGGGGAATTACAAGCGGCTGCGCAACCAGACGGCGACCGAGTGGATACAGAAGTGGATGGGCAAGGAGGCGTACGAGGTGCAGTGGAAGCCGCTGCTGTACGGCAAGTTCGGGGAGCACTACGACAAGATAGCGCTGCCCTGGTTCTGGTCGCGGGTGCACGAGCGGAGTTTCAGCCTGGGCTACCTGCGGGGCGGGTTCCAGCAATTGTACGAGCGGCTGGGAGAGGAAGTGCGTAAGGCGGGCGGCGAGATTCTGCTGGGCACGGCGGTGACGAAGATAACCCCGGTGGAGGGCGGCAAGACGCGGGTAGAAACCGACAACGGGGGCACGTTCGTGTTCGACGCGGTGGTGTCCACGCTGCCGACGAAGCTGTTCTTGAGGCTGGCGGAAGGGCTGCCGGATAGCTACCGGGAGAAGTACGACTGGGGCACGGCGCTAGGGGCGCACGTGGTGATACTGGAGCTAAACCAGTCGTTGCTGGGGGATGCTTACTGGCTGAACATCAACGACCTGGGGTACCCGTTCCTGGTGGCGGTGGAGCACACCAACATGATGCCAAAGGAGGAGTACGCAGGCAACGTGCTGGTGTACCTGGGGAATTATCTGCCGATGGACCACCGTTACTTCAAGCAACCGGACGAGCAGACGCTGGCTGAGTTCCTGCCGCACTTGAAGAAGCTGAACCCTGACTTCGATGAGAGTTGGATAACGAACAGGTGGTTCTTCAAGGCCCCGTTCGCGCAGCCGGTGGTTACACGGGAGTACGAGGAGCACATTCCGCCGCTGAAGACGCCATTGCCGAACGTGTACATGGGGAATATGTTCCAGGTGTACCCGCAGGACCGAGGGCAGAACTATAGCGTGCGGCTGGCGAACAAGCTCGCGGGGATGGTGCCGCTGGAGAAGGGTGGCGGCGGGGCTGCCGGTAAGGGGGAGTAGGGGTAAGGGAAGTAGTTTTATTCACCGCAGAGACGCAGAGGACGCAGAGGTTACGCAGAGATTAGATGGGGTGTTCTTTGTGGGGGGCAGCATCGTTTTGTGCGGTGCTGCCCTTTGTTGTACGTGGGTGGTGCACGTTGGGGTGGCGTTGGGTGCTGAATTTCGGGTGTGGGGGGTAACGGAGTGTAGAGAGCCGGAGGCGTGAGGCGAAAGGTATGGGGTAAATTAACCGGTTGTTGGCGCGAAAGTTAATTAATCTAAGTGATGTGGTGTGTGCTCTCTTGGGGCAGAATGTATGCAGGCAGATATGATGTGGCTGCCAGTGAGCGAGAGAATATGTGGTCCTGGGGGACCGTAGTTGTAGGGAGATAGGAGAGCACGCAATGTTTTTCAGGTTCAACTTCAAGGCTAATGTGAAGATGGCGGTGTTGACCGCGGCTGTGGCTTCGGCGGTTATGATGGGTAGTGTGGCTTTCGCGGAGGGCGGCAAGGGGAGTGGTGCGGGAAAGCAGGAGCAACCGCCAAGCATGCCTGGGGAATGTAAGGAGTTCCCCGACGTGCCACCGGGCAGCCCATATTACTCGCACGTACAGTGCCTGGTGTGCGCTAACGTGATTAGCGGGTATCCGGACGGTACCTTTGGGCCGAACAACCCTATCACGCGAGGGCAACTGTCGAAGCTAATCTCGAACGCTATTCCACTGAACAACAATCCGGGGTCGCGCTTGTTCGAGGACGTGCCTGTGGGGCACACGTTCTACGACTATATTCAGCGGCTGGCGCAGTTGAGCATTATCAGCGGGTACGACTGCGGGGGCCCTGGGGAGCCTTGCGGGCCGGAGAACTACAAGTACTTCCGCCCGGCGGCGAACGCCACACGCGGGCAGATAGCCAAGATCATCTCGGCTTCGCAGGGGTTCTCGGAGGAGCCGAGCGAGCAGACGTTCCAGGATATGCCGGAGGGGGTGCCGTTCTACGCGGAGGCATATAGGTTGGCCTTGCGCGGCATCATCAGCGGGTATCCGTGTGGCGGGCTTGGGGAGCCGTGTGGGGAAGGGAACTTGAAGTACTTCAGGCCCAATGCCAATGCCACGCGAGGGCAGGTGTCGAAGATGGTGGCGCTTACTTATATGAGTTGCGAGACCGCACAGGAATAGACGGAACCGCCAAGACGCCAAGAACGCCAAGATCGCGCCAAGTTAATAAGGTTTGGGTGTGGGGGCACGATGTTTCGTGCCCCTGTTGCGTTTGGGTGCCGTCTGAGAGGTTTGGATTGTGCTCGCCTGCGTCCTTTGGAACCCAACTGTCATCTGGCTTACTGAATTATCGCCAACATTTCGGGGAACATCACGGTGAAGGACGAGATTTCTCACTGCGTTTGAAATGACAGAGTGGGGCTTGGTTCTGCAATTGGAGTGCATCCCTGCCCATCCATCTGAGATCCTTCGCTACGCTCAGGATGACATAGGGGGATAGGGTTCCGCAATGGAAGCTGCCTCATTTTCTCGTACCAACAATAGTAAGCCGCATCACGTTTGACGTTTCACGTTTCAGCAACGCCCCTGGCACCCTTCTTGCTTGCCTTTAACCTCTTGAACAAGCCACGATAAGGGCGTGAACGTGGGGTGGCGCTGCTACCCGGCAAAACTTTAGGAGGCAACGTAAATGAGCAACAAGAAGACCCTCAAAGCACTTGAGGAGCTGGTGAAGACGGAGTATATGGCTATCGCGGCTCTCGATGCGGCGATGGACGAGGCCGAGGATAGCAAGCTGCGCAAGCAGTACCGCAAGTTCCGCGACCAGCACGCCAAGCAGGCCGAGCGGCTGAACGAACGGCTGGAAGAGCTTGGTGGCGAGCCGCTCACCTACGAAGTAGGCACGGGCAAGGGCCAGGCGACCCTCTGGGGCAAGATTACTGGCATGCGCGACGACACTAGCGTCGAAGGTATGCGTGTGGGTGCCGAGCGAGGCATCAAGCGATATATCGACCACATTGACGAAATAGAGGACGCCAAGGCGCTGAACATCGTCCGCAAGAACCTGGAGAACAAGTCGGACGAGATGCGTTGGTACGACGAGCAGGCTCAGAAGGAGCGCCAGCAGACGGTAGATACCAAGCTGGTAAACTCTAAGGACAAGGCGGAAGTCGCGGCTGAGGTCAGCAGCAACGGGCACAAGAAGAAGGGCGGGCTGCCCCTGCCTCTGCTCCTGCTGGTGGGCGCTATCGGTGGCGCGGCCTACTTCTTCCTCAAGCGCAACGACGAGGACGATTTCGACGATTACGGTGAGGACGCTTTCCGCTACGAGGGCGACGACACCGCAACCGCCGATTCGGGTTCGAGCAGCTACATGTCAACGAGCGCCAACGATTACGATGCTTCGACCAGCCACGGCAGCGGCCAGTAATTTCGTTTGACTATTGCTAATAAGAAGAGGGTCCGCGACTATGCGGGCCCTCTTTCTTTTTGCTCGATTCAGGTGCTACATGCGCACTATGGAGTGTATATGATTGTGCTGCCCAACATCTTACCGAGGCTCACGAACAGCAGGTAGGCGACCACAAGCAACGTCACGCCTGTGGCAACAATGTACCAAATAGCCTGTGGCAACCACACGGCCCATTGGCTCTTGCTCTTACTAAGGCCATGAGAAACTTGCAAGGTCACGCCGCTGCAATATACCTGGTAGTAGAAGGCTACCAGCGCCAGGACGCCGCCCAGGAAAGGTATGATGCTCAACAGTGTCATGACCGTGCGCAAGGGCGTGTATACCAGAGATAGCAAGTAGCAGTGGAGCAGGAAATTTTGTTTGAAGGAGGTTGTCCTGCCGCGTCCACCGAACAGGTGCGACATCCACACTAAGAAGAGCGCGCCCAGGAAGAAGGTAATGAAGGGCGAGATGAAGACCCTCAACGGCCCACCCCAGAAGGCGAGGTCCCAGAAGACCTGCGCGAACGAAGGGTCGAGGTCGGTCACCTTGAGCAAATCAGTGAGGCGCTTGTATGTAGCTTCAATGAGCCAGGCCATCACCACGGAAGTGATAGCGCCGGTAAGTCCCACCACGAAGAGGCCGAACCAAACGGCGGGCCAGTTGGCGCGGGGTAGCTCGGCCTCGTACTTCGAGGGGTGGGGCTTGATGACGGCTGCCTTGTAGGATGTCCATAGATGCCGGAGCCAATGTCTTGCGGCGATCATGGGTTTTCCACGTCCTGTGCGTAAATCGCGTGCATAAGAGCGGACCTTCGGTGCATTACGTTCGGCTGATGTAGGACGAGATTCTCCGCTCCGCTCAGAATGATGGGGGCCAGCATGGGGTGCGCATCTCCTCTAGCCATATTATCGCAACGATGCCCCCATGATTTTAGCCGATTTGAGCCTGGAACCGCGCTACAAGTGGTCGTTCTACGACTTGAGGGGGTTGTCTGCGGAAGCTTACGTAGTCTGTATAGTGCAAAATTACGGAGAATTACGTAGGCCGAGCATTGATTCTGCAAGCCGCTGTATGCTATCTTCCCAGCACTGACTTTAGGGACTACATTATGTAAGTCCCTCAAATGTAGGGGGCGCATGGCTACAGTGGTGGAGTTGCGACACCTGTGCCTGTTACTGGCGGCAGGTGGTATGGTGTATGGGAAGCGGGGCGCTATGCTACCGGCTTCTGTGCGCTGCGCCCTCTACATGATCGTGGCCTTCGCGTTACGCCGGGGCAAGCTCGGCAGAGACTTGCTGCGCGGCACCCCCTCACACGGCCAGAACTTCTCCCCCAAAGACGACCGCTCTCCAGCGCCCTACATGCGCGCCCGCGACATAGCTGGCAGGTTGGGCGTCAGTTTCAGCATTTTGAAGGACAAACAGGGTCTTCCCTACCTCTGTTGCGGTTAAGGGCATGCGCCTTTAGCAGCAACCGGAATACGCTTACTCTCTCACTGATTACCCGGAAAATGTCGCAACAGAATACAGGCAGCGCAAGCAGCCCAGACTATACAGAGCGCCTTTATTTTGTGCGGCAAAGTCCCAGCCTGGAGGAACCAATTGTCTCTCAACAGACGTATCAAGACAGCCACCGGCGCGGTAGTGTTATCAGCGGTCATTCTCCTAAGCTCGTTCTTCGGCAGCGCGCGGCCCGCTTTTGCCGCCGAGCCTATCACGGTGGGCGGCAAGGTCGTCGTGGTGAACACGGACGGCGACACGATACGGATGCGTAGTGGGGCGGGCAAGAGCAACGAGCAAGTAGGCGAGGCTTACGAGGGGCAGGTGCTGTCGGTGCTCGCGGGCCCGGAGCGGGACGAGAACAACTACCGATGGTTCAAGGTGAAGGGTCCGAACGGCACGGGCTGGATCGTGGCGGGGTACCTGGAAGGCAAGGCGGGTACTGCCCCGGCGGCCAAGCCGAGCACCACCGAAAGCGCTACGGCTGCGACTACCAAACCTGCCGCCAAGCCAGAAGCGAAGCCCGCCGCCAAGATCGTGGGCTTCGGCAAGGTGGCTAACACGGACGGCGATCCGTTGCGCGTGCGCACCGACGCGAACCGGCAGGGCAGCGTAATTACAAAGCTGGCACCCAACACGGTAGTCGCGGTGAAGAAGGGGCCGGTAACGGACGGCGAGGGGATCGCCTGGTATCAGGTTTCAGCCAATGGCGTGACGGGGTGGGCCATGGCGCAGTATTTGGCGCAGTCGCAGGCGGTTGCGGAAGTGACCACCGCCGCCAGGACGGAGAGCAAGGCGGCCCCGGCCCCGGCTGTGCCCGCAGCCCCCGCTGCTCCTGCCGCTCTCGCCGAAGCTAAGCCCGTGGTGCAGGCTGCCGTCGAGCAGCCGGTGGCTAAGATAGAGGCCCCGGTGGCTGTATCGGGTAATGCGGACACGATTGTGAACACGGCGATGAAGTACGTGGGGTACAGGTACCGATTCGGCGGCACAACGCCTGCGGGGTTCGATTGCAGCGGGTTCGTGTACTACGTGCTGAACAAGTCGGGCGTGAAGATGAGCCGCAATATGCATGGGCAACTCGCCAGCGGGCCGCGCGTGAGCACGAAGGAGTTGCAGCCGGGCGACCTGGTGTTCTTCTCGAACACGTACAAGCGAGGGCTGTCGCACGCGGGCATTTATATCGGTGGCGGCAAGTTCGTACACGCCGAGAACGAGCGGACCGGGGTGAAGGTGAGCGAGTTGTGGAGCGCGTACTGGGGTTCGCATTTTACGGCGGCGGTGCGGCCTCGGAAGTAGGTGGGATCAGAAAAGACGGAAACGCAAAGGCGCAAAGAACGCAAAGGACGCGCAAAGAAGAACAAGGCTTGGAAAGTACAGGAAGGGCCAGGGTACGTGATTTCGTACTCTGGTCCTTTTGTTTTGGCAGAGGTTTGGCCTGTATCTTGCGGGAGGGTGGAGGATGGTGTTTAGCCTAGAGTTTGTTAGGAGGTAGATGAAATGTGCATGTCTTGTGGGTGTGGGGAGCCAAACGAGGACCACGGGAACCCGGACAATATTACGCTGGATGATTTGAGGCGGGCGGCTAAGGCGGCTCGGATTGACCCGGAGCAGGCGGCGGATAATATTCATGATGCGGCGAAGGAGTTGCAGGACGAGGGGAAGATAAAGTGACTCTCAAACGTGAAACGTGATACGGTAAGTGGTATATGGTTCGTGATTACTGAGAGGGCTGTACTACAGCTCTCTAATCCTCTCTTGCCATCCTGAGCCTCCCTCTGTCATCCTGAGCGTAGCGAAGGATCAGCCGCCCGTTCTTGACTCTTCCTACTGCAAGACCAAGGTCCCACTTGCCACTGGCATCCCCAACATTGAGGACCCTTAGCTACCCGCCTTCTTGAGATCCTTCGCTGCGCTCAGGATGACAGTGTGTGGCTTTGGTCCCATGAAGCCAGCCAGCGGGCATTAGCGGAACCCTGTTGCCTTTACCGCAGCACGTTTCACGTTTCAGCACCCCGTTTCAGCTTTGCAGTTCGTCGGAGACGATCTGGCCGTCCTGGACGCGGATTACGCGTTGGGCATGGGAGGCCAGGTGTACGTCGTGGGTGACGAAGACTACTGATTTGCCCTGGTAGCTGAGCTGTAGTAGTAGCTGCATGATGTTCTCGCCGGTGGCGGTGTCGAGGTTGCCGGTGGGTTCGTCTGCGATGAGGATGGGAGGGTCGTTGGCGAGGGCGCGGGCTATGGCTACGCGTTGTTGCTCGCCGCCCGAAAGCTCGCTGGGGAGGTGCCCGGCACGGGCGGCAAGGCCGACGAGGGAGAGGAGGGACATGGCGCGCTCTCGGCGGCGGGAGCCGTAGGAGTTGAGGAAGTCCATCGGGAGCATGACGTTTTCGAGGGCGGTGAGGGTGGGGAGTAGCTGGAAGAACTGGAAGACGATGCCGATGTTGGCTCCGCGCCAGCGGGCTAGCTCGTTTTCGGACATGCGGTGGAGGGGCATGCCGGCCATGATTACTTCGCCGCTGGTGGGGCGGTCGATGCCGGTGATCATGTTGAGGATGGTGGACTTGCCGGAGCCGGAGGGGCCTACTATGGCAGTGAACTCGCCTGCGTGGAGGGTGAGGTTTACGCCACGCAGGGCTACGTATTCGCGGTGGCCCATTGGGTAGGCTTTTACGACGTTTGTGAGGCGGCCTACCGGGGTCTTGACCGGGCGTTCGGAGGGTGGGGGTTTGTTGTCGCTGATGGCGCTCATGGGGTTATTTTACCTTAGGGGGTGGGGTGGTGTCGCGTGGGGGTTCGGCATAAGGCTACCATAGGAAGCGACGAAACGTGAGAAATCTCGGTGAGGGACGAGATTTCTCGCTGCGCTCGAAATGACAGGGTGGGACATTAGGGTGGCAATTCAACAGCATCGCTTTACCACCTTCTTGAGATCCTTCGCTGCGCTCAGGATGACAG
>JALZHI010000174.1 GCA_030913985.1 Chloroflexota bacterium | reverse complement strand
GGGCTACACTCTGCAAAGTCCGCTCTGCGGCGGACTGCTTTACCAACATCTTTACCCCACTTAAGACTCTACAGCACACAGCCAGTCCCCGAAGGGGACTTCGCAAAGTGTAGCCCGCGATTTCAATCGCCGGGCGTCGTCCTTTGCATTCTGCCCCTAATACACCCCTTCACCCGCGTCATCCTTCGCATCTTGCCCCTAGCACACCCCCTTCGGCGGGCGTCGTCCTTCGCACGCTGCGCCTAATTTACCCATCATCGGGTGTCGTCCTTTGCATTCTGCCCCCAATACACCCCTTCGCCGGGCGGCGTCCTTTGCACTGAGCCACCAACGACTACACAGGGCTTCTACTGGTGACCGCTGTGCCGAACTGTGGCACCTCCACCCTAGTACTAGACCTTCCTGGCCCTCAGCCCCAGGAACAACGGTATCTCCCGCCTGGCTAGTTCCGCCGCCTTGTCATCGCCCGCTCGTGGTGATTTCACTCTGTGCGCTGGTACCTCCAGCATGTTGTCCACCACCAGGCCGCAGGCCGCCAGGCCGTTCACGTAGGCGCTCACGGGCCGATGGAAGCTGCTGGTGGGCCGCGAGCCCTCAACTCTCTTGATGGGCACCAGGAGCGGCGTCAGGTAGCGGTCTACACGGCGGTACTGCAACCTGCGGCCCTCGTCCCAGCCCCACCCACTTTGACGTGGCACCCGGAAGGCCGGGTGGATGAGCACGGCCACCAGCCTGCCGCCCTGCCTCAACGCCCACGCCGCCGACGCCAACACCAAATCGAGCGGGTCCATGTCCTGGATGCTCAGGAGGAACGTCACCGCGTCGTAGTTGCCTTCTCGAAGGTCCTGCACGCCCGGTAGCTGGCGCGCATCCCCAAGCAGGAAGCGCCCTTCGTTGCCGTGCCTGCGCCGGGCTGTCTCAACCAGCCTGGGGCTTGCGTCTATACCCGTGTAGCGCGCTCCTGCTTTCGCCACGCACGGTGCCAGCACACCCTGCCCGCAGCCTACGTCTAGCACCTTTTCGCCCGGCTGCGGGTCGAGCAGGGACAGCAGGGTAGGCACCACTACCTCGCGGTGATGCTCGCTGCCTTCCTCTCCAACCCAGTTGTCATACCAGTGGGCCACGGCATCCCAGCTAGTGGGCGAGGCCCTGCGGGGGTGGTTATGTTGTCGCCGGGTGTTCTTCAACTTCTGTGCTCCTCTCTTGCGTGACCGCGTCTGCCGGGCAAACAAAAAACCACAACACCTCCAGCAGAATCGCTGCTGGCGTGTCATGGTCGGATGCGGCAAAGCGGAGTCGCAACCTGTCAGCCCACGTAAGGCCACAGGAGCACGAAAGCTGTATGTAGCGGCTGGTGCTTTGCCGCTAGTTTGTGCGTAAGCGTATCACTGTCACAACCTTCTCACTGTCGTTATGGCTCATGCGGCCACGTGGGGAGTATAAGGCGGTGCCTGGTGCCCGGTCAATCGGGCTGAAGATGTAGTTTCGTTCTAATATAGTGCACATGACAAGGGGCATCGTACTTGCTAGGTGGTTACCAGGAGGGCAGGTGGCATGGCGTTTGGCGGTAACGTAGTCAACCTGATTATCCTTTACCACGTCCTTGCTATTGCATCGTTGCTATGGGTAATGTGGGACGCGGGGAGGCTGGGCAAGTCTGGTTGCCTGTGGGCCTTGATTGTCTGGCTCAGCTGGCCCATTGGTCTGATAGCGTACATCGTCCTGCGCAATAAAGACGTAAGACTTTAGCTTGCGCAAACGTGGCTATTCCAGCGCCTACCGGTTGACAGGCTTTAGCATAGAGCGACTTGCACCGGCAGAATGCGGGAAATGCCGCTCTCCCTCTTGACGCGGCTTGTATCACTGTGTTATAGTCTTCTCAACCGAATAGGACAACAACCGCGAACAGAACGAGTAGCCACAGGAGCGGGGTACAGAGAGCCGGGGTAGGTGTGAGCCGGCACCAGCGCGTGGGGTGAATGGATCTGGGAGTTGCGCACCGAAAGTTCGTCGAGTAGACTGCGCCGGAGACTTCACCGTTATCAGGAAGCCGGGTATCGGCAGACGCATGGCATGTGGCATCGCAGCCACTCCAGCGACTAGGTACCTGTAGAGTGCGGCACATCTCGTGCCGAAGTAGGGTGGCACCGCGCAGAGCTTCGCTCTCGTCCCTTCATTGATTTGGGGACGGGAGTTTTTTGTTTAAGTCGTTAGTGCTCAGTGACCCGTGGTTAGAACTCTTTACTAACCACTAGCCACTAACCACTCACAAAGGAGTTAGCGATGATAGTCGAAGCCATTGACAAGCTGGTGCGGGGCCAGTCGCTCGAAGCCGATGAGGCCTCCGGGGCGATGTCCGAGATCATGGACGGCGAGGCCACCCCGGCGCAGATAGCGGCCCTACTAATCGGCCTGCGCATGAAGGGCGAGACGGTCGAGGAGATCGCGGGCCTGGCTCGCGTGATGCGGAGCCGCGCCACCCCCGTGGACGTGGGCGACCTTGAGGTAATTGACACCTGCGGCACGGGCGGCGACCGCTCGGGTACCTTCAACATCTCCACCGCCGCTGCGATTGTGGCTTCCGCCGCGGGCGTGCCCATAGCCAAGCACGGCAACCGCGCCATGAGCAGCAAATGCGGTAGCGCGGACGTGCTGGAAGCGTTGGGCGTGCAGATAAACCTGGACGCCGAGGAAGTGGCCCGGTGCGTGCGCTACGCGGGCATCGGCTTCATGTTCGCGCCCCTCTTCCACCCCGCGATGAAGTACGCCGCCCCCGTGCGCCGCGAGCTAGGCACCCGCACCGTGTTCAACATCCTCGGCCCCCTCACCAACCCGGCGGGCGCTCGCTCGCAGGTGCTGGGAGTGGCCGACGCGGCTCTCGCGCCCAAGATGGCGGGCGTGCTGGAGATGCTGGGCGCGCAACACGCCCTGGTGGTGCACGGCGACGGCGGCATGGACGAGCTGAGCCTTACGGGGCCTTCGGTCCTCTACCGGGTGCGTGCGGGACATACCACCGAGCGCATGGAACTGACGCCGGAAGACGTGGGGCTGGCACGCGCCTCCCGCGAGTCGCTCCTGGGGGGCACCGCCGAGGACAACGCCGCCATCATCCGGTCGGTGCTGTCGGGCGAGCGCGGGCCGCAGCGTGATGTGGTGCTCTTGAACGCCGCAGCCGCCCTGCTAGCCGCTGAAGTAGTCACCTCCATGGGGGAGGGCGTGGACCTGGCGGCGCAGGCCATCGACAGTGGTGCCGCCCTCGACACGCTGGAACGGCTGGCGCGGTTCAGCCAGAACCCCGTGCTCACCGGCGGCCCTCCCATCGAGGATGCGCCCGGCCCTGACGTGGCGCTGGAGGTGGAAGTAGCTCTTACTGCGGATACCAAGCTGCACGTCGAGAGCAAAGAAGGCGCGGAGGTGGCCGCATGAGCATCCTGGCTGAGATTGTCGCCAACAAGCGGGAAGAAGTCTCGTTCCGCAAGCTGGCCCGCCCTCTCATGAGCATCATGGCGCAGTTGCACCGGGCCACGCCCCCGCGTGACTTTCGGGCCGCGCTATCGGACTCGTCCAGGCAAGGTCCCAGAGTGATAGCCGAAATCAAGCGACGCAGCCCCTCCAAAGGTGCCTTGCGCCCCGACCTCGACCCCGCGCAAGTCGCCTCAATTTACCAGCGCAACGGGGCCGCCGCCCTCTCGGTGCTGGCCGACAGCCGCTACTTCGGCGGCTCACTGGACGACTTAGCCGTGGTCAGCATGTGGACGTCGCTGCCGGTGCTGTGCAAAGAGTTCCTCGTGGACGCCTATCAGGTCTACGAGGCGCGGCTGGCGGGGGCGGACGCCGTGCTGCTGTTGGCCTCGGTGCTGGACGTGGAGCAGCTACGCGACTTCCGAGAGATAGCCGAAAGCCTCGGCATGGCGGCCCTGGTGGAGGTGCACAACGAAAGCGAGCTTTTCGCCGCGCTCCATTCCGGGGCGAGTATCGTAGGCATCAACAACCGCGACCTGCGCACCTTCGAGGTAAGCCTCGACACCACCAGGCGGCTCCTGCCACTGATACCAGACCACGTGGTCACCGTGAGCGAGAGCGGCATCCGCGACACCTCCGACCGCGAAACGATGTCGGACCTGGGTGTGGACGCCCTGCTCATCGGGGAGGGCCTGCTCACCTCGTCCGATCTCGCGGCGGCAACGCGCCAGATGTGCGGCACCATGTCGCCCGCACTGGTGGCCGCCCGGTGATGGCACAGGTAGAGGCCAGTAGGGGTCCAGCCGTGAAGATTTGCGGCCTCATGGACGCTCGACACGCCCTTATCGCCGCCGAGAGTGGCGCGGACCTGCTGGGGATGGTGTTCGCGCCCAGCCGCCGCCGGGTTAGCGTTGACGTGGCCCTCGGTATTGTGCTCGCCGTGCGCGCTCACTCCTCACGCCCTCAGTTGGTAGGTGTGTTCGTCAACGAAAGCACGGAGCGCATGCTGGACGTTGCGGAACAGGTTGGCCTCGACTTGCTGCAACTGAGCGGTGACGAAAGCCCCGCGCAGGTGGAGGAGTGCTCGGCTTATTACCCCACCATCAAGGCCGTGCGCTTTCCCGGCAACATGCCCGTCGAGCAGGTCATGGGGGAGTTGGACCCTTACACCCGGCTGGACCTGGGCGACCGGGTGCGCCTCCTGCTCGACACGTACAGGCCGGGCGAGTACGGCGGCACTGGAGAGACCGCCGATTGGTCGCTGGCGGCAGGTATCGCGGAGAGGCTGCCCCTGATACTGGCCGGTGGCCTGAACCCCGGCAACGTAGGCGCGGCCATCGAGCGGGTAGCCCCCTGGGCCGTTGACGTGAGCAGCGGCGTGGAAACCGGCGGGGTGAAAGACGGCGCGCTCATAAGAGAGTTTATATCGGCGGCGAGCTACTCGTCCGCTACTCTGAAAGGACAATAAAATGGTCAGCATACAAGAGAAACCCGTGCATGCAGAGGAAACATATAATCTGCCGGACGCCCAGGGGCATTTCGGACAGTTCGGCGGCAAGTACGCCCCCGAAGTGCTCATGCCCGCGCTCGCGGAGCTTGAACAAGCCTACAACCACTACAAGGCCGACCCCGACTTCCTCAAAGAGCTACGGCACCTTGAGGCGCACTACGTTGGCCGGGCCACTCCCCTCTACTACGCCGAGAGCCTCACGAGGGAGATGGGGGGCGCGAGCATTTACCTCAAGCGCGAGGACCTTGCTCACACCGGCGCGCACAAGATCAACAACGCGCTGGGCCAGGCCCTGCTCGCCAGGCGGATGGGCAAGCAGCGCATCATAGCCGAGACTGGCGCGGGGCAGCATGGAGTCGCCACCGCTACCGTGTGCGCCATGCTGGGGCTTGAGTGCATCGTCTACATGGGAGAGGTGGACATACAGCGGCAGGCCCTCAACGTCTTCCGCATGAAGCTGCTCGGTGCCGAAGTGCGCCCCGTTTCCTCCGGCAGCCGCACCCTCAAAGACGCCATCAACGAGGCGGTACGCGACTGGGTAGCCAACGTCGGCACCACCTACTACCTCATCGGCTCGGCGGTGGGCATGCACCCCTACCCGACCATCGTGCGCGACTTCCAGAGCATCATCGGGCGCGAGGCGCGGCAGCAATCGCTAGAGCAGGTGGGGCGCTTGCCCGACTACGTGGTGGCCTGCGTTGGCGGGGGCAGCAACAGCATCGGCATCTTCCACCCCTTCATCGCGGACAGTGAGGTGCGGCTGGTGGGCGTGGAAGCGGCGGGCGAGGGCGTGGGCAGCGGCAAGCACGCCTGCACCTTGAGCGCCGGTTCTGTGGGCGTGCTACACGGCTCGCGCTCCTACATGTTGCAGGACGAGCACGGGCAGGTGGTAGAGACCCATAGCATATCGGCGGGCCTGGACTACCCAGGCGTAGGGCCGGAACACAGCTACCTGCGCGACACCGGCCGCGCCCAGTACGTCGGCGTGACGGACGAAGAGGCGCTGGAAGGCTTCAAGCTGCTCTGCCGCACCGAGGGCATCATCCCCGCGCTGGAGTCGGCCCACGCCATCTACTACGGAGCTAAATTGGCGACCACCCTGCCTGCTGATACAATGGTGGTGATAAACCTTTCCGGCAGGGGAGACAAGGACATGGGCACCGTCGCCGAGGCTCTTGGCATTACCCTCACCTCAGCATCGCATCCCGAGCAGGCGAACGCTTAGTGGGCAGGCTCGCCGCTACTTTCCGCCGCCTCAAGAAGGCCAACGAAGCCGCGCTGGTGGCTTACGTGACGGTTGGCTACCCCTCGCTCGACCTCACCCGCCGCCTGGTGCCCATCATCGCCCGCCAGGGTGCCGACCTGATAGAGCTTGGCGTGCCCTTCAGCGACCCAATGGCCGACGGTGCCACGGTGCAACGCGCCTCCCACGTTGCCCTCGAACAGGGGGTGAGCCTCAGCGACTGCCTCTCGGTAGCAGCCGAAGCCCGGCGCACCAACGAGGTGCCTCTGCTTTTCATGAGCTACTACAACCCCATCTTCAAGTACGGCCTGGATGACTTCGTGCGGGACTGCGCCGCCTCCGGCGTGGACGGCCTGATAATCCCCGACCTGCCGCCCGAAGAAGCCGGGGAGCTAAAGGCGGCCTGCCATGTTGCCGGTATCGACCTGATTTTCCTGGTCGCCCCCACCAGCACCGACGAGCGCCTGCAAAAAGTGGCCGAGTTGGCGAGCGGCTTCGTCTACTGCGTGTCGCTCACAGGCGTCACCGGGGCGCGCTCCGAAGTAGGCGAGGGGTTAGAGGCGATGCTGGAGCGCGTGCGCAGGCACACCGACCTGCCCCTGGTGGTGGGCTTCGGCATCAGCAAGCCGGAGCACGTAACGCGGGTGTCCCAGGCCGCCGATGGCGCGGTGGTGGGCAGCGCCCTCATCAACGTCATCGAAAGCCACCCCGACGAAGACGAAGTCATCCTCAGCGTCTCCGAGTACATCCGCGACCTGAAAGAGGCCACCCGCAGGCCAGGATAGCTTTAAACGCCAAGACGCGGAGACGCCAAGGACCACGCCAAGTTAAGGATTGTGGCTCAAGCAAGAGGACCAGGGTACACGTTGTTGTACGCTGGTCCTTTGCTCACTCTCTAAACGTTACCTATCTTGGCGTGGTCCTTGGCGTCTCCGCGTCGTGGCGTTTAGACACCCTGCCGAGACCTGACCACCACAGCCCCTGTGTGTTATACTGGCGCATGGCGTTCGTGGCACGCACAATGACGGGTTCCCCTCCAAGGAGCAGCTGTCATGACTAGTGGAGACACCGGGCATGTGAACGACATGCAACGGTACCTAGTCGAAGAAGAGGCCGAGAAGTGGCAGGAGGGGCGCATCAGCAGGCGGGAGTTCGTACGCCGCGCCACGCTCACCCTGGGCAGCGCCGTGGTGGCCGCGTCTGTGCTCCTCGCGATGGGCTGCGACCCCAACACCCCCGAACCTACGCCCACAACTTCTTCCGCTTCCCAGCCTGCTGCACCCCGACCCGCCCCTTGAAGACATGCCCAACATAGTGGTGGCCGTACTGGGCATCTATGGCGAACGCGACACCCGCATCAGCGGCCAGGTGCCCTCGCTGGAAGAGGCCCTCAAGCAGGCGGGCGTTACCTACGAGATCAAGATATACGAAGGTGCCGAAACGCGTAACACGTAACGCGTGACGCGTAACGCGTAACTCGTAAGGTCGCGTCAGGCAACAACAGCGGCCTATAGGGTACAGCGTTTCTTTAGCCGCTTTACGAGTTACGAGTTACGAGTTACGTGTTACGCGTTATGTACCGTGGCACGAGACTTCCTAGTGTAGCTGCATACCATCGTACGAGGAGGCCGCAATGAGTTCCCGCAACCACCAGGCAACCGAGAGCTACGCCAGGCCGGAGGACATCGAGGCCATACTGAAAATGCGCCGCATAGCAGTGGTAGGGCTGTCCTCGGACCGCTTCAAGCCGAGCCACGGCGTGGCGCGTTACCTGCAAAGGGCGGGCTATGACATCACGCCCGTTAACCCGACCGAGCGCGAGGTCCTGGGCGAGCGGGCATACGCCAGCCTGCGTGACCTGCCCGAACCGCCCGAGCTGGTGGACGTCTTCCGCCGCCCCGAATACGTAGATGAAGTGGTGGAGGATGCCATCGCGGCGGGCGCAAAGGCCATCTGGATACAGTCGGGCATAATCAACTACGAAGCCGCCCGCAAAGCCCGAGAGGCCGGGCTGATCACCGTAATGGACCGCTGCCTCATGGTCGAGCACAGCAGGCGCTCCTACTGATTAGCGCACCGTTCCTGCCTCTACACTGTTCGCCTTACAGGACCATGTTCCCATATGTCATCCTGAGCGTAGCGAAGGATCAGGTGGGTAAGCTAGAGTCCTCAACGTTGTGGATGCTGGTGGTAAGAGGAACCATGTGCCTCAGTAGGGAGAGTCAAGAACGGGCTACTGATCCTTCGCTACGCTCAGGATGACAGGTGGGAGTATGGTACTCGCAAAAGAAACAACCTGACACCCACGAACCAACAATAGCAAACCTCATCACGTTTCACGTTTCACGTTTCAGCACCAGGAGCTACATTGGACACACAAGCAGAAGATTTCGCCAGGTCCGAAGACATAGACGCCGCGCTCAACATGCGCCGGGTAGCCATAGTCGGCCTCTCATCCGACCCGTCGAAGCCAAGTTTCACCGTGGGCCACTACCTCCAGCGGCATGGCTACGAGGTCATCCCGGTGAACCCCACCGAGACCGAAGTGCTGGGCGAGAAAGCATACGCCAGCCTGCGCGAATTGCCCGAACCACCCGAGGTCGTTGACGTTTTCCGCCGGGCGAACAAATTACCACAAATCGTAGACGAGGCGATTGCGGCAGGTGCCAGAGCCGTCTGGTTCCAGCAGGGCATCGTAAACCTCGAAGCCGCAAGCAAGGCCCGCGAAGCCGGGCTGATAGTGGTCATGGACCGCTGCATGAAGATCGAACGCTCGCTGAGATAGATTTGGGAATTGGG
>JALZHI010000173.1 GCA_030913985.1 Chloroflexota bacterium | reverse complement strand
AGAAGAGAGCAACCGTTGTGTCCGTAGAGCCCGCTTAAGAGGTCTTCGCTCCCATCATACCGTTCTCCAGCCCTCTTCCTTTCCAATCTCTATCCTATTATTAGACACCCTCTCAGGATGACAGGGGGGTGTTTGGTCCTGCAAGAGGTATACAATGGCATTCACGTACCCAGCAGCACCAGCCGCATCACGTTTCACGTTTCACGTTTCAGCCGGATTACCGCAACACCAGCCCTATCCCCACCAGCATCACCAGCGCGCCCACTAAGGAGGTGGCCGAGGGCACCTGGCTGAGGAACAGCCAGGTCAAGATGATGCCGCCCGTCACCTCCTGCGAGGCGATGATGTTGACATAAGCCGCATGCACCCGGCGCAGCGAGGCGTTGTAGAGCGTGTGCCCCAGCGCCCCCGAGAGCACGCCCACCGCCACTATGGCCCCTATTTTGGTCCAGTCCCACGCTTCGGCGGGCGTCTGGGGGAGGCTGAACAGGGCGAAAGGCACGAGCCACAGCGTCGCGGCCCAGTAGACGCGGGAGGCGTATACGAGCAGAGGGTATCGCTCCCGCTCGTAGCGGCCCGCTATCGAGTACAAGCCGAACATGACTGCCGAGAGGAGCGCCAGCAGGTCACCAAAGGCCATACGGAGGTCCATCTGCGGCTCTAGCCCCGCGAGGATCGCCACACCCCCCACCGCAATGCCGATCCCCGCCCACTGCTTGCCGCGCAACCGCTCCTTGAGGAACAGCGCCGAGAAGAGGGCGACGAAAACGGGTGCGGTATACACAAGCGAAAGAGAATGCGCGGCGGTGGTGAAACTGAGCGACGAGATGTAGAAGAGGAAGTGCAGCGCCGTTATCAGTCCATATGCCAGGAACCGCAGCGTGCTGTTGCCCCATGACCGCGCAACGACCCCCGCCAGCATGTGCTCGTCTCGCGCCCGGCCCCGCGTGAGCCAGGCAAGAGCTCCCACCGCGAGCGCCGCCACGATCATGCGGCCCCAGGTCTTGACGAACGGGTGCATGGGGTCGGCAAACACGACGAACACCGGGTTGGTGGAGAAGAAGAACACCGCCACCGCTACATATAAGAGGCCCTTGCGCTCGTCGCTACTCATCGGGACGGCTCGTGCGCTACGCTCGTGTGCCTCTCCGCCGCCAGCTTACCGGCGATTACGTCCAGCATACCCTCGACCCATAATCGATAGCGCACGCTGCGGCCCTTTGGGAATGTTTCCACCAGCCAGCGGTAGCCCTCCGACACCTCTGATAGTCTGCGGGGCCGGTCCCAGCCCTTCTCCAGGACGAGCGGGTCTACGTGGCGTTGCTTCATATGCGTGGTGAAATAGGGGCCGCCGTGTTCCACCTCGTAAAAGTGCGTGCCCGGCGCGAGAAGGCCCAGGTACGCTTGCACCTCAGCATCGTCCAGGGCTTGCAGCCTCGACATCGCCTCGGCATCGGTGGAAAAGAGATCGTCATCGGTGAAGCCGCCCGTAGCGTACCCCCGCCGGATGGCCCCGGCCAGCGCCCAGTACGCGCCCGCTTGCATAGGCCCTGTCCAATAGAGGTCGTTGGCTTCACGGAACAGCCGTGCGAACCACTCGGCGGCCTCCCTGTCGTCCACCAGGATGCCTGTAGGCGTGGGCAGCAAATGATCGAGGAAGCGGCTGGCGTCGTGCGTGCCTATCCTGCCGCCGTTATGCAGGTCGCGCAGGGAGTAGTCTATGCGGTCGGCGCACAGGTCGGGTAGGGGCATTTCGAGCAGCGGGTAGTTGTCGGGTTCGAGCGCCGCGTGCAGGCCGACCCGGTGCCTCGCCAGGATAGCAGGCACGTCCGAGCCGGTAATTACCTCGTGCTGGAAGCGTTCGTGGAAGTTGTGCTCGTCGCTGGGGAAGACTATATCCACCGTATGCGAGAAGGCGGTGTGCGGCACGTCATGCAACAGCCCCGCCACACGCTCCTCCAGCCCCGCACCCAGCCGGGTTAGAACGTACAGCACACCCAGGCTGTGCTCGTACCGGGTGGTCCGCAGGCCGGGCAGCAGGTACGCGCTGGCACCCGCCTGGTGTATGCCCTTGAGCCGCCGCACCGGCCCCGACTCTACCAGCTCAACAAGTACCGGCTCTTCTACCGTTATCTCGCCCCACAGGCTGTCCCTATACGTGGCAGACATGCGGAGATTATAACGCACGTGGGGTGGGGGCGCGGGCACCCTGCGCCGTTCGGCAACCGGGTGGTGTGGTGACTATCCCCCCGCCACTAAGGGCTGCTCCTGCGCGGTAGGGCGGCTGGAAGTCAGCACCGGGAGTAGCCGTGCCAGGGACGTGCGAGCGAAGTATAGCAGCCAGGTCAGAATCCCCAGCAGCTTGGCCCCGTCTTCCAGCAGAAGGCGCATGGCGGGCACGTTGTCGCCAAAGGGTTCGTTCCACTGGTCGAACAGCACCGACATTCCCAGGAGGCCACAGGCAAGGAGGAAAACCAGGGAGTCTGTGGAAGCTATCCTTTTCCAGAACCTCGCCAGGAAGATCAGAAACATGCCCCCGTACAGGGCGAATATGGTCTTCTCCCCGAACCGCCAGTGGACCTGGGAGACGTTTTCGTGGAGCATGAAGAGGTCGTCTATCAGCAGCACCGTTGTTATTAACCCGGCAGCCAGGAAGAAAGAGGACCATTCCCTGGCCTCGTTGCCCGCGCCGACCTTCCTCAGCAGCGCGGAGCCGAAGAAACATACAGCCGCGCACGCACACCAGAGCAGGGCACCCAGGTCCGATACCAGCCCAATGTAACTGGGCACCTGCAACGTGCCTGCGGCGTCGCGCAGGAAGTAGGCCACGGGGATGCCGCTCATGAGGCTGGTGGCGAACACGGCTGCAAGCACGAGCAAGGCGGGAACGTACGCCAGGAGCAACACCGGAGGCAGTGAACGCGCCTGGCCCCATAGTGATCTGAACGGTGTTGCTTCGGAATGGAACTCTAGTCCATGGGTCTGACGCATCACGACCATCTTCATGGCTTACTCCTGGAACGACTATGCTACGCGACCCATCAGTACAGGGTCCATCTCAGTTTATGCGTAGCAAAGTTGCGCCGCATCACCCATATGCGCTAGTCGCATTATGCGGAAGTATTATGAGAGGATAGTCTTTCCAGGAGTGTGGGTACTCATGATGCTTCGGTACCCCGCGGGCACGCTCTGCGCGCTCCAACATACGTCAGCGTGGCTTTATCGTTTTGCGGCCCGCCTGCCCCAGGCCGGTGAGGGGCTTGGTGTCTCGCGCGGTGAGTATCGCCAGGGCTTCTTCTAGGCTGTAGTCTGTTGACGTGGCGGTGGTCTGCAACACGGCGTTGGCCTGCGCCATGAGTTTCTGCAACTGCGCGGGGTCGCCTTCTCCATTGCTGCCAACCTGCTTCATTATCTCTCGCAACAGGTGGCGCAACACACTGGCATTGGCACGCTCGCGCTCAAGTGGAGACACCACCTCAACTTCCGTTACCACGCCCCTGTTCAGCGCCCATTCGGGATAGTCCTCGTTGCTCTGCGAAAACTCCTTCTTGCCCGACACCTCAACGTCTGCCTGGGCCTGCAAAGTCCTCGTGACCCACTCCGCGTCCTGCTCTCGAAAGCTAACAGAAGAGTCATAGGCGCGCTCGCCCTCCTCGATGGTAATACCCTTCAAGGCGTAGCTACCGCTTCTCTGCTTGAACCAACTTATCCGTACCCTTCTCAGCATGTGCGCGTCCTCCCTCTCCTATCGAATCTACTTCATTATAACTTACGGTAAAACCTACCTTTCCCTGGCACGCGCCGCAGGCTTGTTGCATCGTCGTAGTGATAGTTTGTAGCAAGTGGTAATTTAGGGCCATAGCTGTACAGCGGAGGCAGTGTAGAACGTATGCGGAAGGGGATTGCCCGCTGCTGTAACCCGATCCGCCTATCGTACTATTGACAAGTCGTAACCTGGCACATATATTGTACGTATTACAATTGTAATATCATTGCAGAACAGACGGCAGACTAGAGGTACAAGAGCGGGAATAGGCCACGTTTACGAGTAGGCAGCCAGGACCCATCTACATCTACGATCCTACAACTCCAACGACAATCTGTTAGTGGTGCTAGACCCACCCTGGAAGCTTAACCTGTTTAGTAGGATGCACTGAATGTCTCCTTCAACTTCTTCGGCTATGTGACTTTGGGCACCGGTGTGTAGCAAGCATAAAGGACGCGCTAGGACAGGCCACCGAGTACCAGTACGACCCTGTCGGCAAGCGAGCGGGCATTAGGTATCCCAATGGTCACGTGTCACGACCCGCACATACGACGCAGTAGGCAACGTAATGCCTGTGACCGACGCTCAGAAGCACATCAACACGTACGTGTACGATGGCAACAACCGACTACACGGACGACAGGGTGGGGGCAATCTAGTCCAGTACATGTACAACTACGATGCAGTCGGCAACCTAGTGAGCATCATCGACGCTGACGGCCACATCACCAACTACACCTATGATCATAGGAAATCGGATGGGGGCGTGGCACTGATGCGTTGAGAGACAGGACCACTTGCGGGCACGGTAGTTCGACCCACCTTATATAGGGCTTCCGATATGGGCAGACTACACCTACGATCCCAACAACCCCAACGTGGTAGTAGACCCAGTGGACGCTTAACCTGTTTAGTAGGACGCACTGAATGTCGCAACCACCGCCGCAAGAGGGCGATCAGCAGGCTGGCCCGTGGGACTTTCTGACAAGATGGGTGATCTTCGTGCTCGCGGTGACTGCGCTGCCAGCAGTGGTCGGAACAATCATTGTGGTAGGAACAGGAAAAGGCACCTTTTGGCCTGGTGTGGTGGGGAGTGGCGAACTGGCGGCGGGTGCACTCGCAATTACAGCAGACGCAGTAGGTAGCGTAACAGGTAAGGGTCTGAGTGGGCGCAGGTTCCTGGCCGCAGGACTGACAAGTTTATGGCTGCTATTTACTACCTTCACAGTAACCTTGTTCCTAGGTCACGTACTACCGAAAGAGAATGACTTCGCAGCGTGGTTGAATAGCATATCGTGGGGTGTTGCCTTTGTTCTCGGTATCACCTGCAAGATAATAGCCGAGGGGCCGCGAAAGCGCGACCAAGCAAGATCAGGATAAGGAGGCACATCATGTTCGTAGCGAGTTTTCCTCAGCTATGGTTGATCGTAACCACAGTGGCAGGAGTTTTGATTACGACTGTAATGATCGCCCTCGCGGTACTGACGGTGCGCGAGAGACACAATGATAACCACTCTGAGCGCCACCGACACGTATGAAACCAGGTGGCAGATGTGGGTTAACCCCGGTTGCGTGGGACCGGAACGAAGAAGGGGGTAGGCTTTAGGGCCTACTTCCTTTGCTTACAACACATGCAAACAGCAAGAGGGGAGAGTTGTGAGACTCTCCCCTCTGCTTTTACTCTTGATGCCTCCTACTTTCTTGCGGGTGTCTGGCACTTGGGGAAGAACGCGTTAGCGGCAATTTTAGCCATCTGCCCTCGTGTAGTCAGGTCGTTGTACCGGAAGCAGGGTGCTCCAGTCTCAGCACACCTGGTCGCATCTCCATAGCCTGATATAACACCCCTGGAAGATAGACGTTCTATGTACGCCCAGAATGGGCTGTCTTTAGGTACGTCCGTGAACGTCTGCTGGTCTGCGGGCACGTCTTCCTCGAACCCTGCCGCTATGGACACGATCTTGGAGATTTGTCCCCTGGTAGCAGGACTGTTGGCGCGGAAGTATGGCCTGTTCTGGGCGTCGCATGCCTCACCCGCACCTCCACATGGGTAGCCGGAGATGGCCCCGGTCTCGGCCAGCCGCTCCACAAACTCGTAGAACGGTGAGCCAGGAGGCACGTCAGCGAACTGCTGCTGGCCCGCCGGTATAGGATCGTTGAGACCTGCGGAGTTGGCGATGATCTTGGATAGCTGGCCGCGTGTAACGTTAGCACCTGGCCTGTAGTAACTGCCCGGACAAGGCTCACCAGTTCCTCCGCAAGGATAGCCTGAGACTATCTGCCTGCACGCTAGGCACCTGACGAAGTCGTAGAACGTAGAGCCGGAGGGCACGTCAGCGAACTGGTCACCAGAGCCACCCGTGCCGGTGGCCCTGATGACCCAGTTGCCCGCGTAGAATCCACCTGATACGCTATCTATGGTGGCCAGGGTGTCGTTGTTGCCCAGGTTGTCGTAGTCAACGCTGGTGTCATCGTTCTGCGCTGCCACCCAACTCCTCTCCTGCGGGGCTGTGGTGTCGAGCGGAGAGGGGAAGGTACGGGGGCTTACCCCTCCGGCGTTGTAAGTGTCCGAGAACCCGTAATATACGTCTCCCGGTCCGGTGATGTTGATGCTCACAGGGTAGTTCTGGAACGTCGCACCGTCGGCTACGTTGATCGTCTGCCCATTCACCTGGGCCACCTTTACCGCATTAGCAGGATTTCCGTCAGCATCTGCGTCCCGGTAGACGAGCAGGGCTATCGTCTTACCTACCATCGCGGAGGAGTTGGGCCACTTGATGCTGAGCTGCGTCAGGTTCATAGGGAAGCTGGCGGCTGGAGGGGAGGACCTGTTGAGCCAGATGGCTGCGTAGCTCGTGGTAGAGTCAGTCCACCCCACGCTGTTCTCCACCGTCCCGTCGTCCAGCACCAGGTTCACCGCAGTCGTGCAGCCCGCCCCCTGCCCTGAGTCGGGAGGCTGGCTGACATCAGTAGTATTATCGTTGGGTCCCGCTTCGGCACAGGACTGGCAGCTCTCCCCATGTACAGCCTTACGCTCGCTCTGTCCAGTCGCGGCAGCGTGGTAAGCAGCTTTGGCTGACCCACTCAGCAGCAGTACGCCCACGACAATAAGCAGGAACACAAGAAAACCGGAGAATACCGACCCGTTCAAGTGCCTAACGCGCATGACCCCTCTCCTTTCTCCTTTGCAGTCGATGAACCTATCCCAAATGAGCCATAGGCTCACGGGTTGACAGTAAGGTGCCAACAACATGTGACCGAACAGGAATCAGTAAGTGAGTAGCTACATAAGCCCAAATAGCAGCGAAGGTATCCGCCCCTTATTAGGCAACCATTTGCGTGAAGTAACTATTGGCAACTGGCGAGAGAGAGGAGGAGAGCGAAGGGCCTAGGAGGGAGGGGGCGAGCACGTGTTTGTGTACTGCTGTCACTAACATGCAGAGTGTAGCATCGTACATCTCCGGTGTCAATAGGAACACGACTCTTTTTTGTTTGGGCCTGGTCCACTTAGAGGCCCCGCCGCCCTGGCAGTATGGCACCTGTGAACCGAGCCTACAGCCTACTTTCTTGAATTGGTTGTGCCTTATCTCACTATAAGGCCACCTACCTGAAAGCATATGTGCTAAAATCTCTCACGACAAGTCTTGCAATTGGCGCATTATCACGGTATACTGGATTCGTTTTAAGAGGTTGAGCCGCTACTCCAATAAATAGCGGCTTGTTGGCACTGGCGCTTATATGTCAGTGCCGGTGTACGTGCGCCCCGTAGACATTTTTAGTAGGAGAAATGAGCAGCATGCGCAGCATATGGAACTCTCGATTTATTCGCACCTGTCTTGCCGTTATACCCTTGCTGGTTATCCCGCTTGTGATAAGCCTTGGAGTGACCCCCGGTCTGCGCCATACAAGTGCGCTCGCGGCACCGGCTACCGTCCTGCACGACCAGTTTGGCTCCCCTGACGGCAGCGTCGTTTCGTTCGATAATGGCACCTCACTCAGCAGCCAGGCGGCTGACGATTTTGTAGTGCCTGCGGGCAAGACCTGGACGCTCTCCCAAGTTGATGTTTCCGGTTTCCCTGTCGTGGGGACGGCACAGCCTACATCCTTCAACGTATTCTTCTACAGCAACGCCAGCACCCTGCCAAATAGCCAGGTAGCGGGACATACCGACCTCAGCTACGTGGTCAACTCTACGACTGGCGAGTATACGATTACATTCCCCCCTACCTTGCTTGGTCCTGGTACGTACTGGGTCTCCGTGCAGGCCGACACCACAGCCGCAGACAATAGGTGGACATGGAATAGCTTCGCAGCACCAGCTGTGAACAGTGGCGCGGCGTGGCGGAACCCTGGGAACGGATTTGGTTCAGGCTGCACCGACTGGGCCCGCAAGACCACCTGTCACCCCCAGACGTCTTTCGCACCCGACCAGATTTTCCGCTTGCATGGCAGTGAAGATACGCTAAGTTCGGTCCCCGTCCTGCACGACCAGTTCGGCACCCCTGTCGGTAGCGTCGTGTCATTCGACAATGGCACATCGTTCAGCAGCCAGGCGGCGGACGATTTTGAAGTGCCCCCGTGGAAGATCTGGACGCTCTCCCAGGTGGCCGTCTCCGGCTTTGCCGTCACCGGGAACATACAACCTACGTCCTTCAACGTGTTCTTCTACAGCGACAATAGCACCCTGCCAGGAAGTCAGGTTGTGGGACACACCAACCTTAGCTACCTGTACAACGCAACCACCGGCGAATACACGATTTTGATGCCCCCTACCTCACTCGACCAGGGTAGATACTGGGTCTCCGTGCAGGCCGACACCTCGGCCTGGGGCAACAGGTGGACGTGGAGTGGCCGCTCGGGACCAGCAGTGATCCAGGGCGCAGCGTGGCGCAACCCTGGAAACGGATTTGGTTCAGGCTGCACCGACTGGACACGCAAGACCACCTGTCACCCCCAGACGTCCTTCGAGCCTGACCAGCTTTTCCGCTTGCATGGCATCGAAGAGACGCCGACGTCGACCCCTACGGCAACGAACACAGCTACTGCTGAGCCTACCAATACCCCAACAGTTACCCCTACACCTGTGACGGGCCTGCCGCCCGGCTTTGCTTCACATTATGCGTGTCGCGCCACCAAGGATGGGGCCTTGCGGGATACCGGAGTGCTTGTAGACGTAGGTCCCAGGCCAACTTGCCAGAAGGGCGAGGTTCTAGTAGCCATTCTGGTCAATGATGCACCTTAGACCGTGAGTCTCTGGTTCGCCAGGGC
>JALZHI010000238.1 GCA_030913985.1 Chloroflexota bacterium | reverse complement strand
ATGCTCGTGTGTTGCACGAAGAAGTCCTCCTACAGATGACCATAGATCCAGTCGCCCAATAATGCGGTCGCTCTGAGCGGCAGCCGCCGCCAGGTGGCGTTAGCGAGCTGCCGCACCCGACTGCTGGGCGCCAACATCCCGGACTCCACCTCCCGGGATGCCGGATAGTAGTAGCGGTATGGCCATCTTGGTTGAGCACCCCACTTACTCTTGTACCCGGCCAGGCCTTGTTGCTGATCGCCGACCTCACCGAAGTTGTACTGGTGAAAGCCCTCGCGGCACGCATCATGGATCGCTTGCCAATGGATAGCATCATTCGGGCGTAACCCTAGATCCGCTCGGCGACGCCCATTGTAGGCGTAGAAGACGCTCCCCCCGAACATCAGCAAGATCGAGCCGGCCAGCAACTTGCGCTGCCCTGCCTCGTGCTGCTCAGCCAGCAGGAGACGTAGCAAGCCGTGAGGTCGCAGCACTGCCCAGCAAACCTCGAAGAAACGATATGGGAGTGGTGGCGCTGCATGCCAGCGCATCGTCTCCAGGTAGAGGTCGTACCAGGCTCGAAGCTCATCCTCGCTCTCGGCTTGCTGCACCTGGACCTGGAGCTTGGCCGCTTTGTTTACCGCCCACCTAATTCGGCCATGATTGCGGGAGTTGCCGAAGCGCAGCTCTTCCGGTCGCGCTGGCAGTTCCAGTACGTACATCGCCTCCCACGGCACCCCGGCCATCCCGTCCACCAACCCCTCAAGCTCAGCCGACGGCATTCGGAGCTGAAGCTGCGTGCCTCGCTCAGCGCGAGCCAGCGCGAGGGCCGTCTGTATCAGCTTAGAGGTAGCGTGAGGATCGAGCGCTAGCGGACCAGCAACAGGGGTGCGCGGCAGCGACGAGAGGCGATGGCCAGTGAGCAAGCCGCGGGTGTGCATCAGCGGCAGTACTCCCCGCACCTGCCCGTCGGTGTCCTCGCAGACAAGGCAGACGGGCTTGTGGCCATACATCTCCTCCAGGACCTGCAGCCACGCCGGGTGGTGATACACCAAGCCATTGGGATGGGCAGCCACGAAGGCCGGCCAACGCGGATCGGTTTGGGCATCCACCTCAACAACCCGCAGGACGCCGGGGGATGTTTGACCTATAGGCCCTAAACTAGAGTTCATGTCACCAGCCGCAAGCTAAGGCGCCTAATTACGCCCTGTTTGTCTTCTCAGACATGTTTTTCACCCCATTCGTGCCGCTGTACAGGGAAAGTTGAGCGTGCACCAGGTCGGCCACGCGACGAAACATGACGGAGAAAAGCGGTCCGCAGCCATGTTGCTTTTTGCGAGCCGGTAATAAGGCGCTGCAATGCGCGTGAAACGGGTCAAGCTCGGCGAAATACACGTCCCCGTTGCGTCTCATGACACGTACTCTAGGTTAAGGCCGAGAAGGATGGCTGAATTATCCACCACGAACAGAGGGAGCACCCGTTTCTTTGGATAGGGGGTATCTCAGAGGCTGTTTAAGAAATAGTTTGTTGTCGCAATCCTGCTAGTTTTCGTGTCATTAAGCGTATCGATGCGAGATAGATCATGCCTTCACTACTCGCAACGGTGCGTTCATAGTCTTTACTGAGCCGACGAAAGTTCCCGAGCCAGGCAAAGAAGCGCTCAACAATCCAGCGTTTGGGATGCACCTGAAAGCCCTGTTGCTCCGGTGGCTTCCGAACCAGTTCGAGCACAAAGCGTTGCCACGTGGCAATCCAGGCGACTAACCAGTCTTTGTATCCTTGATCGGCAAAGATCTTCTGCAGCCGACCCGTCTTTTCTTTCACATCAATGGCGAGTTCTTGTCCAGCATCACTATCTTGGACGGACGCAGCAGTAACCATCACCACGATCAGCAAGCCTAACATATCAACCATGACGTGCCGCTTCCGACCGTTGACTTGCTTATTTGTGTCATAACCACGCTCTTCTCCACGGCTGACTGTTTTCACACTTTGGCTGTCCATGATGACCACGCTTGGCTCTGGGTCTCGGTTGAGCTCAATCCGTATCTCTTCGCGAAGATAATCATTGATAGTCTCTAATGTGCCATCTTCAATCCATGTGTAATAATAGTAGGCCACATGTTGCCAGGGCGGCAAATCATGTGGCAACATACGCCATTGACACCCAGTTCTTGTCATATAGCACAAGGCATTGACAACCTCACGAATATCAATGGTTCGTTTTCTCCCAGGTCCACTTTTTTGTGCTATATACGGAGCAATACATTCATACTCGTGATCATTCAAGTCAGAGTCATACGGCAACCGTGGCATAGGCATCTCCTTCCACATCAGCAGCGCAGCAAGGGGTGGGCCAGAAGCTGGAGACGGGAACTCCAACCATAATGACAACAACTGTTCCATGATGACCGTAATTCATTTTTAAACAGCCTCTAAGAAGGAGTGAAGAACTGGGTGGTGGGCTTTAGAAGTAGTCATCCCTCAAGACCCGAAGCATTTGGGCCGAGGGTCCTAGGGGACAGTTTGCTTCGTTTAGGATGAGAGACTAGTGGTCGACCACAGAAATTATGATGGATAATGACGTTTGAGTTTTTCACGCGCCGTGTCAGTCGTAAATTGCCAGTTCACGGTGGCGTGTGCTGCATTCCGCCGCGCTTCCCATGCCGCCACCTCCCGCTCCAGCGTGTCCCGGTCCGGGATGCGCCGGTCCAAGCACTGCCGCGCTAAGATCGATAGCTCGATCTCGGCCATGTCCAGCCAACTGCCATGCTTGGGCGTGTAGTGCCACTCCAGTTTGCGCGTGATGCGCCGCGCCTCCTCAGCTGGGAACGTCTCGTACAAGGCCGCGGGCGTGTGTGTATTCAGGTTGTCCGTCACCAACCGGATCACCTCGGCGTCCGGCCAATGCACATCCACCGCGTCTTTGAGGCAGTGTGCGAAGTCCTGCGCCGTGCGCCGGTCGGTGACGTTGCTGTGGCGCCAGCGCACCCA
>JALZHI010000172.1 GCA_030913985.1 Chloroflexota bacterium | reverse complement strand
CTAGTGGCAACCCCCTCTACTTCTACTGTCTATGTGCAGCCCTGCACTTAGTAATCCATGCCGCCCATGCCCATGCCGCCACCGCCGCCCGGCATCGCAGGCTCCTTCTCAGGGATGTCGGTGATGAGGGCCTCGGTGGTGAGGATCATCGAGGCGATGGAGGCCGCGTTCTCAAGCGCGGAGCGTGTCACCTTCGCCGGGTCCATGATGCCCACCTCGAACAGGTCAACATACTGGCCCGACATCACGTCGTAGCCGATCTTGTTGCTGTCCTTCTCCTGCTGGGCGCGGCGGATGTTCTGCACGATCACCGAGCCGTCTTCACCGGCATTGGCGGCCAACTGGCGGATAGGCTCCTCCAGCGAGCGGCGCACGATCTGCACGCCCGTTGTCTCGTCACCAGAAGCGGTCTCGAGGTTCTTGAGGGCCTCCACGGTGTTCAGCAGGGCCACGCCACCGCCGGGCACCATGCCCTCCTCGATACCGGCGCGGGCCGCCGAAAGGGCGTCCTCTACGCGGTGCTTCTTCTCCTTAAGCTCGGTCTCGGTAGCGGCACCCACCTTGATGACCGCCACGCCACCGGCCAACTTCGCCAGGCGCTCGTTCAGCTTCTCGCGGTCGTAGTCGGAGGTGGTGGTCTCCATCAGGGCGCGGATCTGCTCGACGCGGGCCTTGATGGCCTTCTCGTCGCCCATACCCTCGATGATGGTGGTGCTGTCCTTGTCCGAGCGCACGCGGCGGGCGCGGCCCAGGTCCTGAAGGGTGGCGCTATCCAACTTGCGGCCCACTTCCTCGGAGATTACCTGGCCGCCGGTCAAGATGGCGATGTCACGCAGCATTTCCTTGCGGCGGTCACCAAAACCGGGGGCCTTGACACCCAGCACGTTCAGCGTGCCGCGCAGGCGGTTCACAACCAGGGTGGCAAGCGCCTCGCCCTCGATGTCCTCGGCGATGATTACCAGGTCCTTGCGGCCCGTCTGGATCATCTTCTCGAGCACCGGCAGCATCTCCTGCACCGAGCTAATCTTCTTGTCGGTGATGAGGATGTAGGGGTCGTCGATCTCGGCGATCATGCGCTCGGAGTTGGTGACGAAGTAGGCGGAGATGTAGCCCCGGTCGAACTCCATACCCTCGACGTACTCGGTCTCGAAGCGGAGGCCGCGGCTCTCCTCGACGGTGATGACGCCGTCCTTGCCCACGCGGTCCATCACGTCCGCGATCAGGTTGCCGATCTCAGGGTCGGCGGCGGAGATGGTGGCGATGTGGGCGATGTCCTCACGAGTCTCCACGGGGGAAGACATGGCGTGGATGTGCTCCACGGCTGCGCGGGTGGCGATGTCGATACCGCGCTTGAGCAGCATCGGGTTGGCACCGGCGGCCAGGTTCTTCAGGCCCTCGTGCACCATCGCCTGGGCGAGCACGGTAGCGGTGGTGGTGCCGTCACCGGCCACGTCGTTGGTCTTGGTGGCGGCTTCCTTGAGCATCTGGGCGCCCATGTTCTCAAACGGGTCCTTCAACTCGATCTCTTTGGCGACCGTCACGCCGTCGTGGGTGACGGTGGGAGCGCCGAACTTGCGGTCCAGGGCGACGTTGCGACCCTTCGGACCCATCGTGGTCTTCACGGCGTTGGCAACTGCGTCAATACCTGCTTTGATCGACGCACGCGCCTCCATGCTGAATTCCAACTGCTTAGCCATAGTTTACCTCCGGTAAATTCTTAATTTTTAATGTTTAATTCTTAATTGGCTCGAACTCCTAATTCCCATCTCAAGACGGCCGTTGGCATGCCGCCCAATTAAGAATTAAGAATTAAGAATTCAAAATTAAGAATTCGGCCCTATCCCAGGACCGCCAGAATGTCGCTCTCGCGCAGGATGAGGTACTCTTCGCTGCCCTGCTTTAGCTCGGTGCCGGCATACTTGGAGAAGAGCACGCGGTCGCCTTCCTTCAGTTCCATCGGGGCGCGGTTGCCGTTCTCGTTGAGCTTGCCGGGACCCACCGCTATCACGATAGCCTCCTGGGGCTTCTCCTGGGCGGTGTCGGGCAGGTAAATGCCGCTCTTGGTCTGTTCCTCGCGCTCCACGGCCTTGACCACAACACGGTCGCCGAGGGGGCGAATGTTGGTCTTTGCCTGGGTTGCTGCATCAGCCATTTCCTGGATACCTCCTGATTTTGGGTGATATTAGACGCTTGTTTCGCAAGCATATCGAATGCGTCGCTGCAATTCGTTCTTTTCAAATTAGCAGACGAACCTTCCGAGTGCTAATTATAATGCATGTTCCAAATCTTGACAAGGGTTTTTCGGCAGTTTTTTAGCACTTTCCTGGAAGAGTGCTAACAAGCATCCCCAGTTCAGAAGGCCGCCCCTGGTACAACAAAAGGGGAGGGCCTGTTTCTGCGGCCCTCCCCTTTTGTTGTGCCGCGCTTGCCACTAAGACATGCGCGGACCTACTTTATTTGTAGAGGCAGAAGTAGATTACTGCGACGTTACCGCTCTCCGCCCCCTGGAATGTGATGGCCCAGCGGCCTTCGCCTCCAAACTCGACATCCTCCTCCGTAATGTCGAACGGCAGCGGGCCTATAGTGCCGCCAGGGTTCACGAAGCCGGGTGGTACCGGGGCGGGGGTGCCGAACACAGTGCCGTCAGGCAGGGTAAACCAGAACGAAATCTCCTCACCGACTTTGAAGCCCCTGGCCCTGAACATGAGCCTATCACCGGGCCGCCCGGCGCTAGGGGTCGACTCGCCATTCCGGTTGCCGGAGGTGTCACAAGCCAGCGCTGGAGGTGTAGAGCCGGGAGGAGGCGTTGCGCCCGGAGGAGGCGTGGGCGTAGGCGACCTGCCGGTTATCTTGAAGTAGCCAATCGCCGTACGCTTGGAACGCGTACCTTCATACGTAACAGCGTAAATACCCAGCGGGAAGGCACTGTTACTGCCCAGGGACACACCACCCACGTTGCCCTGTTCGTCGGCTATCACCTGGAAGTCCGCGCCAATCACCGACTGGTCGGGCGCGGTCACATAGATACCGACGTTCTCGCCCGGCTCAAAGCCGGAGCCACTGAACTCGAACCTGGTGCCACGAGGGCCGCAGTTAGGCCGCACCACGGCGTTCCTGGCGGCAGGGATGCCGTCGCAGGTAGCGTTGGGGTCCGCCGGGGGCGCCGTAGGCGGTACAGTAGGCGTGGGATTGCCGGGGCCGGTGCCTGGCGTGCCCTTCGGCCCGTACTTGCGGTCGTACTGGAACCTGCCAAGCAACGATAGCAACACGTTGTTGGGGGCCTGCAATTCGGGGTGTAGCTCGAACACCGCGCGCTCGAAGTACTGCACCGTGTACGACTTGCCGTCAACCGGGCTTACCTCTACGAACTGGTCGGAGATGGGGTAGCCCTGCTGCGCCAGCCCGCCGTGCGACTGCCAGTACTGTAGGAAGGCCCCACCCACGCGCTTACCAGTCTGGGGGAAGAGTTGCGAGCCGGGGGAGGTGTTGGGCACCTGGCCGCTCGCACCCTGGGTGCCGTACTTCTGCTTGTAGAAGGAAACGCCTAGCAGAGAGAGGAGCACGTTATTGGGGGGCGGCAATTCGGTGTGCAACTCGAATACCGCGCGCTCGAAATACTGGACCAGATAGGTCTTGCCGTCCGTCTCCGAGACCTCCTGCATCTCTTCCGAGATGGGGAAGCCCTGCTGGGCCAGGCCGCCATGTGTATTCCAGTACTGAAGGAACGCACCCTTTACCGTTTTGCCCGTCTCCGGGAAGGTGCGGCTCTCGCCCTGCGCCGAGACTTGCGACGGGCCAACGGGGGCTAGTGACAGCAATGTCGCTACCAATATAAAGATGGATAACCAGTAGAGTTTCTTGCTCTTCATTGACTTTCCTCGCTGGTGCTAGCCGGAACAATATCCGGTGAGTAACGATGATCGATGGCTATGCGCCCGCGCGTAGCCGGTGACCGTGGGTACTGAATAGGCACACCTCCCAGGAGGACGAACACATAAGTGCCGATGGCCTATTGCAGTTCTAGTTAGCAATCTCCAGTCGCTCTGCGGTTCTGCAAGATTGGGACCATCCGTACACTCTGTTGTCACTTGGGTCAATTAACGCATAACTCGCAACAAAGTCGCAAGCACCTGAGACGCAGTTGGAGGAGCGGCAGGGCAACATGACCTCTACCGCCCACACGCATGTGTGCCGCTTCAAAGGCTCACGGGGTCGCGCAGCCGGGATAGAAGGTGTTGGCGACGATCTTGGAGGCCTGCCCCCGCGTGACCAGGTGGCCGGGACGGAAGTACGGGAGGCTGCCGGCACCGCAAGGCTCGCCCGGCCCACCACAAGGATAGCCGCTGATGTAACCGCGAGAGGAGAGCCGCTGTATCCACACGTAGAAGGGGCTGCTGGTAGGCACGTCCTCGAAGCTGCGCCCGGTGTGCGCCTCACCCAGGCCCGCCGCGTTCGACACGATCTTGCTCAACTGTCCCCGGCTGGCGTTGGCGTTCGGTCTGAAGTACGGGAGGCCGCCCGCACCGCAAGGCTCGCCCGGCCCACCGCATGGATAGCCGCTCATATGGCCCAGCCTCGACAACCTGTTGACCCAGGTGAAGAAGGGGCTGCTAGCAGGCACGTCCGCAAACATCTGCGCGCCGGGGTCGTTGTTGAAGTCGGCGGCGTTCGACACCACCTTGGCTATCTGGCCCCTGGTGATGTTGTTGTTCACGCGGAAGTAAGGATCGTTAGAGCCGTCACAAGGCTCGCCCGGTCCGCCGCATGGATAGCCGCTCAGGATGTTGCGGCATGCCAGGCAGCGCACCGAGTCGTAGTAAGTGCTGCCGGCCGGCACGTCCTCGAAGAAGACCTGGCACACTGCGGCGGTGCGCCAGCTTGCGTACAGCGAGCGAAGATTGTTGAGAGTCAAGGCGTTGTTGGCCGAGAGCGGGTCGTTGGCGGGCCTGCCCGTGGGGCGGCCGTTGTACAGCACGTCGGGGTTGGAGAAGCGAGCTATACGGGCGCAGGTGTTGGCGGGGCAGGAATTCTCGTTGGGGTGGGCCATAATTGTGCGGAAGGTGCCCAGCACGTCGTGGTAGCCATACGAGTAGTTGTAGACACCGGTGTCACCGGCGCTGGCAACGCGGTCGTGCACGCTGCCCATGTTATGCCCAAGCTCGTGAGCCAGGGAGAGGTTGCCCGAAGCGCAAGGCATATGCACCACGCTGAACGCCAGCCCAGAGAAATCATAGCCCGTATCGCGCAGTTGCCAGGCGAGGCCGCAGAACGAGTCATTGGAGATCAACAGCGACACCATATCGGCCCCGTACTGCTCCCGCAGGCCGTGTGCCTCGTCCGCGAACCCGTCGGAGGGGTTGGTCAACCTGCTGAGGTCGTCCTCGTATGCATCAGGATCGTCCGGTAACGTTTCTACATAGTTAGTAAGCCCCTTGTACACCAGGTTGAGCCGCATATCGATGCCGCTCTGTGCGTACGCGTTGTTGGCTTCCTCCACAGCGAGTTCCGTCAAGGCCGCGGCAGCCGCAGCCCCGCCCTCCTCGCCCTGGGCCTTGGGGGTCCAGAGGACTATCAAGTCCACCTCGGTGGGGGCTGAAGGGGTGGAGGGGTTGGAGGGGAGCGAAGCAGCCTTCTCCGCTGCCGGGTAGGTGGCGCTTTTGAGGGACTGCGACATGGCCTCCTGCGCGTGCTTCTCCTCGTTTTCGTAATAGCCCTCCGGGTGCTCCGGCGGATAGCCTCCGTGATTCACCTTATAGACCGTGTGCGCACCATTCCCGGCGTAGCGCACCTCGTAGGAGGCTCCAGGCATGGTGATGTTACCGGCCATGACCTCACCGTTCACCAGCAGCGTGGCGTAGCCGTCGGTCACGCCCTGGAGGGGGCCTGCCCACACGACGCCGCCGGAGGGGTCGGTACGGGCGCGCTCGCGGATGGCGGTGAACGCCACGTCGGGGAAGAGATTGAGCGACAGCATGGCCGCCACATCCCCCCGCGGATTGGAGAACGGCGACAGGTCCACCGTCACCAGGCGGTTGCGGCCTACCGTGGGGCGGGTCTGCGAGCCTGGCGCGCTTTTCCCGGTCGCTTCGCGGAACAGGCCCTCGCCCTCGGCGGCGAGCGTTTGCCGGGGCTGTGCCAGGCTGCTGGAGGAACCGACCAGGAGCAACAACGCCACGCCTGCCAGTAATAGGAAATATCTCTTATAACTCGGTGTGCGCCGGTACGGGACCGCGAGCTTCGACATGCTCTTTTTCTCTTTCTTTATCTAATTTGTTTATGTGGTAGGGCGGGCCTAAAGCGCCGCATGCAAAATAAAGAGGCCTCGATTAGAAGCATCTTCACTAGAATCGTTCCATGGGAGTAGTACGAGCTCGCGCCGGAGGTCATAGGAGGCCGCATTGGAGTATAGCAATATACAAGTGGAGGGTCAAGCGTAGAAAATCATAAATTTCGGCCTGAAAGTAGTAGTAATTTCTTTAAAAGATAGGTATAATGTCCAAACCTACGGGCAGGTTCATGCTGGGCGGCGCAAAGTGGCGCAACATCACCCTCCGGTGATAGCCTCGCTCGATTTAAGGTGCGGCTTAAATTGCGGGCGCGTGGCGGGGCAAAGGCATAGAACTTGCTTCTTTGTAGCAGAACGCGGTTACCGGGCAGTACTCTCAAAAACCCATATGATCTAGTCGCAGGTAGTACCCTAAGGTTAACACTTTGGAGGTATTACATTGCGCATAGGCCACTGCTATAATCCGTATGCTAGTACTAGGACGACCCTCGCTAGCTTACTGATTTGAGCGGTTGCCACACGCTTAATTTTCGCCCGGTACGCCTTCGCAGGGCAACGACGCCCTGCCGGGAGTACGTTCACCCGGAAAACTGTCTTCCTCCGCAGATTACCGGCCCCGTTCGCAGGAAAACTACAGGCGGTGAACTCCAAGGTGGGGCACACGATGAGGCTCCAGCGAGAGGTACGAGATAAGAACAACAGGACAGCACCTGGAGGAGCGTAGGGACAAGAAGGAAGAACCAGGGGAACCAGGGAAGGAAAAGTAACAACCGGTAGGAAAGTAGACTGCAAGGAAACGGAGAAGGCGGCGCAGCACCCGCAGCTAGCCAGCCAGAGTTCTAATTCGTCAGGAGCCAAGTATGAGTAAGTTCACCATTGATACACCCAAAAAGGGCCGCCGCAGCCTCTTCATATTGCTTGCCATCCTGGCAGTAGCTGTGCTGGTTTCTGTGTCCGCGCAGCTAGTTGCCTCCATGGTCAGCCCGCCCGTCACCCAGACGCAGGCGGCCTCCGAAGAACCGGTTGCTGCCGTGCCTGGGGAAGAGTTGCCTGCTGACGACGAGTCAGGCCCTGGCCCTGGCGAGCCGGAAGGCACCCAGGGCATAAGTGCAAAGGCAATTGACGACCACGAGTGCAACAGCGCTGAGTGGCATTTTGTCATTACACAGGTACGTAATGAAGGAAGCGCCCCTGGCTCGATCATGGTCAGGTGGGACAACGGTGAGAGCGAGGAAGTCGGTCTGTGGAAGTTCACAGGCAAGACCGCCCACTACCGGACCACCTCCAACCTCGATGCCAAGGTCACCTCGGCGGACGCTGAAATTTATAGCAGCTGGAGCGGCCAGTTCAATCTGAGCCACGGCCCCTGCGGCAGCAGCGACAAGCCGACCGAGACGCCCGAAGGCGCTACAAACACTCCGGAAGCTACTAACACTTCGGAGCGCGTCACCCATACCCCGGAAGTGACCAACACTGCCGAGGCCACATCTACTCCTGACGGTGGCAAGAAGATCAACATCTGCCACGCCACCGGCTCGGAGACCAACCCGTACGTATTGATCGAGATCAGCGAAAGCGCTATCCCGGCTCACCAGGACCACCAGGAAGGCGAGGACATCATCCCCGCCCCGGCTGAAGGCTGCCCTATGCCGCCCACCAACACGCCGGAAACCCCCAACACGCCGGAAGCCAGCCATACTCCTGGCGGTCCCACCAACACGCCGGAAGTTACGCCTACTCCCAATGACAAGAAGATCAACATCTGCCACGCCACCGGCTCGGAGACCAACCCGTACGTGATGATCGAGATCAGCGAGAACGCTATCCCGGCTCACCAGGACCACCAGGAAGGCGAGGACATCATCCCCGCCCCGGATGAGGGCTGCCCCAGGCCGCCTACCAGCACCCCGGTACCTACCGATACGACTACGACTTACCCGACAGCTACACCGACGGTACCTACCGAGGTACCCAGCGCCACGACTACTAATACCGTAGTCATGACGCCCCCGCCTCCTACAGGCACGAATACGTATACCCCGACTCCGCCTCCTACCTCTACGCCTACTGAGACGGCGGTTGTTACGCCTACGCATCATACCAGCACGCCTCCACCTCGTACGCCCACTACTGCCGCCACTACTACTGCCACTGGGACCGCTTACCTGAGCACGCCTCCTATGCCCAGCGTTACGAACACGCCCACGGCTACCAAGACCAAGTATCCTACCAAGACGCCTACCAGGACGGCTACCCAGACCAGCACCAGCACGCCTACGGCGACCGGTACGCCTTGCGAGTGCGATGCGGACGTGGTGATGGTGGAGCGCCTGACGGTGGTGGGCGGCAACCAGATCAAGGGAACGTTGAAGAACAACTCCCTGACGTGCTCTCATGAAGTAGGTATCGCCACCTACCAGAAGTACGACAACATCATCGACAACCAGGTAATCTTCGACTGGGAGAGCTACATCCTGAAGCCTGGGGAGACCAAGACCCTGTGGGCTAACCTACCCGAGACCCCACCATGTTATTACCAGGCTGACCTGTTCTGCGGCCCTGTGCTGATGAGCCTCAACGGCCAGCGCTACGGCGACCGCCTGATCGACTACAAGCATGGCGTTACACCGTACTGCGACGTTACGGCTACGCCTACCAATACAAACACGCCCACGGCTACCAAGACCAAGTATCCTACCAAGACACCAACGCTGACGGTGACGCCGACGCCTACCACGCCCACGTCTACCCCCAGCGAGACGAGCACGCCTACCCCTAGCGAGACGAGCACGCCTACAC
>JALZHI010000018.1 GCA_030913985.1 Chloroflexota bacterium | reverse complement strand
TGCTTCGATTCCATCTAAATCCGCAATCCGAAATCCCAATTCCCAAATCGTAAAACTATGTCTCAGCCTCTAAAGGGTATCTCTCGCATCGTGCTTGTGGCTAGCGGTAAGGGCGGGGTAGGTAAGACTACCGTTACCGTGAACCTGGCGCTGGGGCTTGCGGCGCAGGGTGCGCGGGTGGGGCTGTTCGATGCCGACATCTACGGGCCGAACGTGCCCCTCATGCTGGGCGTCCGGCGCACGGAGGAGGCCCAGGGCTGGATTCCTATTGGACGTGTCGCCACCGAGCCTTACATCCCGCCGCTGGAACGCTTCGGCCTCAAGGTAATGTCCATCGGGCTGCTGGTGGGCGAGAAGCAGGCGGTGATGCCCGATCCGCGCTTCGTGGGTATGGTGGTGTCGCGCACGCTAAAGGACGTGCTGTGGGGCGAGTTGGACTACCTGCTGGTGGACCTGCCGCCCGGCACCGGCGAGCCGCAGCAGAGCCTCGTCAAGATGGTCAACGTGGATGGGGTGGTGGTGGTCACCACGCCGCAGGACATGTCGCTGCTGGACGCCGGGCGCTCCCTCGAACTCTACAGGCAGGCGGGCGTGCCCATCCTGGGCGTGGTGGAAAACATGAGCTACCTGGTCTGCCCCGACTGCGGCAAGCAGATCGAGGTGTTCCACCGCACCGAGCGCGATTGGGCCGTCGAGAGCACTGAGATCGAGGTGCTGGGCCGCATCCCCATGTCGCCGCACGTCAGCCGGGGCATAGACGCCTCCCACCCGCTCCTCTCCTCCACCCCGAACGGCACCGAGTCGGCGGTCTTCCGGCAGATCGCCCAACGGCTAGGCGAGAGGCTGAGCGGCTAGCGTTCCCCACGTGCGGACATGCTTGCACTTCGACTTCAGGACCAAAGCCTCCCCCTGTCATCCTGAGCGTAGCGAAGGATCTCAGATGCTTCTCTTTGCTGAATGTTGAACCTTTTGGCACTCAGTACGACAATGCGGGCAGCATCCCTATACCACCTTCCTGAGATCCTTCGCTACGCTCAGGATGACAGGGCACTCTTGGGTGCTGTCTATTCTAGTGTGTCGCCGCACGTTCTCTGGTATGATTGTTGTAGGTGGTCTGTTGCAAGGGTGTGGGCACCCGTGTTGGTGCCGAATTGTTGTAACGATAGCATGTTAGACAGGAACGGTTGAGGAGCATATGAGCACGATGCGCGTAGGAATAGTCGTTTTCCCCGGCTCCAATGGCGACCACGACGCCCTCTATTCGCTGGGGGAGGTGCTTGGGCAGCGGGCCGAGCTGGTCTGGCACACCGCCACCGACCTGAGCCGGTACGACCTCGTGGTGCTGCCCGGCGGCTTCTCCTACGGCGACCACCTGAGGGCCGGGGCCATCGCGCGCTTCGCTCCCGCGATGGAGGCTGTGCGCCGCTACGCCGACGACGGCGGCTGGGTGCTCGGTATCTGCAACGGTTTCCAGGTGCTCACCGAGTCGCATGTGCTGCCCGGCGCCCTCATGCGCAACGCAGAGCTTTCCTTCACATGCCGGTGGGTGCACGTCCGCGTCGAGGAGTCGCAGTCCAACTTGTTGAGTGCGGCGAGACCCGGTACCGTCTGGCGCTTGCCCATCGCCCACGGTGAAGGCCGCTACTTCGCCAGTCCTGAAACGCTGGCCTCCCTTGAGGCCAACGGGCAAATTGTGCTCCGCTACTGCGGCCCCGACGGCACCCTCGACCCATCGCACAATCCCAACGGCTCCTCTAATGGAATCGCCGGTATATGCAACGCCGCCGGGAACGTGCTCGGCCTGATGCCACACCCGGAGCGCGCAGCCGAGACGATCCTGGGGGGTGACGACGGCCGCCTCTTCTTGCAGGCGGTAATCGAGGCGTGGCAGGCCCGGCAAGCGCCCCGGACCGCCGCTAACCTGGAGGCGGTGACCTCCGCGCCCTGAGTTGATTCAAAGACCCAGCAGCCGCCACCCGATATCGGAAGACCCCGTAGACCTCGAACGCCGCCGGTTGGAACTTGAGTACAGGGTCGAGCACGGCGGCGCGGATGAGGCTGTGCGGCCTGTGGGTGGGGTCTCGCCACTGGGTAAGATTGCGGCGGGCCTGGCTATACTGGTCGCGCTGGCCTACCTGGCGATCTGGATCGGCTCGGTGCGCAACAGCGGCGGCCCCGAAGGCTACGTGCGCTCCATCGATTTCGCCGCTCCCCTCACAGGGGCTTACATGGTCCGCTACGGCGACGGCCCCGACCTGTACGACCTGCCCTCACAGCGCGCCGCGCAGGACGACCTGCTACAAGGTGCCGGTGTCGATACGAGCCAGTTCCGCCCCTACACTCGCCTGCCGTTCGAGGCGCTGGCCCTCGCCCCCTTCATGCAGGTTCCGCTCCCCCTGGTGTTCGCCATGTGGGCGCTGGGAGCGGGGCTTGCCGTAGGTCTGTCGCTCGGTATGCTCGACGGGGCGCTCTCGGTGTCGCGGGGCGTAGGGTGGGCGCTCAGCCTGGCCGCGTGCTCGTTTCTGCCGCTGATACGGGGGCTGATGGAGGGGCAGGACACCCCCTTCGTACTCATGGGCCTGTGCGGAACCTATGTCGCGTTGCGTCGGGGGCAGCCGAACTGGGCGGGCATGATGCTCATGCTGGTGGCCCTGCGGCCCTCTTTGCTGCCTGTAGTGCTCATGCTGGTCCTCTTGCAGCGACACTGGCAGGCGCTGACCACCTTTGTGGTGCTTTTCGCCTCCCTCTCCGCGCTCACCGTGCCTCTGCTGGGCTTCGCCTGGCCTCTACGCTACTTCAGCCTGTTGCTGGACCCCGCGCTACCCGCGGGCGCGCCACCCATGATAGGCGACACGATGTACAACTGGCGCGGCATCGCGGGCCTGGTCTTTGGGCCGGACGCCCACCCGCTTGTGCCTTCGTTTGTGTTCGTGTTCGGCCTGGGGCTGCTGCTCTTCGTCTGGATGCGCAGCGGGATAAGCCTCGAACCTGAATGGGAGCAAACGCGCTCCGCCGCCGACACGACGGTGCAGCGACTCAACTCCGACGTGCTGTGGGCGCTCGCGGGGTTGCTCGCAGTGTTTGCCGCTCCAAATCTCAGCGCGCACGACCTGACGCTGCTTATCTTCCCCGGCTGGATAATCGGCATCTACGCTATGACCAACCGCTTCGGGCGGCGTGCGTCGGCAGTGTGGCGTATCGCCCTGGCCGTAGGGTATGCCCTCTTCCCCATCTCCCTGGTGTTGCAGGGCGTGGACGCCGACACCTCGTGGCTGGTGCTGGCGAGCGCGGTGCTCATGCTGGCAGCCGTGTTGTGGCTGGCGTTATTCATGCCCACGCGCGATGAGCACCCAGTTTATTAGAAGTTATCTCAAAAACAACATTGTCTGACATCGGCACCAAAGTAGCGACTTTGTCATTTCGAACGCAGTGAGAAATCTCGTCCTCTATGCAGGTGTGACTCTTTGCTCACGAGACTCTACCTTATAGAAAGGCGGTACCATGTGCAGAGGGACGAGATTTCTCACTGCGTTCGAAATGACAAAGAAGGGGCCATGTGCTCATATTCCATTCTGGCATTCTTGAGATAGCTTCTAGTTCTGCTTGGTCCCGCCCGGCGGCTGGGGCGGGGTGCGCTCAAGCGGCTCGCGCTGGCTCTGCGATAGCACCTGTATTTCCTTACGCAGACCTGCTATCTCCCTGCGCAGGGCAACGAGCGAAGCCTCCCCCGCCACCTCGCCCTCGGTGCTGGCCGCATCCCGGCCAATGAAGAAGCTGGCAAGTGTGGCCGTCAGGTAGCCAAAGACGGCGAACGCGTACAGGGCTATGATGAAGGCGAGCACGCGGCCTTCAGGACTTCGCGGGGCGTAGTCGGTGCCCATGGTAGTCAGTGTCATGGCGGTCCACCAGAGAGCCGTGCCGTAGTCGTCTATGTCCCCGTTAGCACCACTCTCGAAGGCCAGCATGCCCGCCGCCCCCACCAGCAGCACCAGCAGCGAGAGCGTCATGACGTACCCGGCACCGCGCCTGCGCATCGTCCGGCCCAGGGCTTTCATGCCCCGGTTCAGCGAAGTAACGATGCGGAACAGTCGCAGACCTCGCGCGGCCCTCGTGAGTTGTAGCACCCGCACCAGGCGCGCGATCCTGAGTACGCGCAACGCTGGCACTAACAATGCGATAGCGGTCAGCCAGTTCTGTCTCAGGTATGTGAGTTTTTCCGGGGCCAGGGTGAATTTGAGCAGAAAATCGAGGATGAACACCACCCAGATGCCGGTGCCTACCGCTTCCAGGAGAGGCGTGAGACCCGAAACGACCTCTACCACGAACAGCGCCAGCCAGGCGAGGCCCAGCACGATCATTGGGGCTTCCAACCAGTCTTCAAGCTCGTGCAGGATTTCCCACCGTTGCCGGTCTATATGCTGCTTTTGTGGGGAGATTGGCTTCCTGGGAGGATTCATGGCAAAGCAAGGTACGTGTGGGCATATATGCATTCAGCCGCCCGTTTCTACGCCTGGTTATACATGAGCAGAAACGGTACCAGCGAACGTCTCACGTGCCCGCAACCTTCTCGATGCCTTCTACCAGTAGCTATGCGGCCCCTTTGCTCTCCGCGTCCTTGCATCGCTCCAGCAGGAGCAGCACCGCTTCTTCCTCCGGCTTCAGCCCTTGCTTGGGAGGTTCAGCTAGCACCTTCTCTACCGCCTCTCTGGGATCGTCGGCGGACAGGAGGGAGTGCAGGGTGCCATCCATATAGGTGCTGATGACGGAGGGGTGCACGTACGACTTGCGGCAGATGGCGGGGGTGTTGCCCAGCCGCTCCGACACCTCTTGTATCGCCGCGACCACGTTCTTGCGGGCCTGAGTTGCCTTCTCGGCAGGCTCTTGCGCCTTCAAAGAGATGGCGGCGAGCACCGTGCCGCCCCAGGTACGAAAGTCCTTGGCGGTAAAGTGCTGCCCCGTTATCTCGTGCAGGTACTGGTTCACGTCGTCAGAGGTGATGGTGTGGCGCTGCCCCTGGTTGTCGAGGTAGCCGAACAACTCCTGGCCGGGTAGCTCCTGGCAGCGCTTTATCACCCTTGCCAGGCGGGGGTCGTCCACCGTGATGGCGTGCCGCTTGCCACTCTTGCCCCGGAACTTGAACTGCACCTTGCTGCCTGTCACATCTATATGGCGGCAGCGCATGGTGGTCAGTCCGAACGACTTGTTGGTGCGGGCGTACTCCTCGTTCCCCACGCGTATATACGTGGTTTCCAGCAGGCGCACCACCGTCGCCAGCACCCTCTCCTTGGAGAGCGCCTTCTTGCCGAGGTCCTGGTCCACATGCTCGCGTACTTTGGGCAGGGCGCGGCCAAACTCTATCATCCTGCCAAACTTGGTCTCGTCGCGCACTGCCCGCCAGCGGTCGTGGTAGCGGTACTGCTTGCGACCTTTCTCGTCGCGCCCGGTGGCCTGGATGTGGCCGTTGGCGTAAGGGGAAATCCACACGTCGGTCCAGGCGGGGGGTATCGCCAGCGCCTTGATGCGGGCAAGCTCCTTCGAGTCGGTGAGACGCTGCCCCTTGGGGTCTGTGTAAGTGAAGCCCTTGCCCACTTTGCGACGCGTGATACCGGGCCTGCTGTCGCTCACATAGCGCAGGTTGGCGGCCCTGGCCGACTCCCTGGGGTCAACTACGACCTCGGGCTGGAGCACTTCTTCGGGGTGTATGTTGGTAGTCATCGCGAACCTAGAGGCAAACGGCATGCCATAACCTCAAAGATGCTCTTTCGGCGTATGTTTTAGCCCTCAATGGCTGTGTCACGGACAAAATTAAGGTGCTAATGAAGAAAATTGAAAACTGCTCAACGAATATTGAGCAAACCTATTGACAAAGCTAAAGTTCTATGATATAAAGGTAATAGAAATCAATGTGGCACTCAAAAATCTCAACAACAACCAACGAAATCCTAAGGAGAGAAAATCAAATGTCGAGCAACTTCTACATAATGGAACAGGTCGCCAATGGTATCAACAGCGAGCGCAGGCAGGACGCCAACGCCTACCGCCTCTGGAGGAAGGCCCTCCAGCCGGTCCAGGGCCTGCGCCGGTCCAGGCAGCAAGCTAACGCCAATGCCCGCTAGGTACTGCGGCACATCGCCCCGCAAGAGAAAAGCTCTGACAGGTTTGATCCGTCAGAGCTTTTTGCTTTCTTCAGCTTTGTCATAACCGGGTTACTCCTGCTTCATCAGCACCCTGCTCCACCCTGTCATCCTGAGCGCAGCGAAGGATCAGGTGGGTAGGCGAGAGTCCTCAACATTGTGGATGATAGCGGCAAGAGGAACAATGTGCCTCAATAACAAGAGTCAAACACGGGTGGCTGATCCTTCGCTGCGCTCAGGATGACAAGGCGGGGGTTGGTACTGGTATTCAGCCAAGTGGCTCTGAGTGGCCGCGCGAACGAATACCCGTAGTAACTCCCCGTGCCCGCATCTCGCGTATAATAAGGAAATTCCCACCAGAAAGGCACTACACTCGACATGGCAACCGCTACCACGCCCATGCGTATACCCCCAGGCCCTCCCACCCTCCCGCTCGTCGGCGCGGTCTTCTCCTACATGCGCAACCCGCTCGACTTCATGCTGGAGAACTACCGCCGCTACGGCGAGGTGATTCGCATTGACCTGCTGGGCATCAAGGGCGCGGCGCTGCATGGGGCCGATGCCAACCGCTTCGTGCTGGTGGATAACGTCTCCAACTTCCTGGTAGAGCCGCTGATTGACCGCGTGCGCGCCCGCTGGATCGTGGGCAACGGCCTGCTCTTCATTGACGATCCACAGCACAAGGCCCAGCGCCGCCTGATGATGCCGGCCTTCCACCGCAAGCGCATCGAGCATTACGCCGAGGTGATGCGGGACTCCACCAATGAGATGCTGGACGTGTGGCGGCCCGGCCAGGTGCTCGACATAGGCAAGCAGATGCACCACCTGGCCCTGGTCATCGCGGGGCGCACGCTGTTCAGCATGGACCTGGGAGGCTCGGCGCACGAGCTAGGCGAGTCGGTAGCCACTATCGTGAAGGTGGTGAGCAACCCGCTCAACATCGGCCTGGCCCAGTTGCCCTTCGACGTGCTCAACGTGGGGGAGGGTGCCACGCTGCGCCGCGCCCTCAAGCGTATCGACCGCACGTTGAGGCGCATCATCGTGGAGCACGAGCAGTCGCATACCGACACAGGCGACGCGGTCTCGATGCTGGTGGCGGCGCGGGACGAGGAAGGCAACCGCCTCAGCGTGGAGCAGATACGCGACCAGTTGCTCACCCTGTTCGTGGCCGGGCACGAGACGAGCGCCAACGCCCTCACCTGGGCCTTCTACCTGCTGGCCCAGCACCCCCATGTGACCTCCAGGCTACTGTCAGAGCTAGACCGGGAGCTAAAGGGCGAGCCTCCCACCGTCGCGGACCTGGAGCGCCTGCCCTACCTGGAGCAGGTGATGAAGGAGGTGCTGCGCCTCTACCCGCCCGCCCCTAGCGCCAACCGCACCGCCAAAGAGGACTTCGAGTGGAAGGGCTACACGATTAGGAAGGGCGAGATTGTGAGTTACGTGCCCTTCGTGAGCCACCGCATGCCCACGCAGTTTGTGGACCCTGAGGTGTTCATGCCGGAACGCTGGGCACCCGACTTCCGTCCGCAGCCGCCGCAGTACGCCTACATCCCCTTCGCGGTAGGTCCGCGCTCCTGTATCGGTGCGGGCTTCGCCCAGGTGGAGATAAAGCTGGTCATGGCGATGCTGCTGCAACGCTTCCGCCTCGACCTGGTGCCGGGCCAGCACATCATGGCGACGGTGCGCACCACGGTGCAGCCCGAAGGCAAGCTGCTAATGCGCGTGCAGCGGCAGGATGGGTATACGGAAAGCTCTCCCGCGAGTGTCACGGGCAATGTGGTGGGAGCCAGTTTGAAATGATTGAGGTCGCTACTAGCTAGCACGTTGCGTCTACTACATGTAGGGCCTTAGAACTAAATTTGCACACGATATTGACAAGAACGAAGCATGGTGTTATAGTGGTGCTAGAAGAGAACTTATGTGCTGATGCTCAAACCGTTAGTCCCCCACAAATTATAGACTGCATGCCCGGTCAAGGGCAGTGGAGCCCGACTTGTTTATAGATGTGCTTTCTTCGTAAGGTGCCTTACCCTCCTCTAATGCAAGAGGTAATCTAGCAATATTTTGATGAGGTACACCACTAAGAGGAGTAAACCTGCACCCAAGACATGACCTACTGCATGCTCTAACGCTCCCAGTACAAAGTCGACCCAGCGATTGCTCTTATCAGTTTTCACTTCACGTCTCCCCTTGCGCATAGCCTTACAGGAGCTTGCGACACTGATGGACAATTACCAGAGAGATATTCACCCTGCTTCCACAGCATCCACCAGCAGTTCCAACGCACCTTTGCTGTCTATAACACTATTGATGCGGTATGCGAATCTGCTATATCTCTGCTTATGGATTCTAGGCGTCGTACGGGGGTAACGGGATTTGACAATCGCAGCCGAGACCTGTAAGCTATGCACGGCTGAGGATATGATGGCGTCAAGCCCATACCGAGGCCTAAATAGATTGTCTAGGGCGGGCAGGGGTCAGAGTCTTACCCGCCCTAGGATTCGCTTTGCGCATTTTCTGCGCAAGGACATAGTAGCAGCAATTGGTCAAATAGACATGGTTTTCCACAATGACCACTTTGTCCATGCTGGCAGCTATGGTCCGATTTAGATTGGGAGACATCTTATGAGTCAAGGCGTAAGTATAGAAGATGCGGCCCAGCGCCTGGGAGTAAGTACTAAGACCATTAGACGTTATCTCCAATCCGGAAGGTTACATGCACGGAAGCAAGGAGGACGATGGCTAATTAGCTTGCCTGACGGTGAATTTAATGCAGCAAAGAAGGCTACTATCGACATTGTGGACCTCAGTGCTGAACTACAAGCTATACGCTTAGAACGGGATTGGCTTAGGCGGCTGGTTGAGGACTTAACAAGTGTAAATGCAGCTTTGGCCGGGGCACTTCAGGAAAAGCGCATACTAGAGGCAAGTGCCTTGCAAACATCTCAGTCAGGCGAAGATTCAAGCGCTGACTCAGCTAATGCTCATACCTTCAGTGGTCAAATTGCGACCGATCCTCAAAGGATGCAATCCAAGCCTCGACATGATATACCGACATCAGGTGACCGTGCCGCCAGCTAACGCGGCCATTTCCACATAAGTCTGGTAGGGCCACGGTGCAGCCTCCAATCTGGTATAATCTGCTCCATAGTCGGCCGCTCAACCGTCTCAAGTCCCCAGGAGCCGATGGCCCTACCTCTTGACGAGAACCCCCATAGCGCTCCCTCCGCACATACCGCCAGCGAAGCTGTTGTAGCTCCAATCCGGGCGGACTTTCCCCTGCACGACTTGCACGCGCTTCTCGCTGAAGTAGGCCTCACCCACGACGAGTACCGGCAGTTCGTATCCCAGCTAGGCAGGCAGCCTAACATGGTCGAGCTAGGCATGGCGGGCGCTATGTGGAGCGAGCACTGCGGCTACAAGCACTCCAAGCCCCTGCTGCGCCTCTTCCCGACCAGGGGCGAGCGCGTGCTGCAAGGTCCTGGCGAGAACGCGGGCGTGGTGGACATTGGCGATGGCTGGGCGGTGGCCCTCAAGATTGAGTCGCATAACCACCCCTCGGCGGTCGAGCCGGTGGAGGGCGCGGCTACCGGCGTGGGCGGCATCGTACGCGATATATTCACGATGGGCGGGCGGCCCATAGCCCTGCTCAACTCCCTGCGCTTCGGCCCTCTCACCGACCCCCACACCCGCTATTTGTTCGGAGGCGTGGTGGCGGGCATCGGCGGCTATGGCAACTGCATCGGCGTGCCTACCGTGGGCGGCGAGATATACTTCGACCCCTCTTACGCCGCCAATCCCCTGGTGAACGCCATGTGCGTGGGCCTGCTGCGCAAGGAGCGGCTGATGCGGGCGGTCGCCTCCGGCCTGGGCAACCCAGTGTTGCTGGTGGGTGCCGACACAGGGCGCGACGGCATACACGGCGCGACCTTCGCCTCCGATACGTTGGGCGAGGACTCGCTGCAAGACCGCCCCGCCGTGCAGGTGGGCAACCCCTTCCTCGAAAAGTGCCTCATGGAAGCCTGTCTGGAGGTGCTTGAAATAGAGGGGCTGGTGGTGGGCATGCAGGACCTGGGGGCGGCCGGTCTCACCTCCTCCTCCGTGGAGTGCGCGGCGCGGGCGGGCAGCGGCATCGAGATTGACCTGGCGCACGTACCCCGGCGTGAGCGCGGCATGAACGCCTACGAGATCATGCTGTCCGAGTCGCAGGAGCGCATGCTGGTAATCGTCACGTCGGGGCGCGAAGAGGAAGCGCGGGAGGTCTTCACCCGTTGGGGCCTGCACTCGAACGTAATAGGCCAAGTAACCGGCGACGGCATGGTCCGCGTGTACGATGGCCCGCTCCTGGCCGCCGAACTACCCGCCCACTTGCTGGCCGACGAGGTGCCCATCCGCTACGTCACCGGCAGGCCCGACCCCGCGATGGATGAGCTACAGCACCCCGATTGGGAAGCCCTGCTTCCCCGCGAGGACGAGCAGGCTCGCTATGACCGGGCGCTGCTGGACGTGCTGGCCTCCCCCAACGTCGCCTCCAAGGAGCGCGTGTTCCGCACTTACGACCACACGATAGGCAGCAACACCGTCCTGCAACCCGGTGAGGCCGACGCTGCCGTCCTACGCATCAAGGGCACCCACAAGGCGATTGCCCTCACCACCGACTGCAACAGCCGCTACTGCTACCTCGACCCTTATGGGGGCGGGGCGCACGCGGTGGCCGAGGCCGCACGTAACCTCTCCTGCGTGGGTGCCGAACCCCTGGCCGTGACCGACTGTCTCAACTTCGGCAACCCCGAAAACCCCCACGTCTTCTACCAGATGGAAGGCGCGGTCAACGGCATCGCGGACGCGTGCAATGCGCTCGGCATACCGGTGGTCAGCGGCAACGTGTCGCTCTACAACGACACCAACGGGGTAGCCGTGCTGCCTACGCCTGTGATTGGCATGGTCGGCCTGCTGGAAGACGCGGACGTGGCTGTGGGGATGGCGTTGCGCGAAGGGCTGATTATCGGCTTGCTGGGGGGCATGCCAACGGGCGAGCATTACGGGACTGGGGCACCGCTCCTGGGTGCGAGCCAGTACGTCGAGACCTGCCTGGGGCGGAAAGTGGGCACGCCTCCACGCGTGGATATGGACGTTGAGAAGCGAGTGCAGGAGGCTTGCCGGGCGGGTATACAGGCCGGTCTCATACAGGCGGCCCACGACCCCAGCGATGGCGGGCTTGCTACGACTCTCGCGGAGATGTGCATAGCGGGCGGCGTGGGGGCGCGCGTGATCCTCAACGAGCTAATGTACCCGCACCACAGGCACCCCCTGACTGCTACCGAGCGGTTCAGCTCCATTCTTCGCCTCGGCCTCATGGCGTTCCTGCCCCTTGAGGACCAGACTCGCATATTCGAGGGGCTGGCTGAAGCGTTGGAGCATAAGGCGATGTCCACAATCCGGGCTGACCTGGAGACCGCCACCGCCGAGAGTGGCTACCCCGTGGAGACCGAGGGCCTCACCGCCGCGCTCGCCAGGGGAGACGACTTCCTGAGCAACAGCGACGAGTACCTCAGCCCCAGGACGCGCTCTGACGTGGTTTTGTTTTCGGAGGAGCCGTCCCGTATACTTGTGGGTCTCACTGTCGAGAAGTGGCCGGAGCTACAGGCCCTCGCCCGTTCTTATGGAGTGGACCTTTTCCTGCTGGGTCTCAGCGGGGGCGACCAACTGATAGTAACTCGCGGTGACAACCAGGTTGTGGTAGACTTGCCCCTGCCGGAGGTGGACAGCGCCTGGCGCAACGGGCTTGGGTGAAACTGTTGGGTCTGTGTTTGGATATTTGCACCACCCCTTCCACTCTGTCATCCTGAGCGCAGCGAAGGATCAGGTGGGCAGACTAGAGTCCTCAACGTTGTGGATGCTGTCAGCAAGAGAAACACTGGTACATCATAAGCAAGTATCAAAATAAGCAAGTATCAAACACGGGCTACTGATCCTTCGCTACGCTCAGGATGACAGGGAGTCGCTTAGGTGCCGGTTCGGTGACACAGTCGCAGGCGCAACTAAATAGCTGTGGTCGTATGTAAGGGCAATAGAGGGGTAACAACGTGGGCGAGATGCTGAATTCGCTGGCCGCATACGAAGACGACAAGCTGCACGAGGAGTGCGGCGTGTTCGGCGTGTGGGCACCGGGAGAGGACGTGGCGAGGCTCACCTATTTCGGGCTATATGCCTTGCAGCACCGGGGGCAGGAGTCCGCCGGTATCGCCTCTACCGAGGGCGGCAGGCTCCACGTGCGCACCCGCATGGGACTAGTGTCCACCTCCTTTGACGAGGAAGGGCTGGCAAAACTGAAGGGCCACGCCGCCATAGGCCACACCCGCTACTCCACCACCGGCTCTTCCAAGCTGTGCAACGCCCAGCCCCTCCGCTTCGATGACCCGACCCTCGGCTGGCTGGCCCTGGGGCACAACGGCAACGTCACCAACGCCACCACCCTGCGCACCGAGCTACAGGAAGGCGGCATGCCCTTCGACACCACCTCCGACAGCGAAGTGATAGGCAAGCTAGCTATGTCGTCCCACGGCAACAACTGGGTGAGTCGCTTCCGCCGGGCAATGTCGCGTCTCACAGGGGCCTACTCGCTGGTGCTGCTTTCGCCCACGCACCTCATGGCCGTGCGCGACCCTATGGGCATCCGGCCCCTGTGCCTGGGCAAGCTGCCGGGTGGCGGCTGGGTTATTTCCTCCGAGACGTGCGCTCTCATGACCGTGGGTGCGCAGTTCATCCGCGAGATAGCGCCGGGCGAAATCGTCACGATTGGCGTTGAGGGTATGACTTCATACGCCGACGTGCCGCAGGTCCAGCAGGCGATGTGCGTCTTCGAGTACATCTATTTCGCCCGCCCCGACAGCGTGATAGAGAACGTGCCGCTCTACACCGCCCGCCAGAACATGGGCCGCGAACTTGCCAGGGAGCACCCCGCCGACGCCGACATTGTGATAGGCGTGCCCGACTCGGCTACCCCCGCCGCTATCGGCTACTCGATGGAGTCGGGCATACCGTACACCGAGGGCCTCATCAAGAACCGCTACATCGGACGCACCTTCATCCAGCCGCACCAGCACCTGCGGGAGCGGGGCATCGGCCTCAAGTTCAACCCGCTGCCTGGGGTGTTGAGCGGCAAGCGCGTGGTCGTGGTGGACGATTCCATTGTGCGGGGCACCACCACAAAGCCGATTGTGGACTTGCTCAAGAAGGCGGGAGCCACCGAGGTGCACGTCCGCATCCACTCGCCCGCCATGTCCCACCCCTGCTACCTGGGGGTGGACACCGCCCGCCGCGAGGAGCTAATCGCCCACCGCCTGTCGGTGCAGGAGATCGCCCACCACATCGGGGCCGACTCGCTCGGCTACCTGTCGCTGCCGGGCCTCTTCCGTGCGGTGAATCTCGGCAATGACAAACTCTGCTCCGGCTGTTTCACAGGCAACTACCCCGTGCCCGTGCAATTGGAGTTCGCGGGACTCGACGGCAAGCTGGCGATGGAAGGCAGCGAGAACGTCCGCACTTTCTCCGCCCGCGAGCACGAGGCCATCATCCAGGGCCAGCTAGGGCTATCGTTCGACCAGGCCGAGATGGACCGCGACCGGGTGCCCGCAGGCGTGGACCACTAGGCAAAGCAACCCTACCGGTTAGCACTACGCCTGCTGAAGTAGGGCTTATCATGTCCTGGCAGGTAGCCCCTATCTTACTATTTGCCGAACCAAAGCCCCACCCTGTCATCCTGAGCGCAGCGAAGGATCTAAGATGTTGGCGCTGGCCCTGTGCTGAACCTCTAGCACCCCGGTCGTCGTGTTCAACAGCATCCCTACTCACCTTCTTGAGATCCTTCGCTACGCTCAGGATGACAGGGGGAGCAGGGTTCTGCTATCCTACTCTGGCACAGACGTACCCTTACAGTTCTCACTCGCATAGTCGAGCGGAAAAGAGGTTCTTATGGAAATCAATCGCGAGCGCCTTCAGCGCATAGTAGACATTGCCGAGGAGCGCGTGCAGGCGGGGAACATGCCATGCGCAGTGGTGGCGGTCGCCAACAGCCGTGAGACACTTTGGACGCATGTCGTGCCGGGCGCGGAAGGCGTCAGCCTGGACAGCATCTTCCTGCTCGCTTCTATAACCAAGCCCATAGTGGCTACGGCGGTGATGCGGCTGGTGGAAGAGGGCAAGCTGATGCTCAACGTCCCGTTGGCCCGCTACCTGCCGGAGTTCGCCGCCAACGGCAAGGAGAAAGTGACCGCCTTCCACCTGCTGACCCACTCAAGCGGCCTGGAAGAGGAGAAATTCTGGAACGAGCTTTGGGAGCAACGCACCAGCCCGCCCGGACCCGAATGGCTCTACGAAGCATGCTGCCGCAGCTACCTGAACTATGCGCCTGGCACCCAGCATACCTATTCCACGCTCACCTTCAGCGTGCTTGCCGAGCTTGTAAGGAAGCTAGGCGGTCTGCCACAGGCCGAGTACCTGCGCCGCCACATCTTCGAGCCGCTTGGCATGCACAACACGGGGTATAGCCCACCTGACCCGGCGAAAGCAGCCCCTATACATATGCTCTTCGGTGAATACGAGACCCCTCTGGAGCTATTGAACAACTTTAACTTGATGGAGCAACCGGGCGGTGGTCTGTGGAGCACCGCCGCCGACCTGGTGACGTTCGGGCAAGCTTACCTGCGGGGCGGCACTTACAACGGCTATCGCCTGCTGTCGCCAGCCACAATAGAGATGATGACCCGGCACTACACCCTGGGCGAGGTCAGCACCCTCACCGGTGACCCGTTCAACTATGGTATAGGCTGGGGCAAACCGTCCTACCCACCAAACGGCGGCATACTGTCGTCAGAGCGAGCCTACGGGCACCACGGCGCTAGCGGCACCCTGCTCTGGATAGACCCCGAATACGACCTCATAGTAGTCTTCCTCAGCAACATCTGGGGCCACGAAGACCCCACCGATGCCAAGGGGCGCATACTGAACGTGGTCTATGCTGCGATGGATTATTGAAACGCCAAGACGCGGAGACGCCAAGGACCACGCCAAGATTGTAGAGGCTTAGAGGGTACAAGAGGAGCAGGGTACGACATCACGTATCCTGCTCCTCTTGCCTGAAGAACACCCGCTTAATCTTGGCGTGGTCCTTGGCGTCTCCGCGTCTTGGCGTTTAGACACCGTCTACGCTTTCTCTTTGTGCGCGAGGGGCAGAATCCACCAGAGGAGGCCGATTAGCACGGTCACCAGGCCCGCCGCTACGAACGACTCGGTGAGGCCTATCGCTTGCGAGATGACCAGCTGAGTTGCCAGCACGAGGGCGACTGACGAGGGTATCAGGCCGATGATGATCATACGGGTGGCAAGCTCCTTGAAGCGCACGCGGTCCATCAGAGGCCGTTGCAGGCGGTGCTGGGCCGCCGGCGCGCTGAGTAGTACCAGGCCGGTGATGGCGCAGAGAAAGGTGGTCATGTAGACCCATTTCTCTACCTGGTCTATCTCCCGAAAGCCCTCGTTGAAGGGCAGGATAATTAGAAAAGCCGTCAACACTTGCAGGCCCTGGAGGAGTATTCTCAGTTCCTGCAACATATCGCCAAGCTCGGTCTCGTCGTGGCCGTCGTCGCCCTTCTGGTCTTGTTGCTTTAGCTTCTTGAGCTTACCTTCTTCATCTCCACTGCTGATCCGGTTGTCTCGTACCTTTACCGCCAAAATCGGCCTCCTCTAACTGGCACAAATCTGCAATCTTCTCCAACACAATATCCGGGTCGGGCTTGCGGTAATAACTTGGGTCGGTGGCGTAATGGCCCTGCTTCACCCATACCGTTGTAAGCCTGTCGCCCAGGTGCTCCTTCGCGCTGGCAAGTATGCGTTGCTTGTCGTCCACCAGCACGTAATGCCGGGAGGGCAGCACGTGCGTCACCTCGTCGAGCGAGTGTTCCTTGTGCGTGAAGATGAGCACGTCGGCAGGCCCGCCCACCGCTTCGGTCAGCCCGGCGCACATAATCTTGCGCGGCTGGTAGTCCTCGTCGCCGTCCGAAAGGATAGCCACGTCGCCCATCCTGGTGAGGTGTTCCAAGGCAGGCAGTGTGCCAGGGTACAGGTAATCGGGGTAGGGCCAGTCGTTGATTAGCTGCGTGGCTTTCTCGGCCACCTCCCGGTCCCTCCAACCCGAAGCGAAACGCTTGAGCGTCTCAGGGTAGCTGACCACGTCCATCTCTTTGCGGACCTCTTCGTAAAGCTGCCAGAATCGCTCGGCCCCGTCTTCGCCCAGCACCTCCAGCAGCGCGGCTTGCATATCCGCTTTCGACTTGTCGTTGTCCAGCAGGGTGTTGTCCACGTCCAGCAGGAAGACCAGTTTCTCGTTGTGTGGTTTGGGTTGCCGTTGCACGTTCGCCTCCATAGCGCCTGAAACGCTTGTGTGGAATAATGGACCGTAACATGCTAGAATCGTTCCATCATGTCGCAACTCATCGACAAGCCCCCGGCCCAGGCACCACAATTGAAGGGCAAAGGCAAGACGCCCCTCTTTGCGCTACCCTCGACGGCGGGCGGCACGTCGGGGCCGGGCGCGCTCCGCAGCAAGTACAACGCCGTGCTGGCCTTCCTGGATGCCGGGCCGCAAGCCGAAGAGTTCCTTTGCGGGCTGGCCGCACCGTACCCCGAGATACTGGCCTCGCAGGCGCGTCTGCTAGTGGTGGTGCCCCTCACGCTGGAAGAGGCCGATGAGCTTGTGCGCAAGCTGTCTCTGCCATTCCCATTGCTGGCGGACGACGGCGGCAAGACCACGCGGCGCATGTTGGGCGAGAGCAACCGCGCGGCCCTCTGCGTCACCGACCGCTACGGGCAGGTTTTCTCGCTGGAGGTAGGTACATCTACTTCCGAATTGCCTCCTCCGAGGTCAGCCTTTGACTGGCTGGAGTTCATCCTCATCCAGTGCCCTGAGTGAACAGATGGCAGTGATAGTCGCTGGTTCAGCGACGACGATGAGGAGTAGGGGCGTGCTGCGGCGTGCCCCGTACAAGAAGGGTCACCTATGAACAAGTACTTCGATAGGATGCCTCTTCGGGCGGTGCGGATCGTCAATCGCGTTATCGCGCTGTCCGGTATCGCCGCCATATTAGGGGTATTCATCTTAGCGTTGCCTGACACCCGGCGTCCGGCAACGCAGATGCCCTGGTATTTCTGGCTGCTGCTTGTGTATATGGCCCTTATACAGATTTATACACCGCCCGCACGCCTGGGAACTGCACCGGCTGACATGCCCACAGTCGTTGCCTGGCTTTGCACCGTCGTTGCAGGCTTAGCGGCAGCACTTATCATGTTTACAGCCATACTGTCGCCACCGTCGGCCATGATGATGGTTCTCCTCGCGTTTGCTGTATCTTATGTATTGAGCGGCGCTCAGGCCCTTCTGAGAAAACGGCGGCAGCGCAACCATGCCGTCCGCCCCTAAGTAAACCACAACCGGCAAGAAAGAACCCTTACCCCAACCCAGGTGTAACTCAGCTACGGACCCGAAAGCAGGGGATTGTTGTGCCCTAGACCCTGCTCCCAATTATCGCGGCTCACATCACGAAAGGACATTGACATAATGCACTACAGCCGAAGACCACGCACACTTATCGCTTCCACCCTGGTGCTTCTACTCGCTACCATGCTGGCCGTTCTGCCTGCTCCTCCCGCGTCGAGCGCGCTTGCCGCTGTGCCGGAGGACGGCACGGAAGGTCTGCCGCCGGGCGTGCGAATAGAGACGGTGCTCGCCAATATGGACGACCCCATAGCAATGGCGTTCGACCCGACGGGCCGCCTCTTCTACACCGAGAAGGCGACCGGCAACGTGCGCGTGTTTGCGGGGGGCAGGCTCCAGCCCAACCCCGTGATTCACTTCGACGTTAGCTCCTCGTCCGAGCGCGGCCTCCTTGGCATCGCCATAGACCCCAACTTCAACCAGAACCGCTACATATATGTCTATTACACCGCGCCGGGCAGCGCCACTGAGAACAGGGTGGCGCGCTTCGTGGAGCGCGACGGCGTTGGCTCCAACCCGACCACCATCTTCGCCTCGCCGCAGACCGCGGGCAACCACGACGGCGGCAACATCCACTTCGGGCCGGACGGCAAGCTCTACATCTCGGTAGGCGACAACGCCAACCGCGAAAACTCGCAAGACCTCACCACCAAGAACGGCAAGATTCACCGCATCAACCCTGACGGCTCGATACCGGATGATAACCCCCGGTGGAACGTGCCCAACGCGCAACGCTCCATCTACGCTTACGGCTTGCGCAATAGTTTCGACTTCACCTTTGACTCGGTGGTGCGGGGCCGCATCTTCGCCAGCGAGAACGGCCCTGGCTGCGACGACGAGATGAACCGCATCGAAGCGGGCTTCAACTATGGCTGGGGGCCGGACACGCCCTGCAACGAAGAGGGTATGGACCCAAGCATAAACACCATACAGCCGCTCTGGTACCAGCCACGCGGGGAGTGCTGCGAAGCGCCCACCGGCATCGAGGTGTATACCGGCTGGCAGATACCGGAGTGGAAGGACCATCTTTTCATGGCGGCCTACCAGGGCGGCAGGCTGCGCCACTTCTACCTCAACCAGGACCGGACGGCCCTAGTCCGCTCCAACATCGTGCAGGGCGTGGACGTGAACATGGACATCGAGACGGGGCCGGACGGCGCGCTCTACTTCATGGAGGGGGGCGGGTATTCGCCGGGCACGCTCAAGCGGTTCGTGGGGCCGGGGCAGCCTCCCGCCGCCAACACGCCGGTAGCGACCCCCGCCGCCACTCAGCCTCCCGGCGGCGCGCCCACCATACCCGGCAGCGGCAGCCGCACCTTCTCCGAAACGAAGCAGACTGTGAGCGGCATCTTCCTTGAGTACTGGGACAGGAACGGCGGCCTGCCGCAGCAAGGCTTCCCCATCTCCGGCCTCATCAACGAGGTGTCGGACCTGAACGGCAAGCCTTACGTGGTGCAGTACTTCGAGCGAGCCGTGTTCGAGTACCACCCGGAGAACCAGCCACCGTTTAACGTGCTGCTCTCCCAACTAGGCACCTTCCAGTACAAGAAGAAGTACCCTAACGGCGCGCCCAACCAGCAGCCCAACACCTCAGCAGGCTCTATGCTCTTCCCGCAAACGGGCAAGCGAGTGGGAGGGCGGTTCTTACAGTACTGGCAGCAAAATGGCGGGCTGGCGCAGCAAGGCTACCCCATCTCCGACGAGTTCATGGAGAAGAGCGACCTGGATGGGAAGACCTACCGCATGCAGTACTTCGAGCGTGCCGTGTTCGAGATGCACACTGAGAACCAACCACCGTTTGACGTGCTGCTCTCCCAGTTGGGTACGTTCCGCTACAGCGAGAAGTACGGCGGCAGGTAAGCACATATGCTACCAAAGGTCGCGCTAGCTACGAAGCAACCCTTGTGGGAGGCGCGCAGCCATAGAGTCAGGCGCTAAACGGCAGGCAGTCTACATGAAGAAGGGGGTGAGTCGAGACTCACCCCCTTCTTCATCTTCGTTTATGGCGACTTCCTACCTCCTGGCAGGGGTCTGGCAGTTGGGGAAGAAAGCGTTAGCAGCGATCTTCGCCATCTGTCCACGTGTGGTCTGGTCGTTGTACCGGAAGCACGGAGCACCGGTCTCAGGACACCTATTCGCCTCTCCGTAGCCGGAGATGATGCCTCTGTCCGCCAACCTCTCGATGTACACCCAGAACGGACTGTCTGGCGGTGTGTCGGTAAAGCTCTGCTGACCGGCAGGTACGTCCTCCTCGAAGCCCGCCGCTATGGAGACGATCTTGGAGATCTGCCCTCTTGTAGCGGGGTTGTTCGGGCGGAAGTACGGCCTGTTCAAGTCGTCGCAAGGCTCACCAGGGCCGGACTCGCCGCACGGGTAACCCGCTATGGCCCCGGTCTCGGCCAACCGCTCCACGAACTCGTAGAAGGGATCACCAGGCTCCACATCCGCGAACTGCTGCTGGCCCGGAGCTATGGGATCGTTGAGGTCTGCTGAGTTGGCAATGATCTTGGACAACTGCCCCCTCGTCACGTTAGCACCTGGCCTGTAGTAAGGCTCGTCATCATCGTTGCACGCTTCACCAGGACCTCCACACGGGTACCCACCTACTATCTGCCTGCAAGCTAAGCACCTGACGAAGGTGTAGAAGGTGTCGCCGGGCTGCACGTCTGAGAACTGGATCGGGCATGCTGTGGCTGTTGCCATGGCTGTGGCCGTCCGCGTGCTGGTAGCTACTGCCGTGCTCGTGCGAGTGCGGGTAGCCGTTCCTGTGGCTACTGCGGTGCTCGTCCTGGTGCTGGTTGCTGCGGTAGTAGCGGTGGACGACGGCACCGTAACAGAGGTGGCTGTGCCGGTCGCTGTGGTTGTAGAGGTCATGGTTTGTGTGGTGGTTGTAGCCGTGGCCGTGGTCGTAGAGGTTACCGGTTGTGTGGTGGCTGTAGCCGTGGCCGTGGTTGTGGCGGGCGGGTCGCCTTCTGCGACAGAGCCGCAAGACGGATTGATACTTAAGGTGTAAAGTGCGCAGCCTGCGTCAATGTTAGTCTCACGCACCACAACGACATATGTAGCCCCATTGGGCACCGTGAAGGAATAGCTTACGTTTGGCCCTGCCGGTGCGCTCGCCAGGTAGTTTGTGCAGACGGCGGACGGATTGAAGCTATTCAGGTAGGCGACACTCCCCACGCCACCGTTCCCGCACGCGGTCGAGTCTATGTTCACGGTGACGCACTGAGCGGAGCCGCTCATATTGGTGCGGGTATAGACGTCAGTGTGCCTGGGGTTCGCGAATGAAGACATCCCTGGGCAGGCTTGAGGGGTGTTGCACTGGCTGGCCGTACCACCCACCACCGCCGAGGTTTGGGTCGTATCGCTCATGGTAATTGAGCCTGTGATGACTTCAGCGACGCCGCAAACCGGAGCGCAGTTGGGGAACCTGAAGGAGCCGATGCGAGTTTTCCAGCCGTTGAAGCTGGTAACATCGTAATACTCGGTCGTGTACCAGAAGGTGCACTCGTCCGCGTCCACGTGCATGGAACTGTAGTCTCCCCAGCGTGCGCTGCCGATCTGCGCGCCAGTACCGGCGATGATCTCCCCTTCGCCCTGGGGCAACTGGCCCAAAGTGTCGGTGACGACACGGCCTGTGTAGCGGATGGAAGGGTAGGTCGTTTCTGTGCTGGAGGCGCTGTAGCCGAGAGCGATGTTGCCGACCCGGTCCATGGCAAGGCTCCCCATCCAGCGATGGACGCCGTCCGCGGGAGCAAATGTGCCTTGCTGGTAGACAGTAGGTGTTATGGTATTGACGTTGCGTATCTCGTACCACCGGATACCTGCCCGACCGGCGCCTGCGTCTACGGTGTGATTGGCGACCAGCGATTCGTGCGTGCCGAAGTTGCGATACACCAGTCGGTGCATCAGCCGGTCGGAGATAGCTTCGAGGTCCTGGGTGGTACCGGGTTGCGGAATACACACCTCACGGGTGACCGCGCATAGGTCCTCGTCCCACGTGTTCACCGGTACCACGTATGGGCCGGTGAAGTTGGCAGCGGGAGGGTCCCAGTTAAGCACGTCAAACTTGAACATGTGTAGCTGGGGGCTTGCAGTGGTGCCGCTTGACCTCTGTGGCCCAAGTATAAAGTTGGGGCTGTTTGCCGGTGGCAGTGTATACCCCTCCAGGTCGGAAGGGAGCAACCCTCCGTATGGCTGGTGAAGGCGGAAGTAGATCATGTCTGCAGGCTGCCCCACCAGCATCTTCTCCCGCTCGAAGGCGAATATGCCCGCCCCTGCGAACTGGACACCTCCCGCGAACTCGTTGGCGGTCATGTAGTAGCCGTCAGGCCACACTCCCAGTTGGGGGTAGTCTTCAAAGCTGACCTCGCTGACCTCGAAAGCGTAACGGTAATAGCTGCCGGTGGGGTCGGGCGATGTGGAGATCGCGATGCATTCGTACCAGGGCGCGGCAGACGTGAATTGGCTGAGGAGCCAGCGATCTGCCATTTGATCGTACAGCACGATAGGGTCGCCGTCGTTGCGGGTCTGGCAAGGTCCGCCAAAGCCGGTCCAGATCGTATTGGCGTTGGCAGGACCATACAGCACGTTGCCGCTCTTGTCGAAGACCTGTAGCCCCAGGTTGACCATCTGGACGTAATGGTTGGGACCAACGTCGCCCTCGGTGTCGGGCGGGGAGACACCCCAGTAATTGTACTGGCCCGCAAAATTTTGGTCCGGCGCGGGCATCGCGAATGGCCCAAAGAAGTCCTGCACTGCCGGGTCCTGTACGGAGTCGTTGGTTTCCACCGGCGGAAGGCTGTTCTCTACCTCGTTCTCCCGCTCGGCTACGCGGGCAGGGGGAATGGGCTTGATCGAGCTCAGTGGGGGAGAAACGTCGTTTCTTACAGACTGGCTCGCCTTGCCGCCATTCGCCGTGGCGTATTCCATAGGTGGAGGGTAGGGCACCCCGTTGTCGCCCGTGGCAGCACTGGACCTGTTTGCTTGCAGCCCACCTGCGCCGCCCTGGGGCCATGTGGCCGGTGCCCCTCTGAGGTAACCACTCGCACCTACAGCGAGCACGAGCAACAACATTAGCACCGCGAAGAAAACTCTTCTGGACTGTGCTGTCCGCGATGCGGTGCCTCCGAGTAACGTCCGCGCGAGCGGCATTAGTCGTGCCAGGGATGACAAACTGCGTTTCATGGATACTGCCCCTCCTTTGAGCTAGTGCCACCCACGTACGTTAACTTCTGCTACCTATATGAAGTTAAGTGCCATTGAATAGCTGCCGATGCGTGCAATATGCGTACCATGAGGTGTCTGTGCCGAACTGTTGGTGCCGAAATCCAGAACTTCAGGGGCTTACAATATTGTGGTATAATACCCAAATCCGGCTATAAATCAGCAGGACCAACACCAGGAGCCAACCTTGCAGGACATCTTTCGCAAGCGTCGATACTTCTCGCTGGGGCAAGACAAGCGCCCCGATACGAGAGGGCAGGACGCACCGAACAGGGAGTTCCCCGACGACCTGTGGACCAAGTGTCCCAAGTGCAACGAACTGCTCTACACCCGCGAGCTAGAGAACAACCTGAAGGTCTGCCAGAAGTGCGCCTACCATTTCCGTCTCTCCTCCGAGGAGCGGATTGACTTCCTCCAGGACGAGGACAGCTTCGTGCGCCAGGGTCCTAACGTCGCCCCTGTGGATAGGATCGGCTTCGTCTCGCTTGAGCAGAAGTATTCCACCAAGCTCGCGGAGACCCAGAAGAAGACCGGTCTGACCGATGCGGTCGTCTACGGCAGCATCCTCATCGAGGACGTGCCCGCCGTCGTCTTTGTGACCGACTTCCGCTTCTTCGGGGGCAGCATGGGTTCCGTGTACGGCCAGGGGTTGGTGGAGGCCGCGGAGTTGGCTATAGAGCGGAAGGTGGGGCTGCTCACCGTGTCGGCTTCGGGCGGGGCGCGCATGCAAGAGGGCATCTTCTCGTTGATGCAGATGGCTAAGACCACCGCCGCCCTGCGCGCGCTCAGCGAGGCCCACCTGCCGCACATTTCCCTACTCACCGACCCCTGCACGGGCGGGGTGACCGCTTCCTACGCCACTTCCGCCGATATCGTCATGGCCGAACCGGGCGCGCTGATTGGCTTCGCCGGTCCCCGCGTGATCGAGCAAACGATCAGGCAAAAGCTGCCGCCCGACTTCCAGACCGCCGAGTTCCTGATGAAGCATGGCATGGTGGACATGGTGACGCCCCGCCGTGAGCTGCGCACCACGATAAGCCGCCTGCTGAGGCTATACCGCAACTGCTAGATACTTACGCATGTGAGGCAAGGTAAACCCCTGCCACGCATGGCATTGAGGCTTATGGAGACCGAGCGCAAGCAAGACACCGCGAATATTGACACGAGCAACGGCAGCCACCACGGGATGGAGGCTTTGCGCCAGGCGGTGCCCCCCGGCATCAGCCATAAGCCCGATGCGCCCCACGTCAACGGTGCCTCCGGGGCGGACCAGCAGGGCAGCATCGCCTCCAGGCAGGCCCAAGCCGAGGTGAACGCCTGGCAGCGCGTGCAGATCGCCCGCCACCCAGACCGTCCCCACACCATCGACTACATCCAGCGTATCTGCACCGAGTTCGTGGAGTTGCACGGCGACCGTCTCTTTGGCGACGACGCGGCCATCATCGGCGGCCTGGGCTGCTTCAACGGCGAGACGGTCATGGTCATCGGCCAGCAGAAGGGCCGCTCCACGCGCGAGAATATCGCCCGCAACTTCGGCATGCCCCAGCCGGAAGGCTACCGCAAGGCCAAGCGCCTCATGGAGCACGCCGCCCGCTTCGGCTTCCCCATCCTCACCTTCATCGACACGCCCGGCGCAAGCCCCGGCATGCAGTCGGAGGAGCGCGGCATCGGCCAGGCCATCGCGGAGAACCTGGTGACTATGCTCGACCTGGAGGTGCCTCTCATCGCCACGGTGCTGGGAGAAGGCGGTAGCGGTGGGGCGCTAGCCATAGGGCTGGGCGACCGCATCCTGATGCTGGAGAACTCCATCTATTCGGTAGCCAGCCCCGAAGCCGCAGCCACGATACTCTGGCGGGACGCGGGCCAGGCCCCGGCAGCCGCCAGTACGATGCGCATCACCGCGCACGACCTGCTGGAATTCGGCGTGGTGGACGAGGTGATACCGGAGCCGGAGGGTGGCGCTCACACCGACCCAGGCACCGCCATAGACGCGGTACGGGACTCTATAGTCCGCCACCTCGAAGATTTGCGCTCCCTCTACTCGCTCAAGACCAATAAAGGCCGCCGCGAGCTACTTGAGGCCCGCCGCCGCAAGTACCTGCGCATCGGCCAGTTCGAGGCGATGGACGAAGCAAAAGCGTAATTGACAATGTCAGGACTACGTACTCCTAACATTACGGTTATAGGCCGTGAGGTTCTTCCATGTCTAACGAGCAACCACTTTCCGAACCGGTTGAGGTATTTTACTCCTACTCTCACAGGGACGAAAGGTTTCGCAAAGAACTTGAGAACCACTTAAGCATATTGCAGACGAAGGGGATCATTACAGGGTGGCACGACCGGCGTATCGTTGCAGGTACAGAATGGAAAGCCGAAATTGATAGACACATTGACAGTGCACGGATTATTCTGCTTCTCGTAAGTTCCGACTTTTTGGCCTCGAAGTATGCTTATGGCGTGGAGGCCAAAAGGGCACTGGAGAGGCATGAAGCTGGAGAAGCGCAGGTCATCCCTGTGATACTACGAACTGTAGATTGGGAGGGCACTCCATTCTCGAAACTTCAAGCGTTACCTACAGATGGAAGGCCCGTGGACACATGGGGGAGCCGCGATGTGGCATTCAAGAACGTGTCAGACGGTATCAAAGCGGCGATATATTATTCAAGGAACCGGTACACTCCGGTCAGCCCCACCCGCCGCCCGTTACTCTTTGGTTCTGTAGCACAGCTGCGACACAAAGCCACAGGCAGGAGACTGCATTCACACGAGGCGACCTATGGACATGAAGGTAGTTCCGGGCAGCAGCAGGTGACAGCCTGCGAGAGGCCAGACGAGAATGGCTACTGGCTCATTAGAGGCCCGCATGGTGAATCCTTGGACTACAAGCAAGGCGAACCCGTGCGAAGAGGAGACGTCATAAGACTTGAGCATATTAGAACTAGGCGCAATTTGCATAGTCATGACGTACCAGCACCCGTATCAGCCTCACAACACGAAGTGAGTTGTTTCGGTGACTGGGGTGTTGGTAATTCTGGCGACAACTGGCGCTTAGAGGAGATAGCAGGGGGAGAGGACATATGGCACTGGGATAGCGCTGTCAAGCTTGTCCACGAAGAAACCGGCTGGGTGCTACATTCGCACGATAATCAATATTGGGAAAATCATCACGAAGTGACTTGTTTCAGCGAACGGGATGACAATGATTGGTGGGAACTCTCCTTCTAACCTGTTCCCTCAATACTGACCAGAGGGCAAGCGCCTACTTGGGCGATAAGCCTTCAGCAGGTATCCGACAGACTATCCAGCAAGCCGACTATAGTTCTCAACCGCTGGATTCCCGCAGCCAATGAGCCCGAATCATCCACCCTTAGCGTGACGTGGCCTATCTTGCGGCCCGGACGCGGTTCTTTGCCGTAGAGGTGCAAGTGGGTATTGGGCACACGTAGCACTTCCTCAATGTCGGGGAAGTCGCCTATGATATTCAGCATGGCGCTGTAGCCGCGTGAGGCTGTCGAGCCTATGGGCAGCCCTGTTATAGCACGCAGGTGGTTCTCGAACTGGCTGGTCTCGGCAGCCTCTATGGTCCAGTGCCCGGAGTTGTGTACGCGTGGGGCCATCTCGTTCGCCAGCAACTCGCCCCCTACCTCAAACAACTCTATCGCCAGCACCCCAACGTAGTCCAGCGCCTCCATGACTCGCCGGGCGTACCCCTCTGCTGTGGCCTGCATGGCGTTGCTGACGTTCGGGGCAGGGGCTATACTCAGCCTCAGGATGCCTCCCCTGTGGTGGTTCTCAACCAAGGGGTAGAAAGCCATCTCCCCATCTCTAGCGCGTACCGCCAGTATAGAAAGCTCCCTGTCGAACGGCATGAACCCCTCCAGGATGAGCGGCTTGCCGCCTAACGAGGCCCATGCAGTCTCGGCGTCTGCCGTGCTTTCGATTACCGCCTGTCCCTTGCCATCGTAGCCGAAGCGCCGCGTCTTTAGCACGGCCGGTGTGCCCAGCGTTCGTAGCGCCTTCCTCAACTCCTCGCGGGTGCCTACCGGCAGGAAGGGCGGCGTGGGTATACCATGCTGTCGAAAGAAGCTCTTTTCGGTGAGGCGGTCCTGGGCCGCTTCCAGGGCGGTAGGTGGTGGGTATACAGCCACGCGGCGCGATAATAGCCGTGCAGTCTCCACCGGCACGTTCTCGAACTCGTAGGTGACGACATCCAGCCCTTCCGCGAAGCGTTCAAGCATAGCAGGGTCTTCATAGCCGCCCGCCAGATGCTCGGCCACATGCCCCGCACAGGCATCCGGCGAGGGGTCGAGACAGCGAAAGCGCAGCCCCAGCGGGTACCCGGCAAGCGCCAGCATCCTGCCTAGCTGGCCGCCGCCAAGCACGCCGATGGATTTTAGGTTTTGGATTTTGGATTTTGGATTTGTGGTGGTCATTTAGCGGGGTCGCGGGGGTTGGGGTTGTCGAGGACGGACTGGGTCTGTTCGTTGCGGAAGCGGTGGAGGGCCTCGCGTATGGCTGGGTATTTGTTAGAGAGGATGGCGGTGGCGAGGAGCGCGGCGTTGACGGCACCCGCCCGGCCTATAGCCAGCGTGCCGACCGGCACCCCGGCGGGCATCTGTGCTATCGAGAGGAGCGAGTCGATGCCTTTGAGCGCCTTCGACTCGACGGGTACGCCCAGCACGGGGATGGAGGTCCTGGCGGCGGTCATGCCGGGCAGGTGAGCGGCCCCGCCCGCCCCGGCGATTATTACCTCAAGCCCGCGCTCCTCCGCGCTACCGGCGTACTCGAACATCAGGTCGGGCGTCCGGTGGGCCGACACCACCCGCACCTCGTACGTCACGTTCAGGCGGTCCAGCGTGCTTGCCGCGTGCTGCATCGTCCCCCAGTCCGACTTCGATCCCATGATGATGCCCACCAGCGGCCTGCTTTCTTCTTCAGCCGGCATGTTGTTCACTTCGCTGCACCCTCCATACTCCTACCTCTCATTCCTCGTCCGCTTCCTTCACCGTTACTCCCAGCAGCCTCATAAACGTCGCGGCCTGCACGGTGTCTACCGTCGCACCCTGTATCTCCTCCAGGCCGATTCTCATCTCGTCCACGATGGAGCCGCGCAGGTCCACGCCGGAGAGCTTGGCTTCCTTCATGTCGCAGCCTGTCAGGTCGCAGCCCTCGAAGACCACCCCCGACAGGTCGGCACCGTGGAAGTCGGCCTCGGTGAGGTCGCACTTCTCAAAGCGCACCCACTTCAGGTGGGCGGAGCGGAACAGCGCGAACTTGCCCTTGCACTCCTTGAACAGCACGTCCTGGAAGCGGCCCTCTCCCGCCAGGAAACCGAGCATGCGGCACCCCAGCAGTTCCACCCGCGTAAACTCGCACTCCCGCCAGTTCGCGTTAGCCATGTCGCAGGCGTCCAGCCGCGCGTCCACCAGCGTGAGGCCCCTGAAGTGGGTGTCGTTCAGGGTTACTTTCGTGAAGGTGCTTGCCTCGAAACGTGCGTAGCCCGCCTCCTGCCAGCTAAGGTCCACCTGCGGCACCGCCAGGTATTCGTACCGCTCGTGGCCCTGCACGGTGTCACCCGGTATGCCTACGCTATCGGGGTCGTCGGGTATATCGGGCGGCCTGGGCTGCCTGGGTGGCTTCTTCTGTTTGCCTGTCATCGGGACGCTTGCCCTGGTGTCGGCATGTTGGGACACATCATAAGGCATATTGTATCAGCCGGAGGTATTTTGCGCAGGCTCTATCCGCATGGACGGGCGCGCGGCTTGTCTGTATAATCCCGCTATGCCGCCGAGGAGGGACTCATGGGGAACGTCAGACTGGACCACTTCATCACCGCCGTTACCGTCGAGAACGTGGACGACTACATGGAGGAATATAGCAGAGCAGGCTTCAATGTAGTGGAGCAGTCCGCCCTGCACGAACCCGGCTTGCGCAACCGCTTCGTCGCCTTCGGCCCTGAGTACTTGGAGTTTACCTGGGTGGAAGACGCGGCGGCGTTCAGTGCCGGGCAGGACAAGAGCTTCTTCTCCAACCTCTCGGACCTACGCGCCGGTACGCGCCCCTGGGGTATCGGCCTGGCGACCGAGGACGTGCGCGCCCTGCGTGAAAGCTGGTCGTCCCGCGGCTACACCCTGCCGGAAGTAATAGACGGCCTGCCCGCCGATGCCGCACCCGGCACCGAGCCTGTGTGGAGCTTCCAGCCCATACCGTCCGACACCGTTGGCGGCGTGGTCCTGTTCGCGCTGACCTACCACTCGCGGCGTAACGACGATGTCCGCAAGGTGCAGGTAGCGCCCAACACCACCTACGCCATAGAGGGCGTCACATTCGTGTCGGACTCCCCGCGAGAGCGGGCGCAACGCTGGCGCGCCCTGCTGGCACCCGATGAAGAGGTGCGGGAGGAAGAGAACTTCGCGGAAGTACGCACAGGCCCACATTTCGCCCGCTGGCTGACCCCTCTCCATTACCAGGAATACCTCGGCCTGAGCTACAAGGAGCCTCCCCACCCCTACGGCGAGATAGCGGTCATCCACCTGCTGGCCGAAGACCTGGACAAAGCAGAAGAGCTAATCGCCACGTCCGGTCGGGACGTTTCGCGCCTGCCGGACGCCGCCAGCGGCCTCGACACCCTCTACATCTACCCCGACCCAAGAGACGGCTTCACCTTCGCCCTCACCCAGCGCCCCGCCCAGGAATGGCTGTCAGAGCGCACGGCCCTCACCGGGGAGAAGTTAGAACTAACACGTAACACGTAACACGTAACACGTAACACGTAATACGCAAAGGTGCAATAGCAACAAAGCGGCTTACAGGGTATATAGTCCCTGAAGCCGCTTTACGAGTTACGCGTTACGCGTTACGCCCCACTCCTACCGCGCCGCCGTAGCCTCTTCCAGTCCTGTCGCTTGCAGGGCGTAGCTTATGGCCTCATCCAGGGGGAGGGCGCGGCCTTTGGCGTAGGCTTGCTGGAAGGCGCGTTCTCCCAGGTTGGTACGGGCTAGCTGCATGGCGGGTCTGTAGTGCAGGCGCTCTATGGTGGGCATTGGCGAGTTGATCGCCTCCAGCAGCGCCTCGGCCGCGCCTGAGAGTGTGGCCGCCCGCTCGTGTTGAGAGGCGTGCGCCGCCAGACCTGCCATGCGGGCGAGTGACGTGGCTATGTGCAATTTGTCGCTCAGTTCATTGAAGAGGCCCAGGCCTTCACTGTAGAGGGCGTGTCCCTGTTGATAGTTGCCCAACCCCAGGTTAGCAAGCCCCTTGTTCATGAGCACGATTGCCGTGCCGAGCGTGCGCCCAAGCTCCCGGAATATCGCCTCCGCCTCATCGAGGTATGCCAGTGCCTGCTCGTGGTTACCCCGGCTCGTCTCCACCAGCGCCAGGTTATTGAGCGAGGTGGGTATGGTCGAGCGGTTGCCCAGTTCCCGGCGTAGCGCCAGGCTTTGAACGAAATGCTCCTGCGCCTGCTCAAGCTCTCCCTGCGCCAGGAACACGATACCCAGGTTGTTGTGCGACTCCGAGATGTCGCGCTTGTCGGCAAGCTCACGGCGTATCTGGAGCGACTCCTCGAACAGGGCGCGTGCCGCTGGGTAGTCTCCCAGGCGGTTGACGGTCTTGCCGATGCTGTGCAGCGCCTCCGAAATGCCACGACGGTCGCCCAAGTCGCGGAACTCCGAGAGGGCGCTATCGTACAACTCCCGCGCCCTGGCGTAGTCGCTCTGGTGGTGCGCGGCAAGCCCCATCGACACCAGCGAGCTTGCGATACCGCGCCGGTCGCCCATCTTGCGCTGCAAGGCCATGCTCCGCTCGTACAGCATGTTTGCCGTCGCGTAGTCGCCCTGGTCGAACACGATCCTGCCCAGGTCGTTGGTGGACATAGCGATGCCCCACTCGTCGCCCAGCGCGGTAAAGATGCCCAGGCTCTCCTCCTGGTAGGCGCGGGCGCTCACGTAATCGCCCTGGTCGAACAGCACGTTGCCGAGGTTGTTCAGGTTGATCGCCTGCCAATGGGGATTGCCAATCGTGCGGTTGACTTCTATCGCCTCCTCGAACATCAGCCTGGCCCTGGCATACTCCCCGCGCCTGCGCAGGATGATGCCGATGTTGTTCAGCGAGGCGGCAAAGTTCAGCCTGTCGTCCAACTCCTTCGAGATAGACATGCTCTCTTCGTGCAGCCCCTCCGCCGTCGGGTAGTCGGCCTGGTTGTAGGCGAGGTTGCCCGCCCCGTTCAGCGCCTTTGCCCTCGTAGTGTTCCGGGTCTCGGCCCCAGGCGTCGAGAGGAACTGCGACAGCCACCGGCGCCCTTCGGAGAAATAGCCGCGCACGTACCAGAAGCGCCACAGCATGCCCGCCATCTGCAAGCCGCACTGCGCCTCACCCCGCTCCGCGAACCACGACATAGCCGCGCGCAGGTTGTCGTGCTCGGCCTCCAGCCTGTCGAGCCACGCCGCCTGTCCCGCGCCTTTCAGTTCAGGCTCGGCGGTCTCGGCCAGCTTCCGGTAGTAGTGGGCGTGGGCCGCTCTCGCCCGCGCTTCCAGCCCACTCTCCGCGAGCCGTTCCAGGGCGTATTGCCGTATCGTCTCGAGCATCGAGAACCGAGGCTCGTCACTCTGCCTGGCGTGCCGCTTCACCTGCTGGATGAGGTTCTTGTCGAGCAGCGACTCGACCTGGGTGAGCAGGTCCACTATGTCCGGGTAAGTTTCGCCTTCCTCCCCCTGGAAGACCGCTTCTATGCCGTTCAGGTCGCAGCCGCCCACGAAGACGCCCAGCCTGACGAATAGCTCCTTCTCCTCAGCGTCCAGCAGGTCGTAGCTCCACTGGATAGCGCCCCTGAGGGTCTGTTGGCGGGCGGGCAGGTCTCTCGCGCCACCCGTGAGCAGGGGAAGGCTGCGGTCCAGCCGGGCAGCGATCTCGTGGGCGGGGAAAAGCTTGATGCGGGCCGCCGCAAGCTCCAGGGCCAGGGGCAAGCCGTCCAACCGGGCGCATATGGAGGCCACTGCGGCGGCGTTCTCCGCGCTCAGCTCGAACTGGGGCTTCACTGCCTGCGCCCGCTCCATGAAAAGCTGCACGGCGGGGTAGGTCAACAACTCGCTGGCCGGGAGGCGGCTGCCGGGAGGCGGCATCTCCAGCGGCTGCACCGGGAACTGGCGCTCTCCCCTCACGTGCAGCGCCTCGCGGCTGGTCACCAGCACCTTCAGGCCGGGGCACGTGGTCAGCAACTCCACTACCTGCGGCGCGGCCTCTATCACCTGCTCGAACGTGTCGAGCACCAGCAGGGTCTGCTTGTCGCGCAGGTAGTTGGTGAGCAGCACGGCGAATAGCTGCCCCCCTGTCTCACGAAGGCCGAGCGCCTGGGCTATTGTGGCTATCACCAGGCCGGGGTCGCTGATAGGTGCCAGCCCGACAAAGTACACGCCGTCGCGGAACTTGCCCTGCAACTCCGACGCTACCTCTATCGCCAATCTCGTCTTCCCGATGCCGGGAGGGCCTAGCAGCGTCAGCAGCCGTACGTCTTCGTCCAGCAGGCGCGCGCCGATGCTGCTAACGTCTTCCTCGCGGCCAATGAGGGCTGTGAGTTGCACCGGCAGGCCCGAGGCAGGGCGCGCGTCCGTAGTCCCGCTCCTGGGCGTGTTCGCGGTGGCGGCTGCGGAAGGCGCGACAAGCGAAGCCGTGGCAAATTGCGCCTGGTTTGCTTCGGTGGGACCGGGCGAGCCGGGGAAAGCGGGCGCGGCAGGTGGGGCGGCAGTGGACATCCCTGCCGTACGAGGCAACGGGACCGCGGGCGACGTGAGGGCCGACGCGGGCAGGGCCGTGGCTGCCTGCGGGGGCGCTTCCCCCCTGGCGAGTCGCATGAACTCGGCCTGCTCGTCCGGAGGTACTTCCAAGCCCTCCATCAATAGCTCCACGATCTGCCGCGAGGGGCGGCGCTCTCCCGCCTCGATCTTACGAATCAAAGCCTTGGAGCAGCCCGCCATCTCGGCAAGCTCGTCCTGGGTATAGCCGAATAGCTTGCGGCGCTGCCTTAGATAGGCGCCAAAAGAATGCTCGTCGCTCATAGGGAGATGCCAATCGTGGGGAGCGGCGGATATGACCACTCAAAGATGCTTTTGGACTTCACGAAGAACGCGCAGCCTAACACTCGCGCCCGCGCCCTCCATATATTTTCTACATTCATATTGTACCATGTTTGCTGTGAACTCCTGTAGTACGAGTGTTACCTAAATAGCTCCTTTGTGGCCCAAGACCCCGCCCAATCCGATAGCTCAGCAACGCTCTGGTGTGCCTGCATGCGGGCAGTGCCATGCGTGCGGTGAGTTGTGTGGAAAAGTGGCTTAAGCCTATTGACATAGTGTGAAAGTGCCTATATACTCGGTTGCAGCGAGGCACATCTTTCCTGAACATCCTTCTATCTATGTGTCTCAGTTTGTGTAAGCGTGCCTGTGGAAACTGGCGATTACTAATTTGACATCAGGAGGAGAATATTATGCAGGGAAGCGTACAACGGGAACGACCAATGGGTGTGACCATTCTGGCTGTATTGGCTATCATCGCCGGGTTGCTAGGGCTGCTGGGCGCTGTTGCCCTCCTGGGGCTGGGTGGCCTGGCCGCCGCCTCAGGCGTGGAAGGGGCTGGGATTGCAGGTGGTATGGCGATGCTCTTCGGAGTGTTGGCCCTGGTGCTGGCCGTCCTCTACCTGGCATTCGGCTTCGGCGCATGGACGCTTAAGCCCTGGGCCTGGACGCTGGGCGTGGTCAGCCAGGTGCTGTCGCTGGTTTTCACTCTGCTCCAGATCGTCATGGGCAGCCCTATACAGAACCACATAATCGGCATCATCATCGCCGCCGTCATCCTGTTCTACTTGTTCCAGCCGACCGTCAAGGCTGCATTCGGTAGGACGTAAACCCTCGTCACACAACAGGAAGACTCGTAACTAAGAGGAGCCACATGATTACATGTGGCTCCTTTTGCGTCCCTCAATTCAGCGGCCAAGGAAGTAAAGCGGCCGTGGCATGAGCTATGCAGAGGTAACACTCGTCTACTCACTCTACACCGGGGCCGCCTCACGACTTCGTTCGTGCCACCGAGGAGGACTAACCACCTCGCATAACACATCAGCGGCCGGAGTCGTTAATGAAACTGCAACGGCAGTACCGAAAAGCCACGTATGGGCAGGGCGCACCATGCGGAGGTCGCTGGTCTCAGCAGAGGTAGACGCCAGGTGACGCAACGATTACGTCATTCCGGCACGTCAGGCGCGCACGCTACCCCATTCTCGTGGCCCCGCATGCATACAGAGTACAGGAGGGTAATATGGCAGAGAACGATCCGAAGAACAACGACGGCTTGTCTCCAGAGGAGATCGACCAGCAGGAAATATCCGACCTTCCAAACCGTGAGGCTATGTCCCTGATTACACCCGATCCCACGCCCGTATACTACTTCGACGAACCGGCGGTGCTGGACCAGCACCTCGACCCCAGCCACAAGACCGACCCGCTATATCCCCAATAGCATAAGGGTCATTCCGGCGTACCCGTACCGGTGAATTGTTCATCCACTTCGTAGGACCAAACAAGTTAGTAGCTAGGAGGTAACGAAATGGCTGACCAGGACAACAACACTAACCAGGGTCTGAGCGCGGAGGAACTCGAGGGCCAGGAGGCCAACCAACTTCCCGACCGCGAGGCTATGTCCCTCATCAACGCTAATATCGCAGCCCCAGTGAACGCGGCGGTAGCGGCTAACGTGCTGTCCGACGGCTCGCTGGCCTATGCCAACGCCGAGCAGACAGTCGATATCGACCAGAGCACGTAATCGCCCTGGCGGAGGTCATCATGTCTGACCAGGAAAGCCGGAGCTATTCAGGACTGAGCGAGGAAGAGCTTCAAGGCCAGGAGGCGCACAACCTGCCGGACCGCGAAGTGATGTCGCTGCTCGGCGGCGCGTCTACGCCGGTGCCCCTGCCTGCCACCTCGACCTTGCCGGGGCTGGACGCGCAGGGCCTGGATACGCAGGCTTATCCCGGTGCGGACGCGGCGGGTGGGTCCACTACAACTGACCTGCCTGCCTACAGCACCTCCGACACCAACAGCGTACAGACGACTACGTCCGCCACCGACACCGACCCGAGCTAGTTATTTTTCAGTAGAAGCCCCTGCGACCCGATGGGGGCTTCGCTGTCTCACAGGCACAAAAAGCAAGCGGCTGATTGGCACAATTTCTGCTTTTTTCGGATTGCGCCGGACGACCGTTTCCCCTTCCAGTGGAGTGGGGCCATGCCAGGAAAAGAGCAACTGCGAAAGAACCTCGACAAGCTGAACCGGGCGAGGGATACCGTGGAAAGCTCGCTCAAGCAAGTGGACGAGATCGCGCGAAGCAAAAAGGCCGGGAGGCGTAACGTCAACATAGCCGCCCGCGTTAACAAAGCTGAGACGATCAATACCGGCGAGCCGAACACGGCACAGGGCGCATCCTCCAGGCAGCACGTCAGGATCAAGCAGACTCCTGGGGGCACAGAAGAAGTGTACGAAAGTACCGACGCGCGTGTTAGCGGCCCCAGGCAAACATAGCTTTCCCATTCGCACGTGCAGGCCGGGCACAGGGCCTCGATTTCTCACCCCGTGGGTGCAAAGCCCTATTTGAGCGCGTCCCCGGTGACCCCGGCAACTTGCTCGTGCGGAACGTAATCCGGCGCTCAGGAGCGCCACCTATACATGTGTGGGCGCGATGCTCGCATCAGCGATTCGCAGGGACGTGCAAATCGCTGATGCGGGAGACGTGGAAGATTAAGTAACAGAGCACAAGGAGGTTGAAATGGCAGATCAGGATAGGAACAACCAGGACCAGGGACTGTCGGATGCCGATTTGCAGGCGCAGGACGTGAACGAACTCCCCGACCGCGAGGCGATGTCCCTTCTCGACCTTAACGTTGCCGCTCCGGTAAACGCCGCCGTGGCAGCCAATGTCCTGTCCGACGGCTCGCTGGCCTACGCCAACGCCGAGCAGGTCGCTGAGATCGACCAGAGCACGTAATACCCCATAACGTCGATACACGTGACCACTTCGATCAGTTGACACTCTATCTTGAGGCATACAGAGATACAAGAGGAGGCTAATATGGCTGACCAGAAGAACTCTCAGAACGACGGTCTCAGCGCGGAAGAACTGGAATCCCAGGACGTAAACGCCCTTCCCGACCGGGAGGCGATGTCCCTCATCAACGCTAACCTTGCAGCGCCGGTTAACGCGGCCGTAGCCTTGAACGTGCTGTCCGACAACTCGGTGGCCTACGCCAACGCCGAGCAGACGGTCGATATCGACCAGAGCACCGGCTAGTAGTCTGGTAACACCCTCGGCCTTTACGTTTCATCTACGTGATTGAAAAGGAGAATCCAGATGGCTGACAACAAGAGCACTCAGGACCAGGGACTTTCCGAAGAAGAGTTGCAGTCCCAGGACGCGAATGCCCTTCCCGACCGCGAGGCGATGTCCCTCATCAACGCCAACCTGGCCCTGCCCGTGAACGCGGCGGTGGCTGCTAACGTGCTGTCGGACGGCTCGGTGGCCTACGCGGACGCCGACCAGCAGGCCCTCATCGACCAGAGCACCGGCGGCGGCAACTGGACCGACCTGGCGGGCGACAACACCACCGGCGGCTGATAAACCTCCGGTTCCACGCGAACTGTCATTGACCGTGGGGGCTGGGACGTTGCATCGCGGCAGTTCCTGGCCCCTACTTTGTTCCCCTTGCACTTTTTTAGAGTAGTCGCAGCAGAAGTTTGAGTAGCTTAGTCGAAGGAAGTTCCAGACCATGCTGAACAGCACCCCGCCCGCCGGTGGGCGACCTACACCAGCGGACGATGCCAACGACAATACTTCCGCCTACCCCGGCCGCGCTCCTTCCGAGGGCAGCGTGACCCGCTACGTGCCCGCCGGTCATAATGGCGCTGGCAATGGCGACGGCACGGCTGTTGTGCCCGGCACCGTCAAAAGCGCCTCTCCAGACGCCCCGACGCAGGCTCACCAGGCGGTGGGCGGGCAGGGCGCTACCGCCGCAAACACAGATGGCAACACCAATGGCAACAACGCTGCCGCTACAGGCCAGAACGGAAACGCACAGGGTGCCTCGCAGGGGCAGCAACAGCAAGCACAGCAGCAAGGACAGCAGGGCCAGCAGGGGCAACAGCAAGCACAGATAGAGGTGCCGGAGAAGCCCAAGCTCGCGGACAACATCACGCTGAAGGGCGAGATGCAGGAGAGCGCCTTCGTCGAGCCGCCCTGGTTGATAGAGCGAGAAGGCGGCTACATCCAGCTACCCAAGCTGTTGTACCACGTGGCCGAGCAATGCACCGGCGACCAGACCCACGAGCAGATGGCGGAAGTCGTCGGCCAGAAGATAGACCGCAAGGTCACCGCCGACAACATCAAGACGCTCGTCGCCAAGCTGATACCGATGGGTATCGTGGACGTGCCGGGGCTGCCCGAAAGCGCGAAGAAACGGGGTTCGGTGGCCGGTGCGCTCTCAGTGAATGCCAAGATGCTGCGCATCCCCCCGCACGTCTTCTCACCCCTGAGCCACCTGTTGCAGGTCTTCTACCTCAAGCCGGTGCTCGTCCTGACGCTGCTGGTAGCCTTCGCGGCCCAGGGTTGGATGTTCTTCGTGCATGGCATGGGCGGGGGTATACACGACGCGCTGTACACGCCTGGCCTGTTGATCGCCGTGTTCGCGCTGGTGATCGTGGCGACCGCGTTCCACGAGTTCGGGCACGCTTCGGCCCTCCAACACGGTGGCGGCAAAGTCGGTGAGATGGGCGCGGGCATCTACATCGCTTATCCCGCCTTCTACACCGACGTAACCGACAATTACAGGCTGCCCCGCTGGTCCAGGGTACGCACCGACCTGGGCGGTATCTACTTCAGCCTCATCTTCTCGGTTATCCTCATGGCGCTGTACGTCGCCACCGACGCGGCGTTCCTGTTGATGGTGGTCTTATTCATCAATTTCGAGATTTTCCACAACCTGCTGCCCTTCGTCAGGCTCGACGGCTACTGGACGCTGGCCGACATCACCGGCATCCCCGACTTCTTCTCCATGATCGGGCCATACTGCCGCAGCCACGCGCCGTTCAAGTGGCTGCCCCTGCCGAAGGGGCGCGAGTGCCCCGAACTGAAGCCCTGGGCCAAGTGGGTGTTCGGGCTGTACATAGCCATCACGGTCCCGCTGCTCGCCTTTCTCCTGGTTATGATGATAGTGGGCGTGCCGCGCCTGCTGGCGACCTTTGTGGACGCCGCCTGGCAGCAGGTAGGCAACATCGGCAAGGCGTGGGACGGGGGCGATTACCTGGGCGTGGCGGCTGCCGGGGGGCAGTTGCTGCTCCTGGCGCTGCCCACCTTCGCGCTGCTGTTCACGCTGTTCAACCTGGGCAAGCGCCTGGTGGTGGGCTTGTGGAACTGGGGCAAGAAATCGCCTCGCAACGGCGTCATAGCTAGCCTGGGCAGCGTGGCGGCGGCCTTGCTCCTGGTGTTCCTCTGGTCGCCCTCGCTGCTGCTCAACCTGTTCGTCAAGGGTGGCGTGCCGGAGCGCGGCCCCTTGCAGCAGTTGGTCCAGTTCAGACCCATCGGCGAGCAGGAGCGATTTGCCGTGGGTGACGTTCTTACCGGGCAGGTGGTCACTACCACCAGGCGGAGTGGGCTGGCGAAGTTCGGCCTCGGCTTCGACTCGCCCTCCAGCATCGTTACCTCGACCGCGACGGTTACGGCCACCCAGACCATCACGGCTGGCAACGTATTAACTATCACTGCTACCCCACGGCCCGGTGGCACGGTCACGCGCACTGCCGTTGCAGGCACGCCGCGCACGGGCACTCCGACGGTGCTCATTACCACTACCGCCACCAGGACGCCTGTAACTACAACCGTGACGATCAGCGGTACGGCAACTTCGGGCTCGCCCGTTGCCTCCGTAGCACCCTCCGCCACAAGGACGGCGGGCTTACCGGCCACACAGGGCACGAGCACAGTTCGCCCTGCTAGCACCGGCACGCCGGGTGGAGTGGTGGGTACGGCCACGACAGCCCCGCAGACTACTACCGGCACCTTACCCGCGAACGGGACTGTGCAGCCGACCCGCACGAGCGTCAGCAGCCAGCCGACAACCGCCCCAGGAGCAACTACGCCAACGACGCAGCCCTCGTCCGGGGCCACGGTGGCCCCAGGAGGCAGCACTCCGACCGCCGGCGGAACGGGAAGCACGCCTGTAGCGCCCGCTCCAACCTCGGCCACCCAGCCCACGGCTAACACGGTGCCCACGGCCACGCCTTTCGTGTCGCAGTCGCCGCCGAGCAGCACACCTGTGCCCGCTAATACTCCTGTAGTGCAGCCGACCTCGCCTTCTTCCGGCGACACGCCTGTGGTGATACCCACCAGCACGCCCATACCTACGTCTACACGCACGGCCACGCCTATACCTACTTCGACATCTACCCCTATTCCCACCAGTACGCCCGTGCCGGTAGCTACCCAGGCACCGCTGGTCGAGCCGACCGCCACCGACACTATTACGCCCGCACAGGAGGCCACGCCTGCCACCAATACCGCACCCACCGCCACTTCGCCGCCCCTGGCAGGTCAGGAGGCTACTCCCACACCGTAAGCCACGAATAACGGCAGGGCAGGACGATAGCTAAATTGCAGCAAGAGCGCGCCTAGCGCGTAAGGAACAGGGAGACATGAGACCTATAAGAGCTTTGAGAGCAATAGCACTGAGATGGAACAGGCTCGCACTGGTAGCCCTGGTCGTGGTGCTGCTGGGCGCGCTCGTAATTGGCGGGGGTAGCCTCATCCTGAGCGAGCAGGGAGGCACAACCACCCAGGGGGCCGCGAGCACAACCACGGACCAGCCCTCCGGCGGGATAGCTACCCCCGGAGAGGTCTCCAGCCAGGATGCTACGAGCACAGCCAGTGCGCCCACCTCGACCGCCGCAGCATCTGCCGGCAGTCCCACCGTCGAGGGCACGGCCAGCCCCCAGCCGGAGGGTACGCCCGGCGCGCCCACCTCTACCGCCGCGGGGGAGACGGCACCCGACGCCAACCTGAACGGGGCGGGCGGGAGAAACGTCGTCCGCGCCAACAACACCAACAACGGCCAGTTAGTCGTCAGGGGCAACCTGCAAATGAACCGGATTCCCGCGCCCAAGGTTGGCCCGGTGAACTTTGCCGAGGCGAAAAGCTCCTGCGTCGATTGCCGGACCTTCGCCACGGCCTTGCAGATCAATATATACGAGCGTGGTGCGCCCCAGGTAGCTCCTCAGAACGCGGCGGTCGCCTTGAACATCAATTGCACGCGCTGCATCACGGTGGCACGCGCCATACAGTACGTCATCCCGGTGGACAACCTCCAGGAGGTTCCCAGGGACGTGGACCGCCTGTTCAAGGAACTGGACCGCGAGTTGGGCGAGATCAACCGCAGCGCCGAGACGCCCAAGGAAGCCAACGACCGGATTACCGCCGTTATCTCCCAGTTCAAAGAGTTCTCCCAGTACCTCTACGACGCGTCCCAGGAGACCACCGCGGCAGGCACACCCACGCCCTCTGCCACCGGCACCGTAGCGGCGACGGCTGTCAGCACCGGCACGGTGGGGGCAGCGGGCACCTCCGTTACCACAGGCACCCCCCGCACCTCAGGGACGGCAGCACCGACCAACACCCCTGCTGCTGTTGCCTCCGCGACATCCGCACCAGGCCCGCAAGCTACCCAGCCGGTCCAGGGCACGCAGGTGCCGCAAGCCAGCCCAACCGCGGCCAACGTAGCGCCCACCAACACCCCGGCCAGCCAGGGAGGGACGCCCGGCACTGCTCCCACTAACCCTGCTCCTGCCGCCACTGCTACAGCCACGGTGCCCCCGCCGACGTCAGCGCCTACGACGGCGCCTACGACCGCACCCACTACGCCACCTACTGCGGCATCGACCGCAGCACCCACGACGGCTCCGACCACGGCACCCACTTCTCCACCGGCCACCACGCCGGAGCCTACCGCTACCCCTGTGCCTCCCACGGTGCCACCTGCAACGGCCACCCCGGTCCCACCGCAGCCTACAGCCACAACCGCGCCGCCCACGCAAGCGCCTGCTACCCCCACGTTCGTACCACCCACCAACACACCCGCAGAGGCTGCGCCCAGCCAGACAACCCAGGCTCAATCAGGGGTTACGTCCCAGGCAACTGCTGATGCCACCGCCGCACCGACGGTGGCACCGGCACCATAACCATCTTGATGCGAAGCATTGGTATTCATTGGCGGGATACAAGACGAGAGGGAAGGTCGTACTCAGACCTTCCCTCTCTTGTTATGCTGTTACTCGCTGCTATGCCGGGTGATCCAGTTGGTGCGCGTGTTCAAGGCACCCGCACACGTTGCAGGTTTTCCGGGAACCGGAGCAGGATCTTTACATCAATCCCCCAGCGTCCTATGAGAGTGATCATCGTACCCTGCTCCTCCCAGGTGAGCCACTTGACGTTGCCATCTCGCTTCAAATAGCCCACGAAGCCAGGGAGTACGACGCGCTCGCCAAGCGTTGAGGTGTCCGGTAACGGCCCCGGTTCCTGGATAAGGGTGACAGTATCTTCTTCGTCCGGGAGCCACCGCAGTCGCTGAACGACCCTGTTGGGGTTATCGTTGTCCTGCACCGGCCCCTCTACAACTTCGAAGCTGTCGGGCAACGTGACGAACATGAAGAGCGGGAAGGTGACGCGTGCGGCCATCTGCTGCCATTGCTCGCGGACCAAGCGGCCGGTGGGGCCGGTCTCGTCCTGTTCGTCTATCACCTCGGCGTCTGCCGGCGGGCTAAAACTGAACAGGTCGGGATTCAGGTCGGGATTTACCGTGACGCTCGTGTACGTCCAGGTCCTGTAATGGCCGTAGTCGTCGTCCTCCTCCTCGTACTTGAGAATCAGGTATGTCTCCTGGTCCACCCATAGCTTCTTGCGGTTGGGAGTCCACGGCAACTCGACGGAGGTTTCCATCCTGGGAGTAAGCTGTAGGACGTGTGTGGCGCGGCCGGCTACCTGTTCGCTGTCGAGCATTTGCACGTCGTAGCCTTCAGCGGTATTCGCAAGTAGATTCTGCAACTCGACCCCACCAACCGACGTGTAATCTATCCAGGTAGATGCCCAGTTGTACCGCGTTACCCGCTGCGCTTCAGGCTCGTACAGCCAGCCCGTCTCGCCGTCTTGGATAGCGATCATGAGCTTCCCGGACTTCGTGCGTGACTCTGTGCGTTGCTTGTCCGGGGCCTGATACCAGATGTGGTTCTCCATCTTCGCCATGTCGGCGTTCTCAGTGCCCGGCCCGGTGAATTCCTGGGTGTACACTCCCTCTAAGCTTTGAACGCCAAGGGCGTTGGGGTCCTGCGCCGCCTGGTGCAGCCGTGCCATCACCTCAGCCGCGCTTACTTCCTTTGGCCCCAGGAACGAAGCCGATGCCAGCGCAGCCAGCACAACCAGGGCGAGTGCTACACCCGCATATAAAGTCGGAGCGCGGAACGACGGTCGCCTGGACTGAACGCTGGCGTGACGGCCGCTCTTTTCTGCAAGCAACCTGTTGCGGACGGCGGGCCACACGTCAACATTACCGCCCCGGTTGCTTTGCGCATCTTCCTTTAGCGCATTCCTGACAAGTTCCTCGTTCATTGGACTGACCCCCCTTAGCACCTTGTGACTTAACCCGGTAAATCACCGGCCTCCAGCTACCGGTGTCCTGGGTGTTTCATTCCTCCTAATTTGCCTTGATCGGAAGCAGGTTCCGCAGCCTCTGTCGCGCATCGTGCAATCGACGCCTGACCGTACCCGCCGGGATGTCGAGACGTTGCGCGACCTCTGAATCGCTCAGGTCGAGGTAATACTTCATCACAATAGCGGCGCGCTGCGCGGGCGGCAACTGGTTCAGCGCCGCCAGCACTTGCTCTCTTGTCTCTACCACCGCGAACAACTCTTCAACGCCAGGCTCCAGGCTCGGCAGCTCGAACTCTGCTTCTCCCTCTTGCTCAAGAGAGGTATTGCGCTTACCGGCATGCACGGCAGTGAGCGCGCTGTTGATGACGATGCGCAGGAACCAGGGGCGGAAGGACCTCGCGCTGTCGAACTGGTGGATGCGGTCGTAGACCCGCACGAAGGCCGACTGCACTATGTCCTCGGCCAGCTCGCGGTCCCGCGTGATCAGGTAAGCCGTGTCTATGCCGGGCACCTGGTACCGGCGCACCAGCACCTCCAGGGCGTCAACATCACCCTTCTTCAGCCTGGCTATGGCCTCGTCCTCGTTCAAGCTCTGCATGCCGCGACTCCGGGGAAGCTTCCTGCTTACCGCTTTGCTGACCGGCCAACTCAGTCACCGTGACTGTGCCTGGCAAGTATAATACTGAGAGGCCCGCCCGATTGTTCGCATTGTGATGACAAGTTCTTGCGAAAGCATCCCCAGAGCAGAAATGCTCCACCTTAAGGGGAACTCTTAGTCGTACTCAGTACCAACTAGGCAGGAGAAGGAAGCGCGTCATTTGGAATGTAGTCCTCACTGCTCGTGCAAGTACCCTGGCTGCGCTCCCCCTTAGGAAACAGTTGCTCGCTGACCTCGCGAATGACTTGTTTGCACTGCCCGGTCGATGCCTGATGCCCGCCAGGTGCGAACACATACTCTCTAACCTCGGCGTCTATGTATTCAATGCCGCACAAGCGGGCCACCGACACGCGGTGGTGGCCGTCGAGCACAAAAAATTGACCATCAACTTTGATAAGCTGTATGGGTGGTAACTCCACGCCTTCGGAGATTGCTGAATACACTCGCAGCCAGCGGGCTTCGTCCACCGGTTCCAGTGGCAGGAACTCGGCATCGAAATCTCTGCTACGGCTTACGCTACCGACAATAGCGGTAGTGGGAACTTGCCTGACGCCGAGATACGTGGCCTGCTCTAGATTCGTAGTGTTTGGTAGCGGCAGGAGCGAGTGACGCTTGCGTTGTAGCTTCCTGATCAGCCGCGTCAGGGTCGCCCGCCTGCGTGCCGCAACGTAAGCGCCAAGTCGCACCCCGGAGTTGTGGGCATAGGTAAAGTTCATTATGAATCTTTGATCTAATAATCCGAAAGACATTTGGCCCTCCTTCTATGTTGCTTCTGCTGTGATCGTTTTGCCTTACTTTCTTGTTCTTTTTCTGTACAGTAAGTCCCCTGTGCATATCAGACTACGATACCGAACGGCAGCCAACCTCTACCGAAAGTTGGAGTGCGGCGGATGATGTTGCGGATGATATTCTGGCACCTTAGAAGCTTGGATACCGGGCGAGGCCGGACCCGGCGCGGTGAGGCAGTATTGAGTTGGATTGTTCCCATACTGCACCTGGACAACCCGCTTCTTCCCCGCGGGCATGCTGTATAATTTCCGCAGAAATCGGTGCGGTACGTCCTTACTACGGAGTATCGTCAGAGAACCGGGAGAGATGGCTGCCGATGACGGAAGAACCCTTCCTGAATGACTCGGCTCGCGGCACGGTGTCGCAAGCCCCCATACTGGCTACGAAGCTACACATACCCCAAGTTCGCGCAAGTTTCGTGTCGCGGCCTCAGTTGGTGGCCCGGCTACGCATGGCTGTGCATCACAAGCTGACCCTGCTGACCGCCCCCGCGGGGTCGGGTAAAACCCAGCTTCTCGCGCAGTGGTTGTACGATTCTGAGACGCATAGCCCCGCTCCTGGAACGCGCGCAGCCTGGGTGAGCCTTGATGAGGCGGACAACGACATCGTGCGGTTCCTCACGTACGTAGTAGCTGCCCTGGATCGACTCCAGCCCGGACTCGCCAACCAGGTCATGCCTCTGCTGCACACGTCGCTTCTGCATACCGTAGAAGCCCCTCTCGTCCCGCTTATAAACCTGCTCGATACGGTCGAGGCTACCCTGGTCCTGGTACTGGACGATTACCATGAAATCAGCGCGCAGCCGGTACATGAAGCCCTTACCTTTCTCCTGGAGCACCTGCCCAGGAACACGCACATCGTGGTATCGAGCCGAGCCGAACCCCCTCTGCCCCTCGCTCGACTGCGAGCGCGCAACGAGCTGTTGGAAATAGGCGTAAGCGACCTGCGCTTCACCCAGGAGGAGGTCGGTGAGTTCATGTCCAGGGTAATGGGGCTGGAGCTTGCCACGGCTCAAGTTGAAGCCTTGCAGGAGCGCACGGAGGGTTGGATTGCCGGGTTGCAACTGGCCGCGCTCGCCATGCAAAACCGGGCAGACCGCGACTTGTTCATATCCGGGCTTAGCTCAGCCCACCGCTACTTCCTGGAGTACCTGGTTGAAGAGGTGCTACAGAAACAGCCGGAAGATATCCAGACCTTTCTTCTGTACACATCCATACTCGACAGTCTGAGCGGCCCCCTTTGCGACGAACTTACAGGCAGGCAGGACAGCCAGAGGGTGCTCGCGGCTTTAGAGAGGCAGAACCTCTTCACGGTGGCATTAGACCACGAAGGGCGCTGGTATCGTTACCATACTTTGTTTGGCGAGGTGTTGCGCAACCAACTGGAGCGCACGCAGCCCCACAGGGCTACTGAGCTACACAGGAGCGCCAGCCTCTGGTATGAGCGCGCCAATATGGTTACCGAGGCTATAGAGCACGCGCTTGTCTCAGAACCGGACCTGGCCGGACGACTTATCAGGCGCAGTTTCCTGAACCAGTTGGGGCGCGGGGAGATTGCGACCGTCAAGCGCTGGCTTGAGACGCTACCGGAGCAGCAAGTACGAGCCGACCCCGGCCTCGCGGTGTCGCGGGCCTGGGTGTCGCTCTTCACAAACGATCCGACCAGCGCCGAGTGGTGGGTGGCGCAGAGCGAGCGCAGCCTGGCTGCCCAGGACGACCTCGACGTTGCCGAGCGCAACGATACGTTCGGTGAGATAGTAGCTCTACGCGCGCGACTGGCCGTGCTAAGGCGGGATGTCGCGGGTGCGGTCCGGCTGTGCGAGCAGGCGCTCGCTTATCTACCCTCTATGAGCGCCGGGGTGAAAGGTGTTATCTGCTACAGCCTGGGAAGGGCGCAGTACGTCGTGGGCGACACACAGGCTGCCAGGAGCGCGATACAGGAGGCCGTTACCTACGCCGAGAAGGCAGGCGACATGCTCCTGCACCTGTACGCGCTATACAGCCTAGGCGAGATGGAAGAGGCTCAAGGCCGGCTCCACGATGCCCAGGCCACGTTCGCCCGCATCCTGTCCATACTAACCTCGCATATCGGCGCGGAAGCGAGCCGCTCTCCGCTCGCGAGCCTGGCACATCTCGGCATCGGCAAGCTCATGCGCGAATGGAATAGGCTGGAGCAGGCTAGCGAGCACCTCACCACGGCGATAGACCTGGTACGCAAGGGCAGCATCGACGAAAGCATAGCGATTGATGCTTCGCTCGAACTCGCGCTGGTGCTGAGGGCGCAGGGCGAATATGATGCAGCCCTCGGGTGGCTCCAGTATACAGACGAGGTAGCTCGTAACCTGAAGATGGACTGGGCCGTTACCACCGCGGCGGCCTACAAGGCAACGGTGCTGCTGGACCAGGGTAAGCCCGAAGAGGCGGCACGCTGGGGCAGAGAGGCTTTACAGAGCGCCGAGCAGGAGCCTGAGAAACCGGAGACGGAGCGTATTGCCCTGGCACGCTTGCTGTTGGCGCAGAGCAGGCGGCAGTCGCAAGGGCCGTATTTGCAACAAGCCTCTACCGTGCTACAGCACCTGAGGGATAGCGTGCGGGCTGCCGGCAGGCACGGCAGGCTGATAGAGGTGCTCGTTCTCCAGGCCATGTGTCTGTACATGCAGAGAGATGAAGCGGCGGCGCGAGATGCGCTGCTGAAGGCGTTGGCCCTGGCAGAACCTGAAGGCTACGTTCGCATCTTCGCTGACGAGGGCCAGCCTATGGCTGAGTTGCTGCTGGGGTTGCGAAAGTTGGGCAGCGTGGACCTGGGCGACTCCACAGAGCGTAAACCATCCGGCAAATATCTAGCTGGTTTGATCTCGGCCCTGGGCCATGTGGGCCATGTGGGTCATGTGGAGCGTACGGGACGCATGAGACACGCCGAACGCCCCTTGTCCGGGTCCTCTCAGAACCGGGCGTTGGTTGAGCCGCTGAGCGAGCGTGAGATAGAGGTCTTGCAACTGGTTGCCCTGGGGTTGAAGAACGAGGAAGTAGCGGAGCGGTTGATAGTGAGTCTGGGCACCGTTAAGACTCACATCAACAATATCTACGGCAAACTAGGCGTGCGCAACCGTGTAGAAGCCGTGACGCTTGCGAGGGAGTTGAGCCTGCTGGTAGCTTCAAACTAGGGCGTATCTGCAAACTGATGCCCTGGCAGATAATGAAGAGTACTCGGCTAGTGAGGTAATGCTCAGGGGTGAGCTGTGTCTGTGTAGGGGCAGGCCCCCGTGCCTGCCCATGTTGGACATCACCAACATAACGTCCTTGATGAGGGCTATAGGTCGCCAGCCGACGCCCGTCGATTGAAATCGAGGGCTACACCTTGCGAAGTCTGCATAGCAGACTGGTTCATCTTAGAGCATCTGAAGCGTCCTAAGAGAATGTATCAGTCCCGCAGGGACTTTGCCTTGTGTAGCCC
>JALZHI010000171.1 GCA_030913985.1 Chloroflexota bacterium | reverse complement strand
GCTGGCGGTGGGCCTCACCACTATCCTCGGCTTGCAGGCGATCATCATCATCGGCGGCGCGATCAAGATGATCCCACTCACCGGTATCACCCTGCCCTTCATCAGCTACGGCGGTTCTTCGCTCATCACCAACTGCATAATTATCGGCCTGCTGTTGCGCGTATCGGCCCCACGCCCCATCCGCACCGACACTGAGAGGCTAGGCAACCCGTGATGCCGAGCGCGGTACGCACTCTCATCCGGGTCTTGGCGCTGCTGGGCGGCCTGGGGCTTGTGACATTCGGCCTCGTGAATGGGGCCATACCAGGCAAGCCCAAAGAGCCGCCCAGCGATAGCGTCTGGCTGATCTGCCTGGGTGGGGCGTTCCTGCTCTTCCTGATTTACGCCTGGCTCTCGGCCTCACCCCCTGTGGGCAGGTACGCTACCCTCGACGCGCGCTTCCGGCATAACGTGCGGCAGCTTGGGGCCTTCTTGCTCGTCGGTTTCGCCCTGCTCAGCCTCCATCTCCTGCGCGAGCAAATTGTGGTGGCCGCTGCCATCAAAGAGGCCACCGTCATCACCGAAGAGGGCAACGTCATACAGGACCCGCGCAAGATACCGGAGGAGCTACAAACGCAGCGCGGGGCTATCATGGCCGGCGATAGGGTTATCGCGGCCTCCGAGATAATCTCGCCCTCCCGCTACGCGCACCGCATCTACCCGGAGCCGAACATCTCCTACCTGGTGGGCTACTACAACCCGATGATCTATGGATCGGCGGGCCTGGAGGCTTCGTTCGACAGGTACCTGTCGGGCAACGAGGTGCTCAACCCCCTGACCGAGCAGCAGCGCAGGCTCCTTCACCGCCCCGTAATCGGCAACGACCTTTACCTGACCATCGACCCGAACCTACAGAACTTCGCCCAGATGCAGCTTGGGGAGCGCAAAGGCTCGGTGGTGCTGCTCGACGCGCAGAGTGGGGCAATCCTGGCGCTGGCATCCTGGCCCCATATTGACCCCCAGCAGCTATCCTTCGATCCGTACCGGGACGACTGGGAGGCGGAGAGCAAGCGGATAGTTGACTACTACAACGCCGTAATCAGCGACGAGAGCAACCCCCTCCTGCTCCGCGCCACGCAGGGCCTTTACCCGCCCGGCTCCACCTTCAAGACCATTACGGCGGGCGCGGCCATAGACACCGGGGCGGTCCAGCCGCTATCGGTCTTCACCGACACCGACGGCAAAGTGCAGGTAGAGCCCGGCAACTACTTCCACGTAGACTGCGCCACCTGCCGCCCGCGCAACCACGGCCCGCTGTTCACCCTCACGGAGGGCTACAAGTGGTCGCTCAACGTGGTATTCGCGGAGCTTGGGGTGCAACTGGGCAGCAACCGGATCATAGAGTACGGCAGGCGCTTCGGCTTCGGCACCCGCTACGATCTCGGCCTGCCTCTTGAGGCGAGCCGCCTGGCTTCCAGCGCGGAGGCGTTGCAAACGAGCAAGAACCTGCTCGCGGCCACAGCCTACGGCCAGGGAGAGGTGCAAGCCACGCCCCTGCAGATGGCCCTGGTCGCGGCTGCCGTGGCGCGTGGCGGCGAGCTACCGGCCCCTTACATGGTGGCCTCGGTGAACGACCACGAAATGGGCCAACCCATATGGCAGTTCCAGCCCCACACCTTACAGCAGGCGCTCTCCCCCAACACGAACGAGGCGATCAAGCAGATGATGATTACCTCCATCCAATCGGGCTGGGCCAAAGACGCCGCGATTCCCGGTGCCACCGTGGGCGGCAAGACCGGCACCGCCGAAACGGGCCGCGACACCACCCACTCCTGGTTCATCGGCTTCGCGGGCAAAGACCCCGCCAAACCCCAGTATGCCATCTGCACCATGATAGAGGACGGCGGCGAAGGCACGCGCGTAGCCCTGCCCCTGGCTAAGGTGGTGCTGGAAGAGGCGCTGAAGAAATAGCAGCATGTATTTTGATTGGGTCGTAAGGTTGCAGCGAGCAATTAGCTGTCCTATACTCAAAATACAACAACGACAGGCGAGGGTTCTGTGTCAAGGGCGGTAAATAAAAGGAGACGCTAATGGGCGCGACTAGACAAGATGATGCTAAGACCGGGAATAGCACTAGCACCTTCTACGTGCACTATAGCGTTGAAGAACTTGCTAAACAGCAGGGAGTGAAGCCAGTAACAGATGTCAGTACTCTGGCTGGGAATTTCTGGCCGCAAGATGAGAGTTCTGAGGAGTTTATTGAGACTCTGGCGAGTTGGCGCAGGGAGGGCAACGGCGGGAGCAGCAAGGGAAATTCCTGATGCCTCCTTGTGTAGTCGATACGGATGTAGTTTCCTTCCTCTTTAAGAACTCCGGCTTGGCTAGCCTCTACCATCAGCACGTGACGGGAAAGTTGTTGCTGATATCCTTTATGACCGTTGCCGAGTTGGACCGTTGGGCTTTGCAGCATAACTGGGGCCCTGCTCGCACAGCACTGATGGAAGCGCACCTTCAGCAATTCGTTGTGCATCCATCCGACCGTGATTTAAGTCGCCTATGGGCGCGGGTCATTGACGGTGAGCGTAGAAACGGCAGAGTTATCAGCACCGCAGACGCCTGGATTGCGGCGACTGCTCTCCTGAACAACATTCCTCTTGTGTCGCATAACCGCCGAGACTTCGAGAAGATTGCTGGCCTCAACCTGATTTCTGAAGCGTAACTTCCGTCTGTGCTCACCAAAAGGATTGCTAACTGCGCTACCTGACCTGCGGCTCGTCCACGTTCACCTTGGGGCCGAGGAAGCGCGGCTGGTCGTTGATGATGATGCGGAACAGGTTGCCGGCCAGCGCGGGGATCTCGCGGACTTCGTTGTTGAAGGTGTTGTAGGGCTGGCGGTCGGCTATCACCCCAATCGCTTTCACCTTCAGGTAGTTGCACGCGTGAAGGGCGCGCGGCAAATGGAACCGCTGCGTGACCAGGGTGGCCTCCTTCAAGCTGAATACTTCCCGCGCCCGGTAGCAGCTATCCCAGGTGTTGAATCCCGCGTAGTCCAGCACTATATCGTCGTCCGGTACGCCCCTTGCCACCGCCGCCTTGAGCATAGCCGCGACTTCGTTGTAATCAACGTCGCCGTTATCCCCGGTCATGAGCAGCTTGTCCACCTTGCCCGCTTTGTACAGGTCGGCGGCGGTGGCTACCCGGTCCTCCAGTATGGCCGAAGGGCCGCCGTCGGGGCGCAACCCGGCCCCAAAGACCAGGGCCACGTGGTTGCGTGGCAGCTTCGGGTCGTCTACCTCGTACATGAGCGTCCGGGCGTCGGCTTCCACCAGCAGCTTATATCCGCCCAGGGTAAGCACACCTAGGCCGACTGCCACTAGCGCCACCAGGCCGAGCCTGCGCAGAAAGGTAAGCAGGGGACTCTGCATGTACACCGGCTTGTGGTAGGCCCAGCGTTTGGGACCGCGCCCGGCGAGACCAGGGTTCGGGCGCGGGCGTGCGGCTACGTACTTGTGCGACTTGCTCACGCGCTACCCTCTCCGGCCCCGCCCTTGATGCGCTCCCAGTAGCGGTCCATCTCCTCGACGTTCATCTCTCGCAGCGTCTTGCCCTCGTCCACAATCGCCCGCTCCATAGCCGTGAAGCGGTTGAGGAACTTGTCGTTGGCCCGCCGCAAAGCCTCCTCCGCGTTGATGCCCATCCATTTGCCCAGGTTCACCAGCACGAACAGCAGGTCGCCCAACTCCTCCGTGCGCCGCTCCGTGCTCTCTTCCACCCGCAGCTCTTCCAGTTCTTCTCGCACCTTGTCGTAGATGCCGGAGATGTCGGACCAGTCGAAGCCGACGCGAGCCGCACGCACCTGTAGCTGTTGGGCGCGGTCGAGGGAGGGCATGGCACGGGGCACGCTCAACAGCAGCCCCGTGCCCTCTAGCCCCTGATTGGCCGCCTCCGCCGAGTCGAACTTGCGTCCCGCCCTGGCTTTGGCCTCGCGCTCCTTGGCCTTGATCATCTCCCAGTTGCGCAGTACGTGCTCGGCCCCCGTAACCTCAACGTCCCCGAAGACGTGCGGGTGCCGCCTCACCAGCTTGGTGACGATGTGCCCCACCACGTCCGCTAGGGTGAATTCCTCGTTGGAGACGGCAAGCTGCGAGTGGAACACCACCTGCAACAACAGGTCGCCCAGTTCCTCAGCCAGCGTGTCGGGGTCGTTGGCGTCCATCGCGTCCACCGCTTCATAGGCCTCTTCCAGCAGGTGGTGCTTTATCGAGTCGTGGGTCTGCTCGCGGTCCCACGGACAGCCGCCGGGGCCGCGCAGCCTGCCCATCACGTACACCAGCGAATCGAACTCGCGGGGCAGTTGCAGCGGCTCCAAAGCGGGCAGGTACACGCACGCCAGGTGATTGATGCCGTGCCCCCGGTCCACTTCGGCCAGCGTGGTGCTTATCACCTGCTCCTGCCCCGGCACTCCCGCGTTCAGCACGATTTGCACGGGGTGCTCGTCCGGGTAACGCTCCATCAGCATCAGCTTGCAGGCCGAGGCCACCCGGTCGTTGTACACCTGGCACAGCAGCACCGGGTAGAGTGGCGTAAGCCCCGACATGGCGGGGAAGGCGGCAGGCTCCACCGGCAGCGAATAGGGGCTGAACAGGAACGGCTCGTCTTCTTCGGTGGGCTGATTCTCTTGCTTCTCGCCAAAGCCCGCCAACTCCGTGCCGTCCACGATTTGGAGGCCCCTCTGCAACGGGTCGATACCCAACGCGGTGCACACCGGCTCCAGGAACGACAGTCCAGCCACCAGCCTCACGTCTATAGCGTGCTCGCGTGCCAGCGTCCGCAGGTGGCGCACCGAGGCCTCGCCAATCGCGGGGTGCCCCGGCACGCAGTAGATGATATGTTCCCTGCCCGCCGACACCGCGATGCTCACCAGTTCCTCGGCAATCTTGCGGTATATCTCCTCGAACCGGTCCTCCCGCTCGTAGAGGTGGTCGAAGGTACGCACGTCGAGGTGCGCGGGGAGGTGCTCCGCCGTGGGGTGGGTGGCAGTGCGCAGGTAGACGGTGCCCGCCGACTCCAGCAGCGACTTGACTTCGAGTGTGACCTGCTCCCAGGCTCCGGGACCAAGCCCGGCGACGATTATTGATGGCATAGAATTGGCTCTTTTGCGGGGTTATCTTCGGCTTACGTGCGTGAGGGGTCCTGTCCCACGATAATAACACGAAGCACCATAACCGACAATTTGTGGAGATTTGGTCCGCATTTTGGTATAATATAGTAGAACAATTGTGCTATATTCGTGCTCGAAAAGGTACCCTCAAGGGTCTCTCGAGCGCCGGAATGAAAATCCTCGAAGTGAGTAGAGGTCGCGGAGGTAGATATGATACGTATTGGAACTAGCGGCTATAGCTACGCCGATTGGAAGGGGCCTTACTACCCCGAGAACATCAAGGACACCGAGATGCTGCCGTTCTACGCGCAGGAGTTCGGCGCGACCGAGATCAACTACACCTACTACCGCATGCCCGCCGCCCGCACCCTCGCTGCCATGGCCCGCAAGGTGCCCGAGAACTTCGTGTTCACTATAAAGGCCAGCAAGGAGCTCACCCACGAGCGTCAGGCCGAGGAGGGTGGCGGCACCCCGGAGAACTTCCGCTTCTTCCGCGAGGCGGTCCAGCCTCTGATTGACGAGGGTAAGTTCGGCTGCGTGCTCGCGCAGTTCCCCAACTCCTTCAAGCCGACGCAGGAGAACCGCGACTACCTGGAGACCTTCCGCGAGCGCATGAGCGACCTGCCGGTGGTCGTGGAGTTCCGCAACGCCACCTGGGTAACGGATGACACTATGGACCTGCTGCGCAAGAACGACCTGGGCTATTGCTGCGTGGACGAGCCGCGCATGAAGGGCCTCATCCCGCCCATCGCCGTAGCTACCGCGCCCATAGCTTACGTGCGCTTCCACGGCCGCAACGCCCAGAAGTGGTGGCAGCACGACGAGGCATACGAGCGATACAGCTACGAATACAGCCCCGAAGAGCTAACCGAGTGGGTGCCCAAGATCGAAAAGCTGGAAAACGCAGCCCAGCAGACCTTCATCTTCACCAACAACCACTATCGCGGCGCGGCAGTCACCACCGCCCGCCAGTTGAAGGAGATGCTGGAGAAGGCAGGGGAGAAGGTAGTCTGACTCTGAAACGTGAAACGTGATGCGGTTTGGGTAATCTGGGGCGTGAGTAGGGTACAATTGGTGTTGCAGGACCAACTTCCCCTTTGTCATTCTGAACGTAGTGAAGAATCAGGTCGGTAGGGATGCTGTTGAACCGCGAGTACCAAGCCCCTCTTTGTCATTCTGAGCGCAGCGAAGAATCTCGTCCCTCACCGGGATGTGCCCCTATTCTATAGCACCACATTGACATAAATGAAACCACTCTTTGGGTGCTGAGGGACGAGATTCTTCACTACGTTCAGAATGACAAAGGCCGACAGCGCCTCCCTCATACAAACAGGATGATATTCACGTACCCTGTTGGGTAAGCACCATCACGTTTCACGCCTCAGGATCACCGCGCTTTCCTTCAGCCCGAACTTGTGCGACGACGATCGGCGCGTCCTCAGCACCCGCACCTCCGTTGCCTCGTACCCCGCGAGCCGACCCAACTCCGCTGTAATATCGGGCACCGGCACCAGTATGCCCGCGTGGGCCGACTCCCCCAGGATGACCACGAAGGGCGCGCCGGGTGCCAGCAGAGGCTTTACCGCTTCCAGCGAGCGCAGCAGGCCCCCGAAGTACTGCCGGGTCATCAGGCCGTAGTTCCAGCCCCAATTGCGGTCGCCCAACTCCTCGTCCAGCGCCCGCGCCACGTCCGCCACCGACTTTACTTCCTCCACCCGCCGCCAGTCCTCGACATCCTTGTACGTGGCCTTCGCATCGCAGATCATCATGCGCTTGCGCAGGTGCTTCAACTCTTCCATGCTCTGCACGAAGCCAAGGAAGAAAAGCTCCATGCGCGTCTGCATCGTGTAGTCGAGGTTGTTCAGGTAGGGGGGTGAGGTGATAGCCAGTTGCGCGGGCAGCATCTTGTGCTCCACTTCTCGCGCCTTGCGTACGTCGCCCTCGATCACCTGCGCTCGGCCCAGGTTCTCCTGGGTTTGCAGCCACTGTACGTCGTCCAGCATCTTACCCAGGCGCATCTCGAACAGGGACATCACCGGCGCGTCGTTCTTCACCTCGCGGGAGCCGAAGGCGTGCGGCGAAAGCTTCATGTTGCTCGCCCCGCGCAGGATGGCCGCCAGCGCAAGCAGACCGATCTCGCGGTTCTGCGGGCTAAGGTACTCATCTATAAGGTCGCGCAACGCCAGCACCTTCAGCGCCACCCGCCTGGCTATCCAGCGTTCCAGCCTCGGCATATCGGGGAACTTGTCGGCCAGGTGGGGCATCTTGCCCTCGTCCACGCTCCGCAGCACCAGCCGCGCCGCCCCCAGCAACCTGTCAGCCTCCACCCGCAGCAGGGGCAGGTTGAACCGCTCCCGCGTCTTCACCCTGGAAGCCATGCACAGGAAAGGATTTACCTCGATGCCCACGGCGTTGCGCCCCGCCAGCCTCGCCGCCACCAACGTCGTGCCCGTGCCGCAAAACGGGTCGAGCACCGTGCCGCCTTCCGGTACCGAGAACTCCTTGATAGCGTCCAACACGAGCGGCGCGGAGTAGGCTTCCGGCATGATGTACCAGTCGAATAGCGGCAGGTTGCGGTTGAGCGCGGCGGTGGTGGCACGGCCGTTACCCGCGCCATTTAGTGAGGTGACGGACGTAGAGAGCATAAACTTCCCCCCTTGAAGATAGCCAAAGGCAAGGGTGATTATACTAGAATACCACTGGCGCTACCAGTGCGATGGCAACGCAATAGAAGAAATGTCCCATTGCAATATGATGCACGTCATGATGCACTTCGCACCCAGGCGACACACCATTACTCCTAACGTACCGGCGGCCCTTCGCGTGTATTCGCCGTATCTTTGCCTCTCAGGGGCCATTATGCTTGACAGTGTACCGGCCCTGGCTTATAATCGTAAGGCAGATTTTGGGCTTTAACTCTTATGGGGTAAGGGAATTTCACGTCTCATCGTTGCGACGGCCTGCGATCAATTTCCTCTCATCTGCCTCACGAAAGTCTTATTTCCGGCGCAGTGATGCGCTGCTCGCGGCCCTCTGTGCATATTGCGCTTCACGCGCGCGCCGGGCCTACCGACCTTCAACTTTACGGTTGGCACTCTTCATATTGCTTGTGGTTTGCCTGCCGGGAGGAGCAAAACGTTAATGATCGGCCCTCTGAACGCTCTGTTCGGCCTGTTCAGTCGCGACCTGGGTGTGGACCTGGGTACCGCAAACACACTCGTCCACGTTAGAGGCAAGGGCATCGTCGTGTCCGAGCCTTCGGTAGTAGCCATCGACAAGCGAACCCGCAAGACCTACGCCGTCGGGGCCGAGGCCAAGGCGATGGTCGGCAAGACCCCCGGTTATATTATCGCCATCCGCCCCCTTAAAGACGGCGTTATCGCCGATTTCGACATCGTAGAGACGATGCTCAAGCACTTCATCCGCAAGGTGCACTCGCAGGGCCTCATGACCCCTAAGCCCCGCGTGGTGATCGGCATCCCCTCCGGTGTGACCGAGGTCGAGCGCCGCGCTGCCCATGACGCCGCTATCAACGCCGGTGCCCGCGAGGCCTACCCGATTGAGGAGCCTATGGCCGCCGCTATCGGTGCGGGGCTGCCGGTGCAGGAGCCGGTCGGCTCGATGATAGTGGACATCGGGGGCGGCACCACCGAGGTAGCCGTCATTTCCCTGGGCGGGATCGTCATCAACCACTCGATCCGCACCGCCGGTGACGAGATTGACGAGTCGATCATCCAGTACGCCCGCCGCGAGCACAACCTGCACATAGGCGAGCGCATGGCCGAGGCCGCCAAGATCGCCGCCGGTTCCGCCTACCCCCTCGAAGAGGAGCTTGCGGTCACCCTGCGCGGGCGCGACGTGATTACGGGCCTCCCCAAGGCCGTTGACGTCAGCAGCGTGGAGCTGCGAGATGCCATCAGCCAGCCGGTATCCGAGATCGTGGAGGTGGTGCGCCTGGCCCTTGAAGAGACCCCCCCGGAGCTTGTGGCCGACATCATGCAGTTCGGCATTACCCTGGCAGGCGGCGGCGCGCTCCTGAAGGGCCTAGACAGGCGTCTGACTAACGAGACCCGCATGCCCGTGCGCATCGCTGAAGACCCGCTCACCTGCGTGGTGCGCGGCGCGGGCCGCATCGTCGAATCGCTCGAAAAGTACGACCGTGTCCTCAAGTCCAGCGCCCAGAACCGCCGGGCGGTAGTAGTACAACAGTAGTTGGATTTGGGAATTGGGAATTAGGATTTCGGAATTGTTGGATAC
>JALZHI010000170.1:5988-9398 GCA_030913985.1 Chloroflexota bacterium | reverse complement strand
GGTTAGTGGTTAGTGGTAAGTAGAAGAGCCTCTAACCACTAACCACTAACCACTAACCACTAACCACTAACCACTAACCACTACTCACCAGGCTGCACGTAGGTAGCGCGTTCGCCGGTGTAGGTCCTCAGGGCGTTGAGGAAGCCTTCTTCGTCATGGGGGGTGATGCCGTAGGTCTGGGTGGTGGTCTTGATGAGCACGAATCGGCCTTTATAAGCTGTAGCGCACATGGAGACCTTGCCAAAGCCGGGGAACCACGCGCAGTAGAGGAGCAAGCCGGGGGAACTGACTCGCCGGACATTGGGACGGTGCTCGAAGTTATGTATCCACACCCGCTCTATGCTCTCGTAGGGGATGTGGTAGTGAAGGAGGGGGCCGTAGCGGAGGTGCAACCCGTCGGGTGCAAGCTCATAGACCATGTGGGGGAAGTAGATAGCGTACCGGAATATCAGCCAGCTTAATACGAAATCTAAAGCCCCTGCCAGCAGGAAGATGTACCAAAACTCCGGCGCGAAGATCAGGCCCACTACTAACATAGGCACGATCCCCAGCGTCAGCACGATGCCGGCGAGAACCGCCATGTGCATCCCACCATTAGACGGCCTGGGTGCAAAGGCGAGCGCACCTGGAGTTGTCTGAGTGGTCGTAACCACGGTGGTATACCTCCACGGGAGTCCACAGGTACAAGCCTGGAGGTAAGGTTCTCCGGCTTGGACCTGGGAAGCCAATCTGAAATTGGGACCATTATATAGCCGCTGAAGTGGCGGCGCAACGCTAGCGATGGAAGGTTATAAAAATGAGATGCGCGGAATGTGGGGCTGATATGGGCGACGAAACTTGCATGGACCGCTTCCACGCCCTGCTTGTGGCGGAGGGCCACAGCCAGGAAGCGGCAGACATGCACGGCCTGACGGTGCTGACCTACCATGTGCAGCACCCCAGCCTCACCAAGCCCTGGTACCAGGTGGCGGGCTACGGGTTCCTGCGGCGCATCTTCGGTGAAGGACGAGAGGGGCGGGACTGGGGAGCAATAATAACAGAGGGCGGCATGAGGAAGAGGCAGGCCGATGTCACCCGCTGGAAGGCCACGACAGGGCCGGAGATGCCCCCTGAGATAGTCACCCACCCCGTCGCGGGCGAGATGACGATAGCCGACATCGACCCGACAGCGCCGCTAGGGCACGCTGAAACAGTGCTGGCGTGGGCGAGGTCGGTAGCGGAGGGGCGAGTGCTGAGATAGCAGCTTGCCGGTCATGCAAACAAGAAGGACCGGGGCGGGAGGGGCGATTCTCCCACTACTTTACAATCGAATACAAGCCTGGGGACGTAGCTCAATTGGCAGAGCAATTAACACCGTCAGCCGCTCTTTGCCTCATGGGCCGTTGGAAGATGGTTATCGCTCATAACGAATAGGTTGCAGGTTCGAGTCCTGCCGTCCCCACCAGGCCATTGTGTCTTGTGACACACATGGCTGACAACCAAATACATGGGGGCGTAGTCTAACGGGAAGGACAGCCGACTTTTCATCAACCGAGATTTGCCTGATGGGCCGTTGGCTGATGGTTATCTGCCGGATCGGCGGGTGCAGGTTCGAGTCCTGCCGTCCCCACCAGGTCGGTGTGTCATTCGGCACATACGACCTACAACCAAATACATGGGGACGTAGCTCATTAACTTCATCTCCGCTTCCTTGCCTCATGGGCCGTAGGTAGATGGTTATCAGTCAGAGCGCCTTTCACGGGGAAACCCGCGGGAGGAGGTGCAGGTTCGGACCCTGCCGTCCCCACATCGTGACATATCAGGTCTCATCACACGCGAAACATAGTTCTTGGTAAGGAGAGGTCATGGAGACACCAGCGAACAAGCAGCAACTAATCGAGCAAATCTGTCAGGAGCGCACCCACTGGGAAAGCTTACTGCAAGAGGTAGGGCGGGACCGCATGAACCAGCCCGGCGCTATGGGAGAGTGGACTTTCAAGGACCTGATCGCCCACATGAACGGCTGGTGGGAGTACGAGGTAGGACGGCGCGAGGCGGGGCTAAAAGGCGAACCACCCCTGCCACCCGCGGGCATAGAGGGCGCTGAGGACTGGGACGCCGACCCGGTGAACCAGGTATTCTACGACAGGAACAAAGACCGTTCTCTGGACGAAGTGCTCAAGGACGCAAGCGCTCTTTGGGAGCGCATGGAAGCGCTGGTCCAATCGTTACCCGAGCATGATCTCCTGGAGCCGGGACGTTTTGAGTGGGAAAACGGTAAGGCTATCGGCCCCAACCTCCTGCATGACTTCAGCGCTCACCTGCACGATGAGCATGAAGCAGAACTACGCGAGTGGCTGGACAGGTTAGGCGCTCGATAGCACATCGCCGGGACGTACACGCACAATTGAATAACACTATGGGAACGTAGCTCAGTGGCAGAGCAAAGGAAAAACGCCGTCGCCGTACACTTGCCTCGGTAATTGCGGGGCCGCTGGTTGATGGTTATCGCCAGCCTTAGGTCGCAGGTTCGAGCCCTGCCGTTCCCACCATGGCGGTACGGTGTGTTTGGGTTATCATCCGCTTGAAAATGGTCGCTTGGAATGCGGGGCGAAAGCCCATACCCAGGCCGGAGTTTGACCGCCAGTAGATAATCTTAAGAGTGGGCCGGAGTAATCAGGTTACCGAGGGCCGTTCGAGTCTTGTGCTCGGCGGTCGTGCTGCTTTGCAGTTGCCTGGCTGCGCTATTAGCCCACTCTCCATATAACTTTGCCCATGGGGGCCGAAAGGAAGGTGCGACATGAAGCATCTAAAGGCATACACTCGCAAGCGGGACGTGACGCCGCAGGACGAGCCGATACCCGGCTCCACCCAGGTGCCCAACAGCGCGGGCGGCTTCGCGTGGGCCGTGGACGACTGGACGCGGCTCGACAGGTTTCTCGTGCTAGGTAGCGAGGGAGGTACGTACTACATAACCGAGCGCAAGCTCACCACAGAGAACGCCCAGGCGGTAGAGCGGTGCATAGCCGAGGACGGCCCGCGTGTGGTGCGCCGCATCGTGGAGATCTCGGAGTCGGGCCGCGCGCCCAAGAACGACCCCGCTATCTTCGCGCTGGCCCTGTGCGCTACCTACGGCAGCGAGGCGACCAAGAAGGCGGCTTTCGAGGCCCTGCCGAGGGTCTGCCGCACTGGCACGCACCTGTTCCACTTCGTAGAGTTCGTGGACGGCATGCGCGGTTGGGGCCGTGGTCTGCGCCAGGCTGTGGCCCAGTGGTACGCGATGCCGCCGGGCAGGCTGGCGTACCAGGCGATCAAGTACCAGAACCGCGACGGCTGGGGGCACCGCGACGTGCTGCGCCTGGCTCACCCCAGGCCGCACACCGAGCAGCACAACGCCATCTACAACTGGATCGTCAAGGGCTGGGAGTGGG